>CAYNPW010000007.1:0-58323 GCA_964399215.1 uncultured Ruminococcus sp. | reverse complement strand
AATCAGGATCGTGTGGAACTGCATTGGGGAATTCGAGTTTCCGGCATCTGCATCCGCCGCAAAATAAAATCGGCATAGCTGATACATACCATACCAACTATGCCGATATTTTTTTCGGGATTAAAAATCCCTAAGTCCAACCGCCAAAAGCGGCGGTCTTTTTTTGTCCGTAAGCGCATATTTTCGGCGGTAAATCGGGCTTAGACTACAGTTTACAGAAAGTTTAATAATTACAAAGCGGTAACCGAATGTAAAATATAAAATTGGATTTTTGTGTAAAACTAACAAGAAATTAATTAATTTAACAGTGTGTTCACACATTGACAGAAAAAATATGTTACAATTTGTAATACATTAGGTCGTTATGTGGCTGTCTTTTTTCAGCCGGTAAAAAGTTTTTGCGATTTTTTGCACTTTTTACTATAAAACACTTGCAAAGTTCGTCATTTTTTGTTATAATTACAGTAAGCAGACATTTTGTCAGGAGACGGACGTAATATGCCCGTCTGCATGATCCCAAGCGGGATTGTCTGGAATTAAAATGTTCAAATTTGCAAGTAGAGGGGAATAACTTATGTCAAACAGATTATTTCAAAGTGTAGTTCATCAGATGCGCGATACTATTGACTGTGTAATAGGCGTTATTGACGAAACTGCAACCATTATTGCCTGCTCGGAACTGGCTCAGGTAGGCACGACAAATGAGTTTGTGTCACTCGATCTGGGAGATTCCCACGATATTTTCGTGCGCGACGGCTATACCTATAAGCCTTTCGGCGCGCATATGAAGCCCGATTATGCTGTTTTTGTTGAGGGTACGGACGAGGTTGCCGCTAAGTATGCAAGTATTCTCGCTATTACTCTGTCAAGCATTAAGCAGTACTATGACGAAAAGTACGACAGAAACAACTTCATCAAGAATGTTGTGCTGGATAACGTTCTGCCCGGCGATGTTCATGTCAAGGCGAGGGAATTGCATTTCAGCGCAGATATTTCCAGGGTTGTTCTTCTTATCAGAATAGTGTCCTCAAACGACGTTTCGGCTTACGACGTAATCCAGAACCTTTTCCCCGATAAGAACAAGGATTTTGTGTTCAATATCACAGAATCGGATATCGTTCTGGTCAAAGAGGTTGCGAACGGAGTTGAGTCAAAAGATCTGGAAAAGCTTGCGCGTTCTATTTCCGATACTCTCTCAAGCGAATTTTATACCCGTGTGAATGTGGGTATCGGTACGGTGATCGAGGGAGTAAGGGATCTTGCTCGTTCATTTAAGGAAGCTCAGATCGCTCTGGAGGTAGGTAAGGTTTTCGATACGGACAAGAATATTGTTTCATACGATAATCTGGGTATTGCGAGACTTATTTATCATCTCCCCACTACTCTTTGCGAAACGTTTCTGAAGGAGGTTTTCAAGAAGGGTTCTATCGAGTCTCTCGATCATGAGACGCTCTTTACGATCCAGAAATTCTTTGAGAATAATCTGAACGTTTCCGAAACTTCAAGAAAGCTGTTTGTACACAGGAATACTTTGGTGTACAGACTTGAAAAAATCAAAAAGCTCACAGGTCTTGACCTAAGAGAATTCGACCATGCAATTATCTTTAAGATAGCGCTGATGGTAAAGAAATATTTGTCAGCTAATCCGGTTAAGTTCTAAGGCGACCTTGAGATGGGAGCGTTGTGTAGGCTCCCGTGACTTTAAGGCGGTGTAAATTTTGGTAGAGTTTAAGGATGTGTCCGTCACTTACAATTCAAGCGGCGTTGACGCACTCAACAAGGTAAATCTTAAAATCAATGACGGAGATTTCGCTTTCGTTGTAGGACCGTCAGGCGCAGGTAAATCCACGCTGATAAAGCTTGTGCTTAAAGAAATCGACGCCACAAGCGGTACGGTCATCGTTAACGGCTTTAATCTGAAAAAGCTGAGAAGAAGAAAAATTCCCGCGCTGAGAAGAACTATCGGCGTAGTGTTCCAGGACTTCCGTCTCATACCCACTATGACTGTGTATGAGAATGTGGCTTTTGTGCTGAGAGTTATCGATGCTCCCGCTAAGTATATCAGGAGCAGAGTGCCTTATGTTATAAGTCTTGTGGGACTGTCAGAAAAGGCAAAGTGCTATCCTACGGAGCTTTCGGGCGGCGAACAGCAGCGTGTGGCTCTGGCAAGAGCTCTGGTAAACGATCCTCAGCTTATAATTGCGGACGAGCCTACGGGAAATATCGATCCTGCGCTTTCCTATGAAATAGTTGAACTTCTGAAAGGTATAAACGAGTGCGGTACGACCATTCTTATGGTTACTCACGAGCACGACCTTGTACGTTACTTCGGAGGAAGAATTATCAATATCAATAAGGGCAGCATTGCCTTTGACGAGGTAATAGGAGGTTCAAATACAAATGAAAGTAAGTAGCTTCAGATACCTTGTGAATCAAGGCTTTAAGGGGATTTGGAAGAACAGAATGATGACGTTTGCGTCTTTCTGTATTCTGTTGGTATCCCTGCTTATGGTAGGACTTTCCTGTCTGGTTGCCCTTAATCTTACCCGGGTTATCGGAGGCATTGAGGGGCGAAGTGAGATCGTAGTAGTTGTTGAGGACAATACTTCAGACAGCAATATGGCTGAATTGGAGCAGAAGCTCAAGGATATCCCGAATGTCAATACGGTTTCTCTGTATACAAAGGAAGAAGCTTGGGAGAATATGCTAAAGGGTATGACGGAGGAGGAAAAAGACTTTTTCCAGTATGCGGATGACAATCCGTTGCCTGATACATATAAAATCACGGTAAACGATATTGAAATAATGACGGATACCACCACTCAGATAGAGACCTTTGAATTTGTAGAGTCCACTCAGTCGCCTACAGCTTTTGCGGATATTCTTATCAACATAAGAAGGATTTTCTCAATAGTTGCTTTCTGCGTAGTGATTGCACTGGTAGTCGTTTGCCTTATCATTATTTCAAATACGACTAGGGCTAGCGTATTCACAAGACGCAAGGAAATAAACATAATGAAGTATGTTGGCGCGACCAATTCCTTTATCAGAATCCCATTCTTTGTGGAGGGTATGATCGTTGGTCTTGTTGCGGCAGGAGGCGCGCTGCTGCTGACGAAATTTGCGTACGAGGGCGTTTATAATATTTTTAACGATAACTTCAGCATCTGGAGTATTCTCGGTATGCAGAACCTTTATTCATTTGACGATCTTGCGCTTTATATTTGCGGAGCATACCTCATTACGGGAGCGCTTATCGGAGCTGTGGGCACGTCTATAAGTACAGGTAAGCACCTGAAAGTTTAATTATACCATTAAATGGCAGACGCGGACTGTACCGGGACTGCCATTGACTATAATAAAAAGCAGTGTAAAAATTACGGCAGTTATAGAAAAAAACGGAAAAATCCGCTGCCGTTGTCCTTTGACGGAGGATTTTGGACATGAACAGAATATTTGCATTCAAACGTATTATTGCCTGCGCAGCGGCAGTTGTGATCTGCATGACAGCGTTTGCAAGAGCAGGTTCGGGCGTAGTATTGACGGAAATTGCTTCTGCCGAAAGTGCGGAAATGAAAAAGAACAAGAGCGAGATTTCGGATACTCAAGCCAAGCTTGAAGAACTTGAGAAAAAGCAGGCTGAGCTTGACGAGAAAATCGCACAGACTAAAGACGATATTTCTGCAGAGGAAGAAAATCAGGCTGCCATTGAGGAACAGATCAATACCGTTCAGGAAACTATTATGACGCTGGAAAATTCCATTGACGATTTGAATACCGAGATTACAGGGCTTGAGGATTCTATTGCTCAGAAAGAAATTCAGATCGCTGAAAAAAAGCAGGAGATAGAGGACGGAGTACAGGACTTTAAGTCTAGGATCCGCACGATGTACGTTGCAGGCAGCAGCTCCTATTCCGATATTCTTATCGGAGCTACGGATTTTTATGATATGCTTATGAAAATCGAACTGGTCAAGAGGGTTGCCGAACACGATGACAATATGATAAATGATCTTATTGATCTGAAGAAGCGTTATGAGGCTGACGAGGCTGATCTCAATGCAGACAAGTCGGAGCTTGAAAAGACTAAGGCTGATTTGCAGGAGCAGGAGGATGCTCATCAGAAACAGAAGGACAAGCTTGTGGAGCTGTTCGCCCAGAGCGAGGCTTACCTTGAACAGCTTGCCATTGACCAGAAGAACTATGAGGATAATAAGGAAACCATTCTCAAAGAGGAAGAGGAATTTGAACAGCTGCTTGAAGATCTATATATAGAGCAGGCTCAGATCGAGGCTGAGGAAGAAGCTGAACGCAAGAGACTTGCGGAGGAGGCTGAACGCAAGCGTCAGGAGGAGCTGAAAAAACAGCAGCAAAGCAACAGTTCCAGTTCGGGCAGCTCCGTTTCGTCAAGCGTAGGCGGAACTACGGGAAGCCAGAGCTCGACTGATAACAGTGCATACGGATACGTTGATAAGTCTATGTTTACATGGCCTGTTCCGGGATTTTATTATATTTCCTACGGCGTGGGCTGGAGATGGGGCGCTTATCACAAGGGTATAGATATATGGTCTCAGGGCATAAGAGGAGCTAAGATATGCGCCGCTGCGTCCGGTACTGTCATTCTTGTGAGCAATACCTGCACCCACGATTACGGTAAGAACTATTCCTGCGGCTGCGGCGGCGGATACGGAAATTACTGTATTATTGACCATGGAAACGGCTACTGGACTTTGTACGGTCATTCACAGGGAATTACGGTTACACAGGGTCAGCATGTTGAGAAAGGCGATGTTTTAGGTCTGGTAGGTTCTACAGGACACTCAACAGGAGATCATCTGCACTTTGAGGTAAGACTCAACGGAGTAGCGCAGGATCCCACTAACTATGTATAATTGTTCCCACGATTAAAAGGAGTAGTTTTTTTCTATGAGCAAGCGTTTTGGCTTAAAAAAAGTAATGGCTTGTGCTGTGGCATTCATGATTGCAATGGGTGCGGCAGGCAGCGGCATACGCTACACGGTGGCGCAGGCGGATTATGAGGACGAGCAGTCCGATTATTTCTATGAAGGCTCTGATATGAGTGTGCCCCAGACAGAAAATACTGATGGAGAAGACGGAAATTCTGATGACGGACAATCGGAGGCTGAAGAGAGCAACACAGGCTATGACATAACGATTTACGCAGAAAGGCTCAGAGAGATCTCTGAAAAACAGCAGGAGCTTGAAAACGAGATCTCGGAGGCTGAGACTGCTATCGAAAGTGAAAAGAAAACGCAGGAGATTTTACAGAAAAAAATTGACGCACTTAATGAAAAGATCGAGGTTTTAAACGGTTATATGACCGCTCTGGAAATTGAGATAAACACTAATAAAAGAGAGCTTGAGGATACTCAGCGTGATATTGAGGAAGGCGTCGAGGGCCTAAAAAAGAGACTGAGGGCTATGTATATTGCAGGCTCCGATTCCTACACTACTATGATTTTGGAGTCTGACAGCTTTTACGATGTGCTTATGCGTATGGAACTTATAAAGAGAGTTGCAAAGCACGATGATCAGATGATCGACGATCTTTATAAACTGAAAGATAAATATGAGTCCGAGGAGGCTGAGCTGAACGCAAAACAAGAGGAGTACGACGAACAGTATGCGCAGTACGAAACCGAAAAGGCTACTCTTGACGAGTTATATCAGTCATCTGAGGAAACAAGAAAACAGCTTGAGGAAAAGCAGAAAGCTCTTGAAGAAGAAAACGAAGCGTTTAATGATGAAAAAGCTCAGTACGAGTCGGATCTATCGGGTAT
Organism: uncultured Ruminococcus sp.; assembly: GCA_964399215.1. GTDB lineage: Bacteria > Bacillota > Clostridia > Oscillospirales > Ruminococcaceae > Hominimerdicola. Next base: position 52,522 of record CAYNPW010000007.1, on the reverse strand, counting down.
ACTCAAAAGCTCGGGTACGACTGCAAGAGACGATGAGGTAAGGGCTACCATGGCGCTGGCGGACGTCAAGCTGAGCGAACTGCGGGACGGCATAAGAGAGCGTCTTAAAAACAATGAACAGCTTGAGGAATTTGAGCCGACGTATACCTTTTCATGGCCTGTGCCGGGGTGTTATAATATCACCTCCGGAGTGGGTGCGCGCTGGGGCTCGTATCATTCGGGTCTTGATATTGCAGGAGCACACGGTACTGAAATACACGCAAGCGACAGCGGAACGGTTCTAAGGATAAATACAACCTGTACTCATGATTATGGAAAAAGCGTTTCCTGCGGCTGCGGAGGCGGTTACGGGAACTACGTTATTATAGATCATGGAAACGAATTTATTACGCTTTACGGGCATCTAAGCGAGGTTGATGTCAACGTGGGCGATGAGATCAAAAAGGGCGATGTTATCGGCAAAATGGGTTCAACGGGATTTTCAACAGGAGATCATCTGCATTTTGAAATACGTTATCAGGGATATATTCTTAATCCAGCGTATTATGTGGATGTAGCCGATTAGTAATCAGAGGTCAGAAGTAAGAGGTTAGAAGTTTGCTTTGAAAGCGGCTTCCAACCTCTGATTTTTATATATTAATTTACGATTGTGTAACTGACTGTTACGGAGAAAATATTTCCCTCTAGCTTTGCGCTTATTTGTCCGCCTGTTTTTTCGGTAAGTCCTTTAGCTATGGCAAGCCCCAGACCTGTGGAGGAATGTGTGCGGGCGGAGTCTGCCTTGTAAAAGCGGGTGAATATCTGAGACATATCAATGTTATCGGGAGCGGAAACATCGTTTGAACAGGAGAGAAAGGCTTTGCTTTCTGCTGCTTTCAAGGACAGGTTTATGGTGTTTCCACCGTGTTCAAGAGCGTTTCTCAAAAGATTCTGTACTGTTCTTCGGACAGCCTCGGAGTTTCCGCAGATATATAGATGTTTTTCATCAATGTCAATATTCGGCTCAAAGTTTCTCTGTCTGAATTCGTCGTAAAAGGTGAACAGAGTGTCAAGCAGTGTTTTTGAAAGATCAATTTTATCGGTTTCAAGCACAAAAGCGTCATTCTGCAGCTTGGTGTAGGTGAAAAGCTCCTCCAGCATATCTTTTAGGTTTTCGATTCTGCCTCTGATAATTGAGATATAGTGCTCGCGCTCCTGCATATTGTCAGAATTAGTCAAGAGCTGAAAATATCCGTCCATGGAGGTCAGGGGAGTTCGTATGTCGTGAGAGATATTTGTGATAGCCTCTTTGAGATTTTTTTCGGCAGATGTCGAACTTATCTGTATTTTTTTTGATATATCGACAATATTGTTGATGCTGTCGATAAGCTTATTGAATTCTCCCTCGGGCATGTCGGAGGTAAGGCGCATGTTGGTTTGATTTTGCGACATAAATTCAAGCTGCTGTCTTGTGTTTTTTATTTGATTTCTCAGAAACAGCAGTATAGCAGCCAGGATTATTGATAAAGCGGTTGCGGCTAAAGCCCATATCAGCATAGTTTTTTCCTCTTTTCTTGATCAAACAGTTTGTTATCTTTACCCTTTCTTTAACATTTCTTTGCGCTTTTTTGGAAATTGTCTGTTATACTGATAGCATAAACAAAACGGGAGGTTAGGTAATGGAATATATTCTCAGTACAAGCGGCCTTACCAAGCAGTACGGTAAACAAAAGGCTGTCAATAACGTGAATATTCATATTAAGCAGGGGGACATTTATGGTCTTATCGGCAGGAACGGAGCGGGTAAGACAACTATTCTTAAAATTATCAGCGGACTTGCCGCTCCCTCGGCAGGGAAATTTGATCTTTTTGGAAAAAGCGGAAAAGACGCGGCAAGGGTAATGAACCGTGTGGGAACACTTATTGAGGCTCCCGGGGTTTATAGGGATATGTCTGCGGCCCAGAATATAAAGCTTAAATGCATTGCTATGGGTGTGCGTAAAAAGGGCGTGGTCGAGGAACTCCTTAAAACAGTGGGACTTGAAAATACGGGTAAAAAGGCTGTAAAGAACTTTTCTCTCGGTATGAAACAGCGTCTGGGTATTGCGCTGGCTCTTGTGGGGGACACCGATCTGGTCGTCCTTGACGAGCCTATCAACGGTCTGGATCCACAGGGTATCGCGGAGATAAGAGAGACTATTGAAAGACTTAACAGAGAAAAGGGTATCACCTTTATAATTTCCAGCCACATTCTCGAGGAGCTTTCCAAGATCGCCACAAGCTACGGAATTATCCACAACGGAGAGCTTTTGCAGGAGCTTACTACGGAAGAGCTTATGTCCAGATGTATGGAGCGTGTCGAACTTATCACAAGCGATACCGCAAAAGCGGCAACCGTCCTTGAAGGAATGGGAATTATGAATTACAAAGCGGTCAACAAGACCACGATACAGATATATGAGCGCCTTGATGACGTAAGCGATATTGCTGTGAGACTTTCCGAAAACGGCGTTAATTTCGGAGGAATTTCAGTAAAAAGTGAGGCTCTTGAGGACTATTTCCTTAATCTTACGGGAGGTGCGCAGAATGTTTAATCTTATCAAAATGAATTTATACCGGCTTGTGCGCACGATGTCCTTTTGGGTAATGATCGCAGTAACTGCCGTAGTAGCGGTATTCAGCGTAGCAGTGACTAATGTTGATATGGAATATATGGCTGAACAGGAGCCTGCCGCAGTACAACAGCCGGCAGAGGACGCGGCTTCTGGCTTTATGGTTGGCTTTACCAAGGACGAACAGGTCAATGAAGAAGATGAGAACGTAGCGGGCATATATTTTGATACTCAGGACGAGTGGGTAGAACAGGATATTGAAGTAGTAAGTCTTATTCAGGTTATGGTTTCTTCCGGAATAGTTGCGCTTCTTGCTGCAATATTTATAGCGATCTACACCAATACTGAGCAGAAAACAGGCTTTATTAAAAATATAGCGGGACAGCTTCCCAAAAGAGGAATGCTGAGCCTTGCAAAGCTTATCGGTATAGCCACAGAGCTTTTCATAATGTTCTCAGTGCATATTCTCGCAACTGTTATCAGCGGCAAGGTGATCTGGGGAGATAAGCTTGTTTTAGGAAATATCGAAGATATAGTCAAAATAATTGCGCTCCAGTACTTATTGCATCTTGCTTTCTGTGCATTTGTACAAATGCTTTGTACTACTGCAAGAGGATCGGGTATCGGAATGACCATTGGAATTTTCTTTTGCAGCGGATTCACAAACTTTGTATATTTAGGTATTAACTATGTAATAGAAAAGCTTGGCGCAAAGGATTTTGATATATCAAAATATGATCTGATGACATATGTAAAATCCTTAACTGCTGCCGCCGACAGCGATATGTTGACAAAGTGTTTGATTGCAGGTGCGGTATACCTTTCAGTATGCGCGGCAGTTTCAATAATCGTTATGCAGAAAAAGGATATAAAATAAAGGCGGCATAAATATATTGACGGCAGTTTTGATATGGGGACTGCCGTTTATTTTATTAAGCCTTCACGAACTGAATTTAAAGCCAATGCCCCAGACTGTTTCAATAAATTCTTCGTCGGAAAAGGCTTTCAGCTTTTTGCGTATATTACTGATGTGCATATTAATGGTCTTGTCCTCGCCGATGTAGTAATCCTCCCACGCGTAATTGTAAATATCCTGCTTGGAAAAGACTTTTTTCGGGTGAGATATCAAAAGCTCCATTATTTTGAATTCCTGTTTGGTCAGAGATATTGTATTTCCGTTTATTTCTGCTGAAAAGCTGTCTTTGCAAAGAGTAAGTCCCTTTCGTGTTATGACAGCGGCTGAGTTTTCTTCAGTACCCGAAAAACGTCTTATCTGCACTCCCGCCCTTGCTATCAGCTCGTCTATGGCAAAGGGCTTTGTCATGTAGTCCTCAGCTCCCATATTAAGCAGTGAAACCTTACTGTCAAGGCTATCCTTGGCGGAAAGCACGATCACAGGTATTTTATGTTCCTGTTTCAGCTTAGGCAGAAGCTCCTCTCCTGTCATTCCGGGAAGCATCAGATCCATTACCGCAAGGCTGAATTTGTCTGTTTTTGCGTAAATAAGTCCTTCGGTTCCTGAAAATGCCTGCACGCACTCATAGCCTGCTTTTCCCAAAGCCTCGGCTATGAGATTATTTATATCATTATCGTCTTCGATAATCAGTATTTTTTCCATATTTCGCCTCCTGAATGAGTTATAATAACAATGGACGATCAAACTGTTCGCTTTGTTAACAAAATTTTCAATAACTCAGACACGCAATAATTGTGTACTATACTGTTATTATATCATACAATCGCAGGATTTTCAACTGAAAAATTTTATCCTTATTTTGCTTAAAAGCAAGTACAAATATGAACAAACTCTAAACTTTTGTACACCTGTCAAAAAAACAGTCGGTTGTATGATTTTGGGTATTGACAAAAATAAAAAAAGGACTATACTAATTAATTAGGGAATAAAATCTGAAAGGCAGGAAAGCTGATAAATGAAAAAAATAACGGTTATCACAGGTCATTATGGCTGCGGAAAAACTAATTTTGCAGTTAACCTTGCTCTTGAGATTTCATATATGGGCGAAAAGGTCAGCGTGATCGATCTGGATATTGTAAACCCGTATTTCCGAACAGCCGATTTCGGCGGTCTTTTCAGAGACAGAAACGTTAACCTGATCTCTACGGCGTATGCAAATACAAATCTTGATATCCCTGCAATAAACTTTGATCTGGAGAGAGTGTGCGAGGACGAGGGTTATGTTATTATAGACGTCGGAGGAGATGACGCGGGCGCATATGCTCTTGGGCGGTATCGGGATTTTCTTAACGATATGGCTGAAAAAGGGCTTGCACAGACGCTGTATCTTTTTAACAAATATCGCTGTCTTACACAAACTCCTGCGGAGGCGCTTAATATTATGAAAGAGATCCAGCTTGCTTCTGGAGTTAGAGTAACAGGACTTGTGAACTGCTCCAATCTCGGCGGGGAGACTTCTGCCGAAACTGTTATGAGTTCTCAGGCGTTTGCGGACAACCTTTCGGAATTGTCAGGTCTGCCGATAATGGCGACAGTTTTTCCGCAAGAGTGTGAAATTCCCGAAAATGCGGTCAAACCCGTGAAATATAAAAGATATGTCAAGCCAATCTGGGAGGAATAAAAATGGCTAAAATTAATATAAATTCCGATCACTGTAAGGGCTGCGGGCTGTGCGCTTCGGTATGTCCTAAGCAGATAATCGTGATCGACAAGCAGGAACGCAATAAAAAGGGTTACTACACAGCGTCTTGCGCAGACTATGACAAATGTGTCGGCTGTGCAATGTGCGCTATGATGTGTCCCGACTGTGTAATAACAGTCGAAAGATAGGCAGAGGTGACAACTATGGAAAAGGTTTTGATGAAGGGCAATGAAGCTATCGCAGAGGCGGCTGTGAGGGCGGGCTGTAAATGCTATTTCGGGTATCCGATAACGCCTCAGAGCGAGATATCGGCTTACTTGTCAAAAAAAATGCCGCTGGTGGGCGGCACGTTTTTGCAGGCTGAAAGCGAGATCGCGGCTATTAATATGGTTCTGGGCGCGGCAAGTACGGGCACGAGGGCAATGACATCGTCCTCTAGCCCGGGAATTTCGCTGAAAAGCGAGGGAATTTCCTATATTGCGGCGTCGGACTTGCCTTGCGTTATTATAAACGTACAGCGGGGAGGTCCCGGTCTGGGAGGTATTCAGCCGTCGCAGTCAGATTACTGGCAGGCTACCAAAGGTCTTGGCCACGGAGATTTTCACGTTCTGGTGTACGCTCCCGCTTCGGTTCAGGAAATGGCTGATCTTGTTATTCGTGCATTTGATAAGGCGGAGGAATACAGAATGCCGGCTATGATCTTAGCTGACGGTCTGCTGGGGCAGATGATGGAGCCTGTGGTTTTTCCTGAAATAAAGGAAAATTCTCACGACAAAAGCTGGGCGACAGACGGTCACAGGAACAAGCGCGAGCATAATATTATCAATTCGCTGTTTTTACAGCCCGATGTTCTGGAGAACTCAGTTGTGACCAGATATGAACGTTATAAAACCGTAGAGGAAAAGGAAACTATAGCGGAAAGCTATCTCTGCGAGGATGCAGAGATTGTGGTATGCGCTTTCGGCGCGTCGGCTAGAATTGCAAAGTCCGCTGTGGCTAAGGCAAGGGAAAAAGGCATAAAAGCGGGACTTTTCAGACCTGTGACCCTTTATCCTTTCCCGGAGAGAGAGCTTAGAGAGGCGAGCGGCTCTGCCAAAAAGCTTCTGTCTGTGGAGATGTCAATGGGACAGATGACGGACGATCTGCGTCTTGCTATAAACTGCTCAAAGCCTGTTGAGTTTTTCGGAAGAACAGGCGGAATTATACCTACCCCTGCGGAGGTGCTTAAAAAGCTTGAAGATATGGGAGGCGAGTTGTAATGGCTGTTGTATTTGAAAGACCCCGCGCCCTTTGCGACGTGCCTATGCATTACTGTCCGGGATGTACTCACGGAATTATTCACCGTCTTGTGGCAGAGGTCATAGATGAAATGCAGATAGAGGGAGATACTATCGGAGTGTGTCCCGTCGGCTGTTCGGTAATGGCTTACGATTATTTCAGCTGTGATATGATAGAAGCTCCCCACGGACGCGCGCCCGCTGTTGCTACCGGAGTTAAAAGGGCAAAGCCAGACAGCTTTGTGTTCACTTATCAGGGAGACGGAGACCTTGCGGCGATAGGTACTGCCGAGATAGTCCATGCGGCGGCAAGAGGAGAGAATATCACGGTTATTTTTGTCAACAATACGACATATGGAATGACGGGAGGTCAAATGGCTCCTACTACTCTGCCGGGGCAGATCACACAGACGTCTCCTTACGGCAGAGACCCTGAAAGAGAGGGCTATCCTATCAGAGTGTGTGAAATGCTTGCAACGATGAGCGGAACGGCTCTTGCGCAGAGAACTGCCGTTGATACGGTTCCTCATATTAAGGAGACTAAAAAAGCCATAAGAAAGGCTTTTGAAAATCAGAGGGACAAAAAGGGCTTTTCTATCGTAGAGGTACTTTCTACCTGTCCTACAAACTGGGGGCTAGACCCTGTTAAGGCTCTTGAAAGACTTAGAAACGATATGATACCTTACTATCCTTTGGGTGTTTACCGTGAAGGGAAAGGGGACGGCATTAAATGAACAAAGAAATACTTTTAGCGGGCTTCGGAGGACAGGGCATACTGTTTGCGGGAAAGGTTCTCGCCTATTCGGGGCTTGTAGCAGGACGTGAGATTTCTTGGCTGCCCTCTTACGGTCCTGAGATGAGAGGGGGAACGGCGAATTGTTCTGTGGTTATAGGGGACGAGCCTGTGGGTTCTCCTTTGGTGACGGAGCCTGATATTCTGCTTGTTATGAACACACCCTCCTACGACAAGTTTATCGGAACAGTCAAAAGGGGCGGAAAGGTATTTGCCGATACTTCTATGGTAGATATATCAACTCAAAGGGAAGATATAGATTTTTACGGAATTCCCTCAACCGGACTTTCAGGAGAAAACGGTCTTGACGGTATGGCTAACATTATCCTTCTGGGAAGAATGCTCAGAGAGAGCGGACTTTTTACCCTTGAAGAAGTTAAGACGGGGCTTGAAAAAAGCATTCCTGCAAAGAAAAAGAACCTGCTGGAGAAAAATCTCGAGGCTCTTAAAATCGGTATGGAAACTGTATAATAATTCAGACGGCAGCGTTGTTTATCCGCTGCCGTCTTTTTGGTTATTCTGATCTTTTGGTTATCATTTTGTATGCAAGAAACGCTCCTGCGGCGATCTCCAGTACTGTGAAAATACAGAATATTATGAAAATTATTTCGTGATGAGGCATATGCGCAAATTTCTCCTCAATGTCAATAGTGGCTTTGAATTTATTCTCTCCGTAGGAGCATAAGAAAAGTCCCCAGGCAATATTTAATGCGTAAATAACTCCTGCAATGCAGTACCACAGCTTTTTGTTTCTTATAAAAGCGAGAACGGGCATGGTCAGATATATTCCCAAAACCATAATGAGAGGCAGTAGCTTTCCCATTGATAACAGTTTTCCGTTATCAGGAAAAGTCATGGATATGTTTTCTCCATTCAGTTCAAAGATCAAATCACAAAAGCAGATTAAGCCGAATATCAGCGTCAATACGATAATTAAAGTCGCAAGCCCTTGGATTGTATAAATATAAGAATAAAGCAGACGCTTTTTATCCGACAATGGCAGTATCGATGTTATATTAGGGCGATTGGTAAAGCTGTCATAAATAGTATATTGGATCGAAGAGCTGGAATAAAGAGCCAAAATCAAAAAATCACTGTTATTTCCTCTGAAAAGCGATATATATATGAACACGAATATAGTCGTTGTCAAGAAATACTTAAACAAGCCTTTTAGCTTGGTATTTTGCATTGTGAGCGCAGTCGTATAGCCTTTATATGTTATCTCCATATTACATTTCCTCTCTTTCTGTGAATGCAAGCATTATTTCTTCAACTGAGGGTACTACCGCAGTTACACCTGCTTTGGTGTAAATATCCCTGCGGTCTGTAAGTCCCTCTGTGCCGAATGCGCTGTATTTTGCTCCTATGAGAGCCTCGCAGTCCGAGCGCGTGAGTGCGCCGCTTTCCGCTCGGATAAGTCTGTATCTGTCCTGTAGATTATCCTTGCTGTCGGAGAAAACTATCTTTCCGTCATCAAGCAGGGTGATATAGTCCGCTATTTTATCTAAATCAGAAGTAATGTGCGTGGAAATCAGTATGGTGTGGTTTTCGTCCAGCATAAAGTCCGCAAGCATATCTATTATCTCTGATCTGTCCGCAGGGTCGATACCCGTAGTAGGCTCGTCAAGGATAAGCGCCTGCGGTCTGAGAGCCATTACCGCGATAAGCTGGAGTTTTTTCTTCATACCAAAGGACAGCTTAGAGAGCTTTGATTTTCTGTCAATGCGAAAGAAGTCCAGATATTTGCTGAAAAACTCACCGTCAAAATCGGGATATATTTTCTTGCAGCGTTCAAGCATAGTTTTGACCTTCAGCTCTTCATTATATATCAATTCATCAAATACGGTTCCCAGCCGTGAAAAGTATTTTACTTTGTCGTCGTATGCTGTGATACCGTTTATTCTGATCTCTCCCGAATAGTCATTGCAGTTCGCCGCACATTTGATAAGAGTGGATTTTCCCGCTCCGTTTCGTCCAATAAGTCCCATGACTGTTCCCATAGGTACGGCGAGGTTTATGTTTTGAAGGGAGAATTTTCCGAAATCCACATTCAGGTTTGTTATCTCAATTCCGTTCATTGCTATTAGTCTCCTTAAAAATTCTTTCTAAAGCCGATTTGACTTCCGTTTCGTTGATACCGTACTGTTTCGCCAGAGAAACTATGTCCTTTAACTGTTCCTCCACTATCTGTAAATGGTTTTTTCTCATACTTTCTGTACTGATCTCAGCAACAAAAATGCCCTTTCCCTGATGACTGACCAGCACGCCCTCCTCACACAAGTCGTCGTAGGCTCTTTTACTGGTGATGACACCGACTTTAAGCTCCTTTGCAAGCATTCGTATGGAGGGTAGCTGTTCGCCGCTTTTCAATGCGCCGCTGAATATCTGCTCCTTTATCTGCTGTTTTATCTGTTCGTATATTGGTATCTGCGACAGGCTTGAAACTATCAGTTTCATTAGAGCGTTCCTCCTTTTGTTCTTTTTTTGCTGTAATTACAACTGTGACTACTGTATCTATCTGTCACTACTGTAACTATAACACAGATACAGTTAAAAGTCAATATCATAAATACAAAAATACTGCACAAATATTAAAATAATTTTTAGCGGTTTTGTATAACGCTCAGATAGATCGCCGCGCTGACAAAATGTTAAATTTCCGCTAAACTGTTGATTATTGAATAAAGATGTGTTATAATACTATTTGAATGTAGACTGACAGATCAGTTCTATAAATTTGTATGGTGAAAGGAAAATAATCTATGAAGAAAGTATTTACAGGTATGATTGCTTTTGCTATGGCGGCTGTTATGATGACCGGCTGCGGAGTTTCTGCAAACGAAGTACATTCGGCTGACGATTTGAAGAACAAAACTATCGGAGTTCAGCTAGGTACTACAGGCGATACTCTTGCCAGCGATATTGAGGGTGTAACAATGGAGAGATACAACAAGGGCGTTGACGCTATTCAGGCTCTCAAGCAGGGTAAGGTAGACGCAGTTATTATTGACTACCAGCCTGCAAGCGTTTTTGTTGAGAAGAATGACGATCTCGAAATTCTCGACGAAGCTTTTGCCGATGAGGAATACGCTATTGCTATGAAACTGGACAACACCGAACTTCAGGCTGAGATAAACGGCGCGCTCAAGGAACTTGAGGAGGACGGTACTCTTCAGAAGATCAGAGACAATTACGAGGGAGACGGAGCCGGAGAAAGCGTTTATACTTCGCCTGAGGGAGTTGACAGAAGCAAGGGTACTCTTGTTATGGCGACTAATGCGGAGTTTCCTCCTTATGAAAGCAAGGAGAATGACGCTATCGTAGGCTTTGACGTTGATATGATGAACGCCGTATGCGATAAGCTTGGTTATGAGCTACAGATCGATGATATGGCTTTTGATTCTATAATTCCTGCCATTCAGTCGGGCAAGGCTGACGTAGGCGTTGCAGGTATGACTGCTACTGACGACAGAAAGGAGAACGTTCTGTTCTCGGATTCATACACGACTTCACGTCAGGTAATAGTTGTAAGAAAGGACTAACAGCCAATACAACGCGGCGGCGCACCATGTGTTGTCGCCCGTTTTTGTGTGAGAAAGGAAGTGTATCTGTTGAGCTTCATAGACAGCATCAAACAGAATTTTATTGAACAGAAGCGCTGGACGTACCTTGTGGACGGTCTGGGAACTACCTTGCTTATCACTCTGCTGGCGGTTCTTTTGGGTATGATCTTGGGATTTCTGATAGCCATTGTCAGATCAACTTACGATAAGACAGGCAAGATGAAAATCCTTAATGTAATATGCAGGATATACCTTACCGTTATAAGAGGAACTCCTGTGGTAGTTCAGCTTCTGATAATTTACTTTGTTATTTTTGCAAGCGTACCAATCTCAAAGACATTTGTGGCGGTCATTGCATTCGGTATCAATTCAGGAGCTTATGTTGCTGAGATAGTCCGTTCGGGAATAATGTCGCTTGACAACGGGCAATTAGAGGCGGGCAGAAGTCTCGGTCTCAACTACCGTCAGACGATGATCTCTGTCATTCTTCCGCAGGCTTTCAAAAACATTCTGCCCGCCCTTGCAAACGAGTGCATCGTGCTTCTGAAAGAAACCTCCGTTGCGGGATACATAGCTATTCAGGATCTTACAAAGGGCGGAGATATTATCCGTTCACAGACATTTTCGGCGTTTATGCCGCTGATCTCGGTTGCTGTAATTTATCTTGTAATGGTAATGATATTAACTCATCTTGTATCAAAGCTTGAAAGGAGGCTGGCGCAAAGTGATAGACGTTAGAGGACTGTACAAAAGCTTTGGTGAAATTGAAGTTTTAAAGGGTATTGACGAGCATATCAAAAAGGGCGAAAAGGTTGTTATCGTGGGACCTTCAGGCTCGGGGAAATCCACGTTTCTGCGCTGCCTTAACCTTATGGAGACGCCTACATCGGGAACTATAATTTTCGAGGGACAGGACATAACCTCCGCATCTGACCACGAGATAAACAAGGTCAGACAGCGTATGGGAATGGTATTTCAGCATTTTAATCTTTTTCCGCATCTGACTATTCAGAAGAATATTACTCTTGCGCCTGTAAAGCTGGGGCTCATGTCTCAGGAGGAGGCGGATAAAAAGGCTGTGGAGCTTCTGGAAAGAGTTGGTTTGCCCGACAAGGCGGATACCTATCCGGGAATGCTGTCCGGTGGTCAGAAGCAAAGAATTGCGATTGCGCGTTCTCTGGCGATGAATCCTGATGTTATGCTGTTCGACGAGCCGACCTCCGCCCTTGACCCCGAAATGGTCGGCGAGGTTTTAGAGCTTATGAAACAGCTTGCCGAGGACGGTATGACAATGGTAGTGGTAACTCACGAAATGGGCTTTGCACGAGAGGTAGCGTCCAGAGTACTGTTTATGGCGGACGGCTATGTGCTTGAGCAGAACACGCCCGAGGAATTTTTTGCAAATCCCGAAAACCCCAGACTTAAAGAATTTCTGTCAAAGATACTTTAAAGACTGCATATTATATGTTCAGAATTACCTATTTGGCAAGCGGTAAATTGTACAAGCATACAAAATTTCTAAAACGGTGCAGCAAATTATACTTAAAGATACACTTATATTTAGAGGACTGATAGTATAATAACTGTTTTAAGGGGGAATTTTATGTTTAACAAATACTTATCGCTTGCTGTTTCTATGGTAATCGCATTGGGAATGACGTCCTGCTCTAAGGGCGCGGAGAGTACTGATTCAAAAGCCGATTCAAACCTGCTGGCTGAAAACGCAGAGGAGAAAGAACGATATCTTTTTCTGCCCGACGGTGTAAGTCTTGACGAGGAGCACCAATATGATCCCGAGGAGGGCGTATGGTCGGATTATAAAAAGGGTATTATAAAGTATACCGAGATATTTCCCGACGAGGAGGGTTATATTTCCTATGACCCAATGGGAGTGAGGTTTGCTCTGCCTGAGAAGTGCCGAGCTTACTTGTTCCCGCATACCTCAGTCAGCGACTATCTGAATTTTATATTAATTACCGACGAGTGGTTTCCAAATGTCCACAACTATATAATGATCTCAACCGCTTCAGCCTGCAATTTTGGGGTCAGACCTTACTGCAATGTTAAAGACCTGTATCCCGATATTTTAAATTACAAAGGAGCTGTTAAAGCGCAGATAGAAAAGCGTATCCCCGTTATAGAGGCAGGCGAGGACTTCAGTGTGTATAATTATTTTGACATTTCCCACAATGACCTTACGGAAATATCCGAAGATGATGTCACGGAGGAAGATATTACTGACAAGATGTATTCTCCGGACAATTATCTGGTAAATATGGGTATCAGCTTCGGAGACCGCAGCCGTGCTCCCGACAGCGAAATGTCGGAGGTGAAAAGCGAAATTACAGAGAACGGAAACATACTTGATCTAAAGCTTGATTATTCCTTAAAGCGTTACGGAAACGATATGGACAAGAATGTTCATTGGATAATAGATATGTCTCCCGATAATGAAAAGTATGTTACGGCAAAGCGGGTGGAATTTTCTCAAGACGCGAGGACGGACATTTGCTTTGACGAGGAAGGCTTTTTATTAGATCTTACCACATATGTTCCGGAAGATTGCAGTGGAGAACCTTTCGGCAGCAATAATTATCTTACAGCAGATAATATTTTAGGCGTAAATTCACCGTATAAAGATGACGGTACTTTAAAGTAAATAAATAACGATCATTTAAGGAGGGATTTTATGTTAAAAAAATACTTATCGCTTGCTGTTTCTATGGTAATCGCATTGGGAATGACGTCCTGTTCTAAGGGCGCGGAGAGTTCTGATTCAAAAGCCGATTCAAACCTGCTGGCTGAAAACGCAGAGGAGAAAGAACGATATCTTTTTCTGCCCGACGGTGTAAGTCTTGACGAGGAGCACCAATATGATCCCGAGGAGGGCGTATGGTCGGATTATAAAAAGGGTATTATAAAGTATACCGAGATATTTCCCGACGAGGAGGGTTATATTTCCTATGACCCAATGGGAGTGAGGTTTGCTCTGCCTGAGAAGTGTCGTGCTTATTTGTTCCCGTTTACAGGTGTCGGAGATTATGAGAATTTCATTATAATAACGGACGAGTGGTTTCCCGATGTGAAAAACTATATAATGATCTCCACGGGAACGTCATGCACTATGGAAGTAAGAAGATATGACGACGATGTAAAGTCTTTTTATCCCGAGGTCAGTCAGTACAGATCTGCTGTAAAATCACATTTTGAACAGTGGCTGCCGATACTGAAAGAGGGAGAAGGCATTTATATTTATGATTATTTTAACATTTCCGACAACAATGTTATCAATATGGACGCAAACGATGATGAGAATGCACTGGCTGTAATGAAAAAATCGGGCGGGAATTCAAGTATTTCTCTGATAGGCGGCTCTTACGGCTCTGAGAGGCGAGGCTATGCTCCCGACAGCGAAATGTCCGAGATCGAGAGCGAGATCATAGAGGACGGAAACAGGTTTGACGTTAAGCTCAGCTATTCGGTGAAACGGTATGGTGCAGATATGGAGAAAAACGTCCATTGGTTAGCAGAGGCGCCTATTGATGATACAAAGAGTACAATGGCAAAGCGTGTGGAGTTTTCTTACGATACAAAAACCGATATGCGCTTTGACGAGGAGGGCTTTTTGTCGGAGGTCTCCGCATATGTTCCCGAAAACTGGAGCGGTGAAGATCTTTTTTATAACAATTATTTTGTTCCCGATAATATTTTAGGGGAGCTTTCACCTATAACGATCGAGTATAACAAGAAGAACGAACTGGAAAACAGGTGGACTCAATAAAAACTCCGCCTTAGATCAAATTAAAAGCGAGGTACTTAAATGAGCGGATTTACAATGAAAATCGCAGAGGGTCTTGAAAACAACTCCGACGCAAAATTAATAAGAGAGAGCGTGTTCGTTTACGAGCAGGGATTTGAGAATGAATTTGACGATATAGACGCAAAAGCAGTTCACTGTGTTGTTTACGACGGTGGTTTTCCTATTGCCGCAGGCAGAATGTTTAATGACAACGGACAGGCTCACATAGGACGAATTTCAGTAGTAAAGGCGTACCGCGGGAAGAAGCTAGGTTCGACAGTAGTTTCCGCACTGGAGGATTACGCCAAAGCTCACGGGTATAAGGAAACTGTTCTGTCTGCGCAGGTGAGGGCAAAGGAGTTTTATCAAAAGCTTGGCTATGAGGAGTTCGGCGAGGAATATTTTGATGAATACTGTCCTCATATTATGATGAAGAAAAACATATCAGAATAGAAATGAAAGACGGATTTTAAAGTCCGTCTCCAGCTTGTCAAAAAAGTCTAACCGTAAATTAAAGCGCAGGGTCAAGCGCGGCGCTAGAGCGCTTGCAGGGGTCGAGGGGGCAGCGCCCCTCGTCGCTCCCGCAAGCGCGAAATCCCCATATGCATGAGCTTCGCACAGGGTGAATTTTAAAACATTCCGGTGGATTGTTTTAAAAGAGGGGCATGTGATGATTATAGACAGACTGAGACGGATTTTAAAGTCCGTCTCTTTTTATGTTTGAAATTCCTATTGCATTTTATAAAAATGTATGCTATAATTTATTTAATTAATAAATTAGGAGGTAAATTATGGAGGAAAATTCTAACGGCGCTGAGCCAAAGGTAAATAAGAAAATCCTTTTCGGTTTTATTGGTATGGGCGCGGTAATTGTTGCGCTGATAGTTGCTTTGATAGTGACAAATTCAGGTAAGTCCGAGGATAATGACAACAGTTCATCTAAGGCTGAAAGCAGTTCCTCTGCCGCTTCTGTTGATGAGGACAACTCAGAGACAGAAACTGATGAAAGTTCCGAAGAAGAAACGGAGGACGAAAGCTCTCTTGACGAAGAAGATGATGAAGATGACGAGGATGAGGTAACAAAAGAGGGGTACGTGTTTACATACTCAGCGGGCAACAGCTGGGAGGACGGCGATAAGAAAATGTGCGGATTGGAAATGGGTATTTCCAACTATACCGATGAAGCTGTAAACGGCTGGGAGCTTGTACTTGAAATCGAAGAACTGAAGTCCTGCGACGGCTGGAACGGAAACTTCAAGGTCAAAGAAAATACGCTTACTATCACCAATGTGGATTATAACAGCGATATCGCTAAGAAAGGCACTGTCACCTTCGGCTGTAATATCGGCACTGGAAAAACTCTTAATATCAAGTCCGCAAAGCTTAACGGCGTAGACTGTACCATAAGTAAGGGCAAGGTTTCGCAGAACAGCGATAACGGTAACAATGATCAGCAGTCTACCGCAGACGTATCCGAACTGCTGGAAAGAACCTCTGATGCTAAGCAGGGTGACGACTGGCTGCATACCGACGGCAATAAAATTCTTGATAAGGATGGAAAGCAGGTATGGCTGACAGGCGTTAACTGGTTTGGATACAACACGGGAACAAACATCTTTGACGGACTGTGGAACAGTGAACTCGTTTCATCTGTTGAGGCTATTGCTGACCACGGATTTAACCTTATCAGAGTTCCCATTTCTGCGGAGCTTATTAATCAGTGGGCGGCAGGAGAATATCCGCAGGCTAATTATAATAATGCATATAATCCTGATCTTAATGCAATGAATTCGTTGGAGATTTTCGATTACTTCCTGAAGCTTGCAGAGGTAAACGGCATAAAGGTCATGCCCGATATCCATTCCGCTGAGACAGATGCATCTGGTCACAATATAAATCTGTGGTATACCGATAAGGTATCAGTTAATGAATATTATGCGGCTCTTGAATGGATGGCTGACAGGTACAAGGATAATGACACTATCATTGCATTTGATTTGAAAAACGAACCTCACGGAAAGCCCAATGAGGGAGACAGCGCGGCTATCTGGAACGACAGCAAGGACGCTAACAACTGGAAGTATGTTGCGGAAACAGCAGCCAAAAAGGTACTTGCCAAAAATCCCAATGTATTGATTATGGTAGAGGGTATCGAGATATATCCTAAGAATATCAAAACAAACGGAGACTATTCCTCAACCGATAACAACGATTATTACTTCAACTGGTGGGGCGGAAATCTTCGCGGCGTCAAGGATTATCCTATAGATTTAGGCGAATATCAGGATAAGCTTGTGTATTCTCCGCATGATTACGGTCCTGCGGTTTATCAGCAGCCTTGGTTCGAGGGAGATTACGACTACAACAGTCTGATAAAAGACTGCTGGCAGGATAACTGGCTGTATATTCAAACTGACGATATTGCTCCTCTGCTGATAGGTGAATGGGGCGGATTTATGACCGAACCTAATGTTACCTGGATGACCTATATGAGAAAGCTTATTAAGACGTATCATCTTAATCATACATTCTGGTGCTTTAATGCAAACTCGGGAGATACAGGCGGACTTGTGCTTGACGACTTTGTTACATGGGACGAAGAAAAGTACGAATTCGTCAAAGAAGTTCTATGGCAGGAGGACGGTAAGTTCGTTGGTCTTGATCATGAAATTCCTTTGGGAGATAACGGTATTACGCTAAAAAAAGCTAAGGGTCTTTAAATAAATATGAAAAATCCTCTCGTGAGCGGGAGGATTTTTTATACTCCTTTTTGTTAAAATGCATATAAAATAAATGATAATATTATAAAAGATCACAAATTTATTTAATGTGCTTGACAAATCACGCAGATAAAGCTATACTATAAGTGTACTATTACAAATAATACACTTAATACATAGGACAAATGAAACGAAGAAAAAAAGGAGGGATACTTTGATTGTACTGGATTTGACGGGGCGAGCGCCTATTTACGAACAGATATGCAGCGGTATAAGCGAACTGATCGCAAAGGGTGTTATGAAAGAGAACGACAAGCTTCCCGGGGCAAGGACTTTGGCGAAGGACTTGGGGCTTAATCCCAACACCGTTGCAAAGGCATACAGTCGAATGGAGCTGGAGGGTATAATTTACTCTGTAGCGGGCAAGGGCTGCTTTGTAGCCAAGCAAAAGGGAAGTATAGAGAAAAAGCTTATTTATGAGTTTTCCGACAGGACAAGAGCTGCGCTTAACGCAGGTGTATCCGCCGAAATGCTGAAACAGAGGATAGATGAATTATCGGCGGAAAGCCAAAAAGACAAAATTGAAAGCGAGGAAACAAAATGATCGAGATAAAAAACGTTTCTATGAACTTCGGCGGGGGATTTGGTGACAAAGAGAAATTTACAGCCCTTAACAATATTTCCATAGAGATACCAGACGGTTGTATTTACGGCTTTTTAGGCTCTAATGGAGCAGGAAAGAGCACCCTTATGCGTATGATATGCGGAGTGTATAAGACGGAAAAAGGCTCTGTGACTATCGACGGCGAGGAGACTTTTGATAATCCGTCGGCTAAGAGAAAGATATTCTTTGTTAACGATGAGACTGTACAGTATTCGTCTTTTACTCTGAAGGAGCTGAAAAAGTACTATAAGGGCTACTATGAAAACTTTTCAGAGGAGGTTTTTGACAGGCTTGCAGGTAAGCTTGAACTGCCTGTAAATAAGCGAATGTCGCAGTTTTCCAAAGGTATGAAAAGGCAGGCTGTGGTTATTGCGGGGCTTTCATGCCGGACGAAATACTTAATGCTCGACGAGGCTTTTGACGGACTTGACCCCGCTATGAGAAAGATAATTAAAACTATGATAGTTGACGAGCTTATGGACAGAGACGCAACGCTTATAGTTTCCTCTCACAACGTGTCGGAGATAAGCGAGCTTTGCGACAGAGCCATGCTTATTCATAAGGGACAGCTTATTTTTGCCGACGAGATCGACGAACTCAGGAGCGGTTTCTGCAAGATACAGATAGCGTTACCGAACAGGAGCGTTTCTATGGCGGACATAATCGGAGAGAATATTGACGTTATGCAGTTTAACTCTCTGGGCAGCGTGGCGCAGGTTATAGCTAAGGGCAATTCGGCGGAGATAATGGCAAAGCTTAAGAAGAAAGATCCCGTTATTCTGGAACTTGTTCCGCTGACCTTGGAGGAGATATTTATTTATGAGCTGGAGGTGAGGGGCTATGGCACTGACATACTTAAAGAAAATTAATAGAGCGGCTAAGGCTGAATGTATTCAGCATAAAAAAATCAGACTTATCGTTATGATCTTGCTTGCAGTGGGCGGATTGTTTACGATCATAGAGTACAGATGTCCCCAGATATGGTTGTCTTCACGGCATGAACCCTATCTTGACGGCGCAATGGGAATATTTCTGCTGCACATGGCAGCTTTTTTAGGTTTATTTGCAGTGCATGGGATATTTTCCGATTTAACATCAAGACAACAGGCGGATATTCAGATGTCATTGCCTATGAGCGCAAAGGACAGGTATCTGTCCAAGATACTTGCTTTGGGCAAGGTGCATATTTTTCCGCTGGTAATATGCTGTCTGACGACTATGATACTGTGTATTTTAAAAGTATGTCTCGGCATAAGTTTACATGACGGAGTTGTCAAAGCAAGATTTTCTGCTGATATGATAATTTACCTCGGAAAATTTATGCTTATTGTTCTTTTGACAGCGTTTTTTATAGACTCCGTCACAGTTTTCTGCATGACCTGCTGCGGAGCAAAAGCTGAGGGTATGTACACTGCTCTGATTACAATTTTCTGCGTTTCCACAACGCCGTTTATATTTTATATGCGGGTGATTTTAAAGTTTTCGGGCATGACATATCTTCCGTACGATGGCAGGCTGTTTATGTGCTGGGGACTTATTCCGGTTTTTGAAAGCTTTGATTACTATTACGAGACTAATATTTCGCAGTATATCGTGCCTAATCTTATAAATATTATTGTTTCCTGTCTTGTAATATGGGCAAGCTGCTTTATTTACAAAAAGCGAGACGCAAGGAGCGTAGGCAAGCCTATGGCGTTCAGCGTGTTCTTCGAGCTGTTTATGTTTATGGGTATATTTACGCTTTTCACAATTTTTTTCTTCTCGACAATGTGGACAATAGGCGTGACGGTAGCGCTGATAATCTGCCTTATTATAAGAATAGTGGTATCAAGGGCAAAATTCTCGGTAAAAAGCTTTGCTGTGTGGATATTGAAATACGCGGTTAGTTTCGGTTTGTTTATCGTTATTGCTGCAGCAGGATATTACACGGGCGGCTTTGGATTATCCTCCTTTAAGCCCGATCTTTCCGATACCTATATGGTAAAAGCAGAGCTGCAGTATAGGTTTTGGATAAATGAGGAAGGCTCAACAGATACTACTTCTAGTTATATGATTTTAGATGATAAGAGCGGAGAAGAATATGATGTATACGCAGATATTATCGAAAAGTACAGAGACAAGGCTGTAAGCAGATTTAAAGGCTTTAACTACTGTGTATTTGAAGGAACTTCCGCTCAAGAGCTGGAGAATGGGTATGTTGATGTAACTTACAATATTAACTGTGTACGCGAGAAGAACCGAGAGGCGTACGAATACGCTGTAGAGAACGACGACTATACAGACAGCGGTTTGCATTATGAAAATTACACTATAATGTTCAGACTTACAAAGCAGGATGCCGCTGATATGTATGACGAGCTTGCAGCCGCAGGTGGAGCAAGTTACGGCAGCCGCGGATATTATGAAAAATATACGTTAAAATATGCTGTATAACGTAAATCGGATCTGTCGCACGCCGGCGGCAGATCCGATTTTTAGTCTGAGAAAATCATTTCCATTGAATAAGCACATCGCATATACTGCCCTCGGCGGGGTATTCAAGGAAACTGTTTTTTAAGCTGTAGCGTAAAACGGTATCGTAAAATCCCATGAAAAAGCCTTGACACATTCTCTGAGCGTCATCTTCGAGGTGCTTGGGGAAAAGCTGTTTATAGCCTGTGATAAATCGGTTTACAAGCTTTTCGTATTCGGGCATAAGCGGACGGAAAATGCTGTCTGTTATCTCATCAAAGCGAGCCTTCTGCTCTTTGGTAAACGCAGGTACGGTAACGAAAAGCTCGCCGTTTTCACGTCTTATTATATAACCCTTGCTTATCGCTTCGGCGGCGGAGGCTTCATCGTGGCTCTTTTCGCCTTTCAGAATATTCTCGCATACGTTTATATAACAATCGTACATCATATTTCTGAACGAAAAGCCTGCATTCCATATTCCGAAAACCTCGTGCCTGTATGTTCCTTCTGTACTGACATTGCTGTTGCATTGATGTCCTACGTTAGTTCTGTGATATTTTCCGCTTTCCATATTTGCAATATAGCGCCACCTGCTGCCGTCATAATTTACGGGACGTCTGGGGTATTCGATGCTGCTGTACTTGCGGCTGAGATAATCAAACGCCATTGCGCCGTAAAGAAATTTCAGCTCGTTTTCGCTTTTTTCGGCACGGTAAAAATCTATCTCTGCTGCCTTAGCATACAGCTTTTCCAGACCGTCCGTAAGCTTATCCATTATGGGAGCAAGGGCATTTTCGGCATTATCCTCGCAATATTTACCGTATTCATCTGTCCAGATGATAAAATCTGTCTGATATTTTCCCTTTGAGGGCTGTATCACGGCGCAGCGTTTTACAAGATTATCAAGTCTGTCCTCGATATAGTAAGCAGGCGTTCCGCATAGCTTTGAAAGCTCCTCAACGCTCTTTTCTTTTTTATAGCAGTGATAGAGAATATTCTGAGAGAGCGCGTCGCTGATGTACTCGCTGGGGAACGGTATGGTTTCCCCGTTATAATTTCCCTCTCCGTAAATATCTATGTTCATTTTTACAGGTCTTAAAGCAGTTTCATTCATGTCGTTACACTCCTTTTTTAGTTTACGTCTCGCCTCTGAAAGCCGCCACGAAACTGTTCCCGCAGGAATTTCAAGACGCTCGGCGATCTGTTTTGTTGAAAGCCCGTCATAGTAGTAGAGAATAATAATATCGCGGTAGATCTTTGAAAGCATAGCTATTTTATCGCGGAGAGTATCGTAAAGCTCATTGTCCGCCTGCTCGTACATATCTTCACATATTTCTTCTGCGGGAATGTCATAGGCATACATCGCGCGCTGTTTGCCCATATATCTGCGAAAGCGTTTGGTCACATTTGAGGCAAGTCCAAAAAGCCATGGCTCAAATCTGCTCTCGTCACGCAGCTTATCAAGCTCCGAAACCGCTGTCAGTAATATTTCCTGAGCCAGCTCGGACGCTTCGTCGTCGGTAAAGGTTCTTTTAAGTGCGTACGCATAAATTCTTTCCGCATAATCTGTGATCTTATCGGCGTTCATTATTCTCACCTGCTTTCATATATTAAGTGCATTTATCTGACATTTCATTGGGTGGTTTTGAAAATAAATTTAAAAGAGCCAGCGCAATTTTTTAGATGCGGCAGCTCCGTTTTGTATTTTCTTTTTTTACTGCAAAGCTCCTCTGTTAAATTCGGAAAGCTCCAGTCCCTCGTTCTTTTCAAGAGCCCAGCGGATATTCCATTCACTGGTGAAAAGCAGCAGGTAGTTTCCTCGGAAATCCTGTACAAGCTTTGTGTCGCTGGATAATTTCAGCTTTTTCACATCAATGTCCTTATTGTCTATCCAGCGTATATGAGAGTAGGAAAGTCCCTCTTTGAAAAGCTCGACATTGTACTCGTTTTTCATTCTGTACTCGAAAACCTCAAGCTGGAGTACGCCCACAACGCCGACGATGACCTCCTCCATACCCGTTTCAGGCTCCTGAAAGATCTGGATCGCACCCTCCTGTGCTATCTGGGTTGCGCCCTTTACGAACTGCTTTCTTTTAAGGGTGTCCTTCTGACGGACTCTCATAAAATGCTCGGGGGCAAAGGTCGGTATAGGCTCAAACTCAAATTTCTTTTTGGGAGAGCAGATAGTATCTCCGATTGAGAAGATACCCGGGTCAAACACACCGATAATGTCGCCTGCATAAGCCTCGTCGATTATCTCTCTTTCCTGCGCCATTATCTGCTGGGGCTGCGAAAGCCTCATCTTCTTGTTTCCCTGAACATGGAGAACGTCCATTTCCTTATCAAATTTTCCCGAGCAAACACGCAGGAATGTAATTCTGTCACGGTGAGCCTTGTTCATATTTGCCTGTATCTTAAAGACAAATGCGGAAAAATCCTCATCAAACGGGTCGATGATACCCTCGCTGGACATTCTCGGCGTAGGAGAAGTAGTCATTTCCAAAAATCTTTCAAGGAAAGGCTCAACGCCGAAGTTCGTCAGCGCAGAACCGAAGAACACAGGGGAAAGCTCTCCGTTTCTGACCTTATCAATGTCGAATTCATAGCTTGCGCCGTCCAGAAGCTCAATGTCATCAGCAAGCGTTTCGTGAAGGTCTTCACCGATAAGTCCGTCAAGCTCGGGATCGGCGAGGTCAACCTCGGTGGCGGATACCTTATGATTTCCGCCCGTAGCCTCGAAAGAGATGATGTGTTTTTTCTCACGGTCGTAAACTCCCTTGAAATCCTTGCCGCAGCCGATAGGCCAGTTGACGGGATAGGTCTGGATACCAAGCTCGTTCTCTATCTGTTCCATAAGATCAAAAGGATTTCTCGCCTCTCTGTCCATTTTATTGATGAACGTAAAAATAGGGATATGCCGCATAACGCATACCTTGAACAGCTTTCTGGTCTGATTTTCCACACCCTTCGACGCGTCGATGACCATTACTGCGGAATCCGCTGCCATAAGGGTACGGTAGGTGTCCTCGGAGAAGTCCTGATGTCCCGGGGTGTCCAGAATATTTATACAATAATTGTTATACTGAAACTGCATGACCGACGAGGTAACAGAAATACCTCGCTGCTTTTCGATCTCCATCCAGTCTGAAACAGCGTGTCGGGAATTTTTCTTGCCCTTTACCGCACCGGCCTGAGCTATAGCTCCGCCGTAAAGCAGAAACTTCTCAGTCAGAGTAGTTTTACCTGCGTCGGGGTGAGATATGATAGCAAACGTCCTGCGGCGTTTGATTTCCTCTTGAAGATTTCCCACAATAATACCTCCATATATAAGCAAATTTACTTAATTAATTTACAGCTATACCGATTTGTTAACGACGATCTGTTTAATGAAGCTTTGAACTCAAAATCCGATCGGCAGTAAAATTCAACAGCGCAGTCATCAGTTTCGGAATTAAGACATTCTATATCTGAATCTTCAGCTATGCTCCTTATAAGCATTTTTTGTCTGTGTTTTTCTGTCACGGCAATTTCCAGATCTCGGCAGTAAGCTAATCTATATCTTAAAAGTGACAATATTATCATTTAGAAAATTACACCATAATATTATATCATAGAAAAATTAATAATGCAAGTATTTTAGCGGATATTTTGAATTTTCTTTAGAAGTGTAAGATTCATATAAAAATCTTTAAGCTGCGGGCGGTCAATATCGGTGCAGACATTAATGTATCTGTATCAATTTATATAATCTTTGATATAAGTCCGAACATAAAATGGGAAGTTATACCATGTTGATTTAAATATATAATTATGTTATAATTAATCAAAGGAGGTATCAGCAATGGAAAGAAACATATTAATCATAGACGATGACGAGGATTTATCCTTTATTATCTCCGAAATGCTTGAGAGTTACGGCTATACTGTTTCCTGTGCCGAGAATAAGGAAAAAGCTTTTGATCTGCTTTCCGAAAATACATATCATCTTATTCTGCTGGATATAAATCTTCCCGATACGACAGGCTTTGAACTGTGTAAGGAGCTGCGTCATGCGTCAACCATACCGGTTATTTTTGCAAGTGCAAGAACCAGCGAGACTGACCGTATCACAGGCTTTGATATAGGCGGAGACGATTATCTTCCCAAGCCGTACTCTATGAAGGAACTGCTGTCAAGAGTGAATGCGCTTATTCGACGAACCTACGGTTTCAATGAGGAAGAAAAAATTGTGGCGTTCGGCAATGTGACGGTGAATATCACTGCGCGGACTGTTACCAAAAACGGCATAGCTGTTTCACTTTCTTTGCGTGAATTTGATCTGCTTGCGTATCTGTGTGAGCATAAAAATAATGCAATACCCAAGGACAAGCTGCTCGCCGAGGTATGGGGTGCGTTTTCTATGGTTGAGCCGTCCACACTGACGGTACATATTCGTTGGCTTAGGGAAAAGCTGGAGGACGATCCTGCCAAGCCTTGTTTTATTAAAACAGTGTTTAAAGTAGGTTATATGCTGGAGGTGTCGGAATGAAGAATAAACTGATTGGCGCTGCTGCGGTCTTTGCTGCGGTGATCGTAGCTATAACCGCCTGTTTTCTTATTTCCGACAGAGCAGTAGATCCTCAGGATGTTAAATCGGAGCAGATAATATCAGCTAATGAAATAGAACAGCTTACACGCTTGGGACAAACAGAGCAGGCGGCGGAAAAAGCTTCTGAGCTTCAGGAAAGCATAGATAAATCCGATGCAGATTATCATACTGACAGCCGAACACTGATGATGTGCGGTATCGGACTTTCATTTGTGCTAGTGGTTTTCGGATATGTGTATTTTGCAATACTTCGTCCGTTTGATAAAATGAAAGCCTTTGCCGAAAAGATAGCGCAGGGTAACTTTGATGTTCCTCTGAATTATGAGCGTTCAAATTACTTCGGAGCATTCACCTGGGCGTTCGACAGTATGCGCCGTGAGATAACCAAATCGCGTTCCTGCGAGAGGGAGGCTATCGACAATAATAAGACGGTCATAGCCACTCTTTCTCATGACATTAAAACGCCGATAGCCTCGATACGAGCCTACGCCGAGGGGCTGGAGGCTAATATGGACGCAACTCCCGAAAAAAGAGAAAAATATCTTGGCGTGATAATGAAAAAATGCGACGAGGTATCAAGGCTTACTGACGACTTGTTCCTGCATTCGCTTTCCGATTTGGATAAACTGAAGATCAGCGGGGAGAAATTCGAGCTGTGCGGTTTTATCGAGAACGTCGTCGGCGAAATTGCGGCGGAGCAGAATGATGTGCGTTTCAAAAAGCCTGAATTTTCCGCAATGGTCTGTGCCGATAAAAACAGACTGGTGCAAATTACGGAAAACCTCATTAATAACGCAAGAAAGTACGCTAAAACCGATATTGATGTGTTTATTGCACAGACGGACGGCAATGCCGAGATCCATTTCAGAGACTACGGCAGAGGAATTCCCGACGAGGATATGCCGTTTATCTTTGATAAATTCTACCGAGGCAGAAACTGCGGCAGCGAACAGGGCTCGGGGCTGGGCTTGTACATAGTAAAATACATTTCGGAAAAAATGGGCGGCAGGGTCATGCTGTATAACCATTCGGACGGACTTGAAGCGATTATCAGTCTGCCGATAATTCATCAGACTTCTTAAGGACTTCTTAATATCTTTTCTGATAGAATGTAAATATAATCAGAGAAAAGGAGAAAATCTATGAAAAATACTATTCTATCAGCAAAAGGACTTTGCAAAAGCTTTGCCCACAACGGAGGACAGATACATATTCTTTCCCACGTCGATTTTGAGCTTTACGAGGGGGATTTCACCGTAATTATGGGCGCGAGCGGTTCTGGAAAATCCACGCTGCTTTACGCGCTCAGCGGTATGGACAGAGCTACCGCAGGTCAGGTAGTTTACAACGGAGCAGACCTTGTGACAATGCCTGAAAAAAATCTTGCAAAGCTTAGGTATACGGATTTCGGATTTATCTTTCAGCAGATGCATCTTGTGAGCAATCTCACGCTGTTTGAGAATATCGCCGTATCGGGTTATCTCAACAAGAAAAGATCCGCCGCTGAGGTAAAAGAAAGAACTGAAAAGCTCCTTGAACAAATGAGTATTTCCCACATAAAAACTCACCTGCCGTCGCAGGTGTCGGGCGGAGAACAGCAGAGATGCGCTATTGCAAGGGCAGTCATAAACAGTCCGAAGCTGCTTTTTGCGGACGAACCCACAGGCGCGCTCAACCGAAAAAATACTATCGAGGTTTTAAATCTTCTCACAGAGCTTAATCGTTCGGGTCAGAGTATTCTTTTGGTGACCCACGATATGAAAGCCGCTCTCAGGGCAACAAGAATACTTTATATCGAGGACGGCAAGATAATAGGCGAGCTGCCCTTGCCGCCATACGATCCCGACGAGGAAAAGAGCCGTGAAACTCAGGTCAACGCGTGGCTGACCTCAATGGAATGGTGAGGTGCGCAATATGGAAATTCTGACCTTACTGAAAGCGAATATCCGACATAAAAAGGGTTCGTTTATAAGCGTTATACTGCTTACGCTTATCATTGCCATGAGCGTTACCACGATCTTAAGCATCAGGGAAAGCACATTAAACGGAGTGGACAAAGCCCATGAAATATGCTACACTCCCGATATAACCGCATTGTTCCAAAGCGATATGCTGACTGACGAACTGATCGAAAAAATAAAAAACGACGACAAAGTTGAGCGTGCATATACAGTAGACCTTATAGGGGTTAAAAAAGCAGTAATGGGCGAAGAAGAATACGTCAATGAAACGCATCTTATGCGAGCCGATGAAGATACTAAGCTTTTAAAGTCTGATCTGAGCGGGTTTGCGGAAAATACGCCCAAACTGAAAAAAGGCGAGATATATGTGCCGCAGGGATTTCTGACTAATCTCAACGGAAAAGTCGGACAAAAGATCACCTTTAAAACTATTGCCGGAGATTACGAGTTTACCGTTAAAGGGATCTTGCTTGACCCGACATTTGGTTCGGCTATGATAGGCTGGAAAATCGCCTGTATAAGCGACGAGGATTTTTCGGAGATCACCTCCGCCGTTTCAAAAGCCGAATCGGAGGATAAGCATGGCCTTGGAAAAAGCCTGATGATCTATAAATCAGATAACTGTACCCTTACAAACGGACAGCTTCGCCGTCAGCTTAATATTGAAACGGGCGTCACCGATATGGCTGTCGGTTCGCTAACAAAGGATATGTCGATACAGTACACGACGCTTTTCCCGATAGTGGTTATTTCTGTTTTAATGGTATTTATATTTTTTTTACTGGCGATCGTCGTTATTGTGACGGTACACAGTATCTCGGTGGAAATTGAAACGAATTATGTGACCTTCGGCGTACTTAAAGCGCAGGGCTTCGGTAAAAATAAAATTCGTCTGCTGTTTATGGGGCAGTATCTGCTTGCGGAAATTATCGGCGCAGTTACAGGAATAGTCCTCGGCATTCCGCTAATACGGCTGACTTCAAACATATTTGTAACCGTCACCGCTATCCCCGCAGAGCTGAGCGTACCTATCGGTATCATTGCGGTCATTCTTGCCGCACTGTTTTTGCTGTCGGCGTTTTCAATTTTCTTTGTGACAATAAAAATAAATAAAATATCCCCCGTAAGAGCAATTTCAGCGGCGAAAAAGGAGATCTATTTTGACAGCAGAGTAAACGCTCCCATAAGCCGCAGGCTTCTTTCCCCCAGCCTTGCGTTAAGACAATTTACAGCGGCAAAACGCAGGTATATCGGAACGCTTGTTATTGTTGCGATACTTGTATTTTTTATGATGACCGTAACTACGCTTGCGAGTACGATGAATTCAAAGTCGGCTTTGGAATCTATGGGCGCTATGGTTACGGAGGTTGATGTTTCTCCGAAGAAAAAGCTGTCGGATAACGATATGGAAAAGATAGAAAATGAGATAGAACGCTTTTCGGCTATTAAAAAAGCATACTATGTGCAAAACCTGTATTTTTCATTCAGCGGTGAGGAGATAATGGGCAGTGTTTACCGCGATCCGACGCTTATGCCCACTTTGGAAGGACGAGCTCCTGTCTACGACAATGAAATTGCCGTAACGCCGATCTTACTTGATGAATTCGACTTAAAGATCGGTGATGAGGTTACGATAGGCTTGAAGGGTCAAAAGGAAAAATATCTTATTTCGGGAACAGTTCAATTCATGAACGACACAGGCAGATGTTTTCTCATTTCCCAGACAGCCGCCGAAAGGATAGGGTTTGATGATGTGCTGTGGGGCTGCTATTCTTTAGAAAGCGGAGATGACGAAAAGCTTAACGAAAAAATTGCCGGTTCGCTGAACGAAAAATTCGGTGACATTATAGAGGCTGAAGTGACGAACGATTTAATAGGCAATTCCACCGAAACGGCAATACAGGCAATGCAGATGATAATATATGTTTTCTCTGTAATGTTTTCCCTTGTGGTAGTCCACATGGTATGCTCCAAAGCCTTTATACAAGAGCGGACGGATATAGGAATTTACAAGGCGGTAGGCTTTACCTCTAAAAAGCTCCGTATGCAGTTTGCGGTAAGATTTCTTATGGTTGCGGTTCTCGGTTCGGCAATAGGCTCGGTACTGAGCGTGACGTTATCAGGCAGACTGCTGAGCAGTCTTTTATACAGTATCGGAATTATTCAGTTAGAAGTCAGCTTTACGGTATTTACCTTTGTTGCTCCGATAGCGCTTATCTGCGTTTGTTTCTTTGTATTTGCATATCTCGTTTCAAGAAAGATAAAGAAAGTTTCTATAAGAGAACTGGTTGTAGAATAGAAAAATAAGGCAGGTGTGCTTCGGTGCGCCTGCTGTTTTATTTAAAGTGAGCATACTGACAAAAAACGTCTTAACGGGCTGCTGAACGTATATTGCGTCAGAGCATGTTAAGACAAGTCCCGGAAAAAGCGCATAAATGTCGTTTATGGACATCTATGCGCCGTCTTAGTTATGTTTTATGTTATGATTACTATTTTTCCACTATCAGATCGAGATTGATCTCGTATTTGGAATCAAGGGAGTTTTCAGTGTCGGCTTCCTTGACATATTTATTGATAAGAGCTGTGGATTTTTCTACCGCCTGAAGCGTTCCCGCTCCTGCCACACAGCCGCCGGGACATGCCATTCCCTCAAGCAGATATCCGTTGTATTTTCCGGCTTTTGCAAGAGTTAAAAGCTTTCGGCAGTCCTTTAAGCCCTGAGCCGATACAACCTTGACCTCTCTTTCGGGATCAAGCCTGTGGATAACGTCCGCAACTGCCTTTGCTACGCCGCCGCTGACTGCAAAGCCTCTGCCGTCGCCTGTGCCCTCCTTGAGCGGTACAGCCTCTTCGGCAGTGATCTCCTCAAACTTAACGTCCTTTGCCTTGAACATTCCCATAAGCTCCTCAAAGGTAAGCACAAAGTCAACGTCCGAACGGATAGATTTTCTGGACGCCTCAAGCTTTTTCGCCGCACAAGGTCCTATAAAGGCTATGCATGCGTCGGGATCGTCCTTCTTTATCATTCTTGCCGTAAGTACCATTGGAGTAAGAGCCATGGATATATACGGCGCAAGATCAGGAAACAGCTTCTTAGCCATTACAGACCAAGCCGGACAGCATGATGTTGCCATAAACGGCTGGTACTGGGGAACCTCTCTCATAAAGTCCTTTGCTTCTTCTATAGAGCAGAGATCCGCGCCGATCGCTACCTCAACCACATCAGCAAAGCCAAGCTTTTTCATAGCCGCCGTGAGCTTTTCGGGAGTTGCCGACGGTCCGAACTGACCCACAAACGCAGGAGCAACTATGGCAACGACCTTTTTGCCCTTTTTCATCGCAGTAATAAGCTGGAAGATCTGACCCTTGTCTACGATCGCTCCGAAAGGACAGCTTACAAGGCACATACCGCAGGATACGCATTTATCGTAATTGATCTTAGCCTTTCCATGCTCGTCGCTGCCGATAGCGTCCATACCGCATGCTTTGGCGCATGGTCTTTCCATTTTATTGATAGCGTTATACGGACATACCGACTGACATCTGCCGCATTTTACGCATTTGGACTGGTCTATTACCGATTTGCCGTGTTTGACCGTGATCGCTCCTCTGGGACAGACCTCCTTGCATGGGTGCGCGAGACATCCCTGACAGCAGTCAGTAACATGAAAATGCGTTTCCGGACAGGCGTTGCAGGCAAAATTAATAATGTTCACCAGCGGCGGATCATAGTATTTTTCCGCAATAGCGCTCGCCTCAATACCGTCAGAAACGGATCTGTGTTCGTCGATAGGCCGCAGGGGCAGACCGATAGCAAGTCTCAGTCTTTCCTCAACAATAGCTCTTTCAAGAAAAATGGACTCTCTGTAAACCGCAACGTCGCCCGGTACTATTTTGTAGGGCAGGTCTCCGATTTTTTCAGCGTAGTTTTCCTCTTCGTAAGCAAGCCTTGCCACTTCGGTGAAAACCTTTCTTCTGATGTCTGTGACAGACGAGTAAATACCCCTCATTTTCATTAAAGCATTCCTCCGAATTTGTAATATTTCATAGAAAATCAAACAGATATTTTATTGTTCCGACATTATTATTTTACTCCTAATTGCTCTGTTTGTCAATAGAATACAATGGCTTTTACTATGCTCTTTTGTGGAAAAAGCAATGGGAAATTAAGCATTTTTACTTTCGCAAATATTGAATCAGAAACAGCTTCAGACAAATTAAATTTATAAAATTCAAAAAGAAAAGCTTAAAGGCGGCGTTCCTTTTCAGACAATCTGACAAACATTGTTAACTTGTATTGACAAACCTATGTTATGTGCGTTATAATATGTATAAGCTATGTTTAACCTTGAGGAGATACCAATGAAAAAAATATATATACTGCTTACAAAGTCGGATACTTTTGTATCGCGGATAATACGTCTTTTGACGACGGACAGCTACACGCATGTTTCAATTTCATTTGATAGATCCCTGCGTCCGCTGTATAGCTTTTCACGAAAATATATTTACCGCCCCCTTCCCGCAGGTCTGCATAAGGAACAGCTTGATCAAGGCTTTTTCAAGCGGTTTGACACGATACCATGCGCGCTTTATTCTCTTGAGGTTGAGGACGATACATACATATCGGCAAAAAATCAGGTGCTTTCCATGATGAGTAATGCGGGCTTTTACCGTTTTAACATCATAGGACTTTTTCTGTGCAGAATGAATATACCTTTTAAGAGAAAGAGGCACTTTTTCTGTTCGCAGTTTGTCAGCGAGGTACTTAAAAACAGTAATGCATTAAAGCTTCCCAAAAGACCGTCGCTTATGCGTCCGGCGGATTATCAGAAGCTGCCTGAGCTTAAACATATTTTTACGGGCAATCTGCGGAGTCTTGCCAGAATACTGGAAATTCGTTCTGAGAGGATACAGGCTGCATCAGCTGAGATGATGAAAAAGTCTGTATAATAGAGAATGTTTAATGTAAAAGACCGAGGGGAGTCCTCGGTCTTTCTAGTTATATATATCTTTCCCAAAGTCTTATTTGCAGATATTAAGGAGATCAGTTCCTCCACTTCTTGCGAAACGCAGTACCCGTCATTCCCTCGGCTTTTTTGAACTGTCTGTTGAAATAGCTCTGATCGGAAAATCCGCAGATAGTTGATATTTCGTCAATACTCTTGTCTGTAAATCTCAGCAGGCGTTTGGCAAGGGTAATGCGCTTGGCTGTGATGTAGTCGAAAATGGTAATTCCGCAGTATTTTTTAAACTCTCTTTCGAGATGAAACTTTGACATGAAAAACTGTGATGAAAGCTGTTCCAGAGTGATTTTTTCAGTAAAATTGCTGTTGAGATACTGTTTGACGTTTTTAGCAGTATCCTGAACAGGCTCGCTGCTTACCGCAGTAGTTTCGAGGATTTCCGTCAGCAGGGTAACTATCAGCAGAGATGAACGAATACAGCAGTCAGCGCTTGCAGAGTCGTTTATTTCGATGATGTTTCTGAGTGTGTTTTCCATAGCAAAGGTATTTTCAGGCATAAATACCGCCGCAGATTTTCGGTAGAAGTAGTCAAAGTACTGTGCCGAGGTAGCTCCGTTAAAATGTATCCAGAGTATCTCCCACGGTTTTTCTTCGTCCGAAGAATAGCAGTGAGGAGTTTCGCAGTTGATAAAAAAAGCTTGTCCTTCGTTTAGCCGATAGGTTCTTCCGTCGTAATCAAGCTTGCCCGAACCGCTTAAAACATATACAATAAGAAACGAACTGAGGCTTTGCCGGCTGGTCACGTGACTTCCTGTGGTTTTCATATAGCCTGTTTCCTGAACGTAGAAAAAGCTTTTTCTGACCTCCTCTGAGGGGGTGTTTATAATGCGTACAGAATGTCTGTCGATATTTTCTTCGGCTCTTGTATTGAGTTTACTCATCTGCGTTCATCTCCGATTTCTTTATGTATCAAGTCAATTTAATTTTAACAGAAAATATTTTCCTTGTCAAGAGATACTCATATTTGGCAAAAATACATAAATTGGTCAGGTAAACTTTATGCAGAATTACGCCATAAAAATCTACTTTTGAAACGTATATAAAGTATAGTGATCTAAAAGGAGGACGCAGCAATGGAAAAGACAAAATACAGATCGCTCTTTATTTTTAATATCGTAACGGCAGTTATGGTACTGCTGAGCATTACCGCGCTCATTCTTCGTAACCTCGGAATTGTGTTCTATACCGAGCATTTCAATAATGCCGATCTGTTCGGAGTGACCTTTGGCATTCTGTGTCTGTCCCTTGTCACATTGCCCGTGAGGATCTATGCGAGATATTTCAGCGGAACGGGAAGTTCAAAGCTCCCTATAATTATCTGTACTATTATTGCGGCAGTATTGTCTCTTACGGCATTTGTGCTGTTCAGTCCTATGCGGTATGACAGCGTTAAGTCTCCCGACGGCAGTCATACGGTCGTTATGGAGTATCAGAATGTAAACGACGGCGTGACAATTACCAAGGCATATTATGACCGTAAGTTCATATTTTACACCGAATATGAGGAGCTTAACAGCATTTACGACGTGAATATAGACTGGCAGTCGGACAAGGCGGTCGTTACGCCTAAAAGATCCGACGGGAGATTCAAGAAAGCGGAAATAGAATTTTAAAGGAGGAATTGAATATGAAAAAAATCAGAATTATATCGGCTGTCTGCGCTTTGGCAATGATCGCGGCGGGGTGCGGACAGATCGAGGACAATTCGTCGTCGGTAACCGAAAGCAAGACGGAAAGTATTACCGAAAGCCGCTCCGAAAAGGACGAGAGTGATACATCATCTGCGGAGCAGACCGAAAGTACGTCTGAAAATACAAAAGAGCCTGTTTCATCGGCTGCCGAACAGACCGAGGGCGGGACTGATACTGAGGAAAGCTTTACGGACGGTGCGGCTGACTTTTCTGCCGAGCTTTTCAAAAAGACTGCCGCAGGAGATATTTCCGACGGAAAGAATGTGTTTATGTCTCCCGAATCGGTGCTTTTTGCGCTTGGTATGACCGCCAACGGGGCGCAGGGAGATACGCTTACTGAAATGCAGAACGTTATTGGAGTTCAGGATATTCAAAGTATGAATGAAAATCTTTCTGCGCTTAAACGCAAGGCGAACAAATCCGAATACATAGATTTTTCTATTGCCAATTCGCTGTGGGTAAAAAACGACGAAACTATTACCCTTAATGAAAGCTTTGCCGATACTGTAAAAGAAAATTTCGGCGCAGATGTTTTTTACGAGCCCTTTGATAATGCCACAAAGGACAGCATCAACGGCTGGGTGAATGAAAACACCAATGAAATGATACCCACTATCCTTGACAAAATAGACGCGGACGCTGTCGCTTATATTATCAATGCCATAGCATTTGAGGCGCAGTGGTCTGAGCCATACGACGATCATCAGATAGACAATGAGGGCATATTTACTGCGGCGGACGGAACAGCGCAGGATTGTACAATGCTCAAGAGTAAAGAGGATCAGTATCTCCACGATGACAAGGCAGAGGGCTTTTTGAAGTACTATGAGGGTCATGATTATGCGTTTATGGCGATACTGCCTAACGAAGATATTTCTGTATCCGATTATCTTGATACAATGACGGGGGAAAGTCTGAACGCTTTTTATAACAGCAAAGAGGACGGAGATGTTTATACTAAAATTCCGGAATTCAGCTATGACTGCGAAGCTGAACTTGCCGAGCCGCTTATCGCTATGGGAATGCAGCTGGCGTTTACTCCTGCGGCTGATTTCTCCGCTATGGCAGAGACTGATACGGGAGCGCTGTACATCAACAGAGTTCTGCACAAGGCGCATATAGAGCTTGACCACAGCGGAACAAAGGCGGCTGCCGCAACTTTGGTTGAGATGAACGACGCAGCCGCGATCGCTCCCGTTGACAAGGAGGAGCATTATGTTTATCTTGACAGACCCTTCCTCTATGCTATCGTAGACTGCGAAAACGGACTTCCCGTATTTATGGGAGCTGTCAATACGTTAGAGTAATTTAAGACAGCTTAATAATTTAAGGCGGACATTTGCGCGAATGTCCGCCTTTTTATCAGTAAAATCTGGCAATGTCCTCGGGGGACTTTCTTGCAGGCTTCTGCGGCTTGACGTCGGAATAACCCAGCGCGATAACAGCCATAACCTTTTCATTTTCGGGAATAGAGAGCATTTCGCGGAGCTTTTCGCTGTCTCTCAGACCCATAATGAGCGTGTCAAGACCAAGCTCCTTAGCCTTTAAAATGAGGTTTTCATTGGCAAGTCCCAAATCGTAACAGCCCCAGCCGTCTCCGACTTCGTTATCGGGAATTCCGTCGGCGTTAAAGCCCGCCACTCCGCTGACGTAGGTCGTTACAATAAGAGCCGCGCCCTGCGCCCTGTCCGCGTTAAATGCGGGGAGACATTCCGTTCTGACCTTTTCGGTCATTTCATCTGAAAGCACGCAGTAATATCTTGCTGTCTGCGAATTTTTCCATGAGGGAGCCTGACTTGCCGCACTTATTATCTCGCAGACAGTCTCCCTAGAAACCTTTTTAGAGCCGTCGTATTTCCGCACACTGCGTCTTTCTTCTAAAAGCTGTTGAAATTCCATTTTACATTACTCCTTTAGCGTTTTATTATGATCAAGATTTATATTACCAAGTAAATTCAATTCTTCCTCCACGCAACGGTCACAAATAGGGTCGCCGTCTCCTGAGTGCTCGGAAAAAGCTTTAATACTGCCGGTATATACGATACGTCTGTTCTCCCATTCTCCACAGCAAATGCAATGATCAAAATGTTCGGGACTTTCAAGAATATCAGGATTGTCCTCCTGAAATTTTTCGGACAACAAAAGCAAACATGATCTGCATAAGAACAATTCCGATGAAGCAGGAGCATTTACACCGCAGCAATAACATTTTAGTCCATATGCCATATTGTTTTCCTCCTAAAATCACGAATTGTGCGCACATCTATTCAGTCAATAATTTCAACTTCGTCAATATCACATTCGCTGTATATTTTTTTATTCCAGTTTTCTATTATCCATTCTTTATTTATACCACTTGAATTTTCAGATTTAGCATCTAATGGAAAAACATACTCAAGATGTCCTTTACAGTATCCCGAAACACAATATAGAGCAAAAGGACTGTTTTCCTCGCCGCTACTTGGATAATCGCAAAGCATAAAATCAACATATTCCTCACAAAACGGATATTTGCCTTTAAAACGAAAAACAGTACCTATACATAGTTCAGATTTTTCATAATTTATCAGTTTCATAGATATTCACCTTTTTGAATTTTAGCGTGAGCGATATGCTTGAATTTGATGTTATATTTCTCCGTAAAACCACAAATCATCTTCAAATACGTTATCCTCATCTTCTGTTATTTTTTCGTGATAACCTTTTTCTTTAAGAGATGTTGATATATTGCGCTCACGGCAGAAAGAGCTTTTGTTTTCCATAGGCGTCCAGAACTGATACGGTCCTGATCTTTCACAGAATGAATTGAAGTAATCGGCGTCATAAAAAATAATTATCTGCGAGTTTTGTAAGTATGGAACGCATATTGCCGCAGCGATCTTGCAGAACGGTATGTCCTCAGGCTTTTGTGAAATAAATTCTTCTGTTTTGGCAAGCCATTTTCTGCAAAATTCCGTTTTGATCTTTCCGCTTGTTTGGGGACTGTTTATCCAAGTGCCGATTGGAACGTGGAAATGTTCAAATGTTTTATCTGTGCGTACAAAGGGCTGAAAATCATCTATGTATCTGAACATAGCTTTTAGTTTTCTGCTTTGCCCGCGCTGTTTTTTCTTTCTGTTGTATTTCATAGTAGAGTTTCCTCGGTTTTTTGTAAGTCTGAATTTATCGGCTACATTCAAATTCGCTTCTTAACATAGAGAAATACAGCCTGCCGACATATTCTCCGTTCATATAGAAGTAGTCGCGTAAAGTTCCCTCGTATGTAAATCCGCACTTTTCTATAACACGCTTGGACGGTTTATTGATAGTTTTGGTACAGATCTGAACCTTGTGGAGATTTATTTTATCAAATCCGTATGCAATAACAGCCTTAGTTGCCTCAGTTGCAAAGCCTCTGCATTGAAAGTCAGAACCAATGCAGTATTCAATCTCAGCAAAATGATTTTTGCTGTCCACAAGAAAATAAGCTATCTGACCTATGCATTCGCCTGATTTTTTCTCTATGACAGCCCAGCGGTAATAGTCGTTTTTCTCATAAGAGCCGATATACTTGTCAAGTAATTCCTTTACAGCCTCCTTGGTAGAATATACGGGCTCGGAATACAACGACTGTATTTTCTCGTCAGCGACCCAATATTTCAGCATCGCATCATCATCTGTATACTCAAATCTGCGGACATTTTTATTCCTCTTTCTTTTTATATTGCTAAGCTAAACCGGAATTAGCGATAATGACTTTTTCGTTTAGTAAACGAGTTATCAAATGCTTTAATTTTCTGCTTGTTCTTTATTGCTGTGAGATATTACGTTAAAGAACACTGCCGTGTTAAAAATAAATAATATCATAAAATCAATCAGTCCGATCATTATCAGCATATTTGAATAGTCAGGAACGATTTTAATTATATCATTGCCCGAATTGTAGCTTTCCGAATTGATTTCAATTTTTTCGGAACTGTAAAGGTCAGCATTTTTGCCGCAATAGACTTTTATTGGCGAATATATTTTGCTTAACCAAGGAATATCAATATTTTCCTTTGATACGGCAATATATTCTGTAGACATTAGCCGTCCGTATTGAATTATATAATAGTCTCCTTGTGCTTCCTTATAATTTAGACTGCTCAATATACCGCCGTGGTATATTTCATATGTTTCTGAATTTTTTGCAGTTATTTTGTTGTCTGCAAAATCAAAAATTAATGACAAAGCGATAATTGAATATAATGTTACGTTAACAATTAATAGTAGTTTTTTTGTTTTTCCGCCCGCCTTTAAGAAATTAAATATCGAAAAAATAATAACTGAAACAATAAGTATTATAATAAATATTCCCATGTACCAATTCCCCTTAACTTTTTATTGTGAGCCCCGACTTACCTTACATCTACATTATACCACATCTAAAAAATAATTTCAATATACCCATACGCAAAAAGGGGAGAGCCAAACCGCTCTCCCCGTAATTCTTATTTCACATAGCTTACATGCAGCAGTTCGTGTTCTTTTCCCTTTAGGATACCGTTGTAAAGCTCCTCCATAAGCGGGTTTTCCTCCGAACGCTTGAGAGTGCAGAGCTTGTCCGCGTTATAAAGATTAACGCTTCGCTCGCTCTTTTCGCTGAGCGTAGCCTTTGGCTGTCCGCCGCCGCTTATACAGCCGTTTGGACACGCCATTACCTCGATAAGGTCAAATTTTTCTCCGCTTTTAATTCTCTCCATTACAGGGGCGACATTTTTCAGTCCGTTGACTACGCATATCTTAACGGTCTTATCGTCAAGCAGAAGTTCAAACTCTTTAATACCGTTAAAACCTCTTACTCCCTCGAAAGCAAGATTTCTCAGCGATGAAATGGACTTATCCTGCGAAACACGTCTGATGACAGCCTCTGTCACGCCTCCGGTTACGCCGAAAATAACGCCTGCGCCCGTTATTGCTCCGAAAGGCATATCAACTGCCTCGGGTTCTATCTCGTTGAAAATTATTCCCGACTCTTTTATCATGGAGATAAGCTCCTGGGTGGTGATAACAAAATCCACAAGCTGTTTGCCGTTTTTGTCCTTAAACTCATCTCTTGCCGCCTCGGATTTCTTAGCAGTGCAGGGCATTATCGCTACGGAAAGCAGTTTCTTTCCGCTGTCCTTGAACTGCTCGTTGATGACCGAAGCGAAC
This sequence comes from uncultured Ruminococcus sp., assembly GCA_964399215.1. GTDB lineage: Bacteria > Bacillota > Clostridia > Oscillospirales > Ruminococcaceae > Hominimerdicola. The sequence continues at coordinate 13,607 of CAYNPW010000007.1, read as the reverse complement.
ATCTGCATAGGAGAACGGCAGGTGGATACGTTCGGCAGCATTTCGGGATATTCATTTTCGCAGTACTTCACCCATGCGGGACAGCAGGAGGTGAACAGCGGCAGTGTACCGCCTTTGGTAAACCTTTCAACAAACTCTTTGGACTCCTCCATAACTGTCAGGTCAGCTGCTGTAGAGGTGTCAAATATGTAATCAAAGCCCATTCTTCTAAGGGACGCAACTATCTTGCCCATTACGTTTTCACCATGATATCCGAATTCCTTTGCGACTGCAACTCTTACCGCAGGAGCGATCTGAGCAACAGCAATGGTGTCCTCACTGTTAAATTTCTTCCACAGTAAATGACTGTCGTTTTTTACGATAATTGCCGCCGTAGGACAGACTGCCGCACACTGTCCGCAGCCAACGCAGTTGGACTCGCCTATGGGCTTATCAAAGGAACATGCAACCTTCATTTTTGATCCGCGGTTTGCAAAATCTATTGCTCCCACGTTCTGGACTTCGTTGCATACTCTTACACAGTCTCCGCAGAGAATACACTTGTTTGCGTCTCTGGTAATGGACAGAGACGAATCGTCTATATCGGGCTTGAGCTTGGGATTTGAAAAGCGGACTCTATGAACGTCAAATCTTGCCGCAAGCTCCTGTAGCTTGCACTTGCCGTTTTTATCGCAGGTTGTGCAGTCCCCGCAGTGGTTGGAAAGCAGAAGCTCCAGTATCATCTTTCTGTATTTTCTCAGTCTGGGTGTGTTTGTACGTATCTCCATGCCGTTTTTCGGAGGAGTAGAGCAAGCCGCAACCATAGATCCCCATTTGTCCTCAACCATACACATCCTGCATGCTCCGTAAACCGAAAGCTCCGAATAATAGCAGAAGGTAGGCAGATCTACGCCTGCTTTTCTGATAAGCTCAAGCAGGTTCTTTTCTCCGTTGATCGCAACGGGGATATTGTCTATAATCATAAAATTGTTATTCATAGTAATGCTTAAACCTCCTTGACAGCCTTGAAATGGCAGTTTGAAATGCAAGCGCCGCATTTTATGCATTTATCGGGGTCGATCCTGAACGGGTTTCTTATCTCGCCGCTGATCGCCCCCACAGGACAGACTCTCGCACATTTAGAACAGCCCTTACAAACCGCAGGGTCTATCTGATATGTAACAAGCTTTTTGCAGTTTCCTGCGGGACACTTTTTGTCTCTGATATGCGCCTCGTATTCGTCTCTGAAATTCTTTATGGTAGACACTACCGGAAAAGCCGCAGTCTTGCCAAGTCCGCAAAGAGCCGTAGAGGAAATAGTGTCTGCAAGCTCCAGCAAAAGCTCTATGTCACCCTCTTCGCCTCTGCCGTCAACAATTCTTTCAAGTATCTCAAGCATTCTCTTTGTGCCTTCACGGCAGGGTACGCACTTTCCGCAGGACTCGTTCTGGGTAAAATTCATAAAGAACCTTGCAACTTCAACCATACAGGATTTGTCGTCCATAACTACAAGACCGCCCGAGCCTATCATTGCGCCAACTTTTTTCAGCGAGTCAAAGTCCAAAGAAATATCAAGGTTAGGAGTAACCAGACAGCCGCCCGACGGACCGCCTATCTGGACAGCCTTGAATTTGCCGTCTCCTCTCATACCTCCGCCGATCTCGTAAATTACCTTTCGCAGGGAAGTACCCATAGGCACCTCGATAAGGCCTGTGTTGGAAATATTTCCTGTAAGAGCGAACGCCTTTGTTCCGGGGGAGTTTTCAGGTCCTATGGATTTAAACCAATCAGCGCCATTATTAATAATCAGCGGAACGTTTGCAAGTGTTTCCACGTTGTTAAGAACAGTAGGCTTATCGAACAGACCATGTTCAACCGTTCTGGGAGGCTTAACTCTGGGCATACCCCTTTTGCCTTCTATGGAAGCTGTGAGCGCAGAGCCCTCTCCGCATACAAATGCGCCTGCTCCTCTGTTGATATGGATTCTGAATGAGAAATCCGTACCGAGTATATTATCTCCCAGCAGACCGAACTGTTCCGCCTGAGCGATAGCGCCCTTAAGTCTGTTGACAGCAAGAGGATATTCCGCGCGGACGTAAATATATCCGTCTTTAGCGCCTGTTGCGATACCTGCAATCATCATACCTTCAAGAAGTCTGTGAGGATCACCCTCCATAATGGAACGATCCATAAACGCTCCGGGATCGCCCTCGTCTCCGTTACAGACTACATATTTTACAGGATCCTTCTGTCTTGCAACGCTTGCCCATTTACGTCCGAGAGGGAAACCTCCGCCTCCTCTGCCTCGCAGATTGGACGCGCTCATTTCGTTTAATATATCCTCGGGAGACATTTCAAGAAGCGCCTTTTCAAAAGCCGTATATCCGCCGATAGCAAGGTATTCTTTGATAGAAGTGGCGTCAATGTGACCGCAGTGTTCAAGTACAACTCTGTGCTGCATTTTATAGAACGGTATTTCGTCCTGCTGACGGTAGATATCACCGTTTTTCTTGTAGCAAAGCCTTTCAACGCATTCGTTATTCAAAATGGTTTTGTCAATTATCTCATCTACATCCTCGAGCCTGACCTTGGTGTAAAGCCAGCCCTCGGGTTCAATTCTTACCAGCGGACCCATTTCACAAAAGCCATGGCAGCCGCTGCGCTTTACGCCGATCGAGCCTTGATGAACATCGTCATCGTGCGGTTCATCAGCTAAAGCTACAACACATTCAAGACCCTTATCCTGAATCGTTTCAATGATCTTATGATAAATTTTCAGAGAGCCGCCTGCAACACAGCCCGTACCTGCACAGACAAGAATTTTTCTGACTTGCTTGTCCACAAGACCGCCGTATGTAACTCTTGCGCTGTCAAGATCGTATTTGGATTTAAGCAGCATATTATTCCGCCTCCTTTAATTCTTTAAGTAAAGCCGCCGCCTTATCTGGGGTCATAGCAGGGTGGACCTCATCGTTAACGGTCATAACGGGAGCAAGTCCGCAGGCGCCGAGACATGAAACGGTCTCCAGAGTGAACATTAAATCATCGGTGGTGGTCTTACTCTCACTCAGTTCCAGTTCTCCTCTGAGGTATTCCAATATGGCTGTGGATTTTCTCACATGACAGGCTGTACCGTCACAGCATTTAAGTACATATTTGCCTTTTGGTTCGAGCGAGAAGTTTTCATAGAAAGTTGCTACGCTGTAAATTCTGGCCTCAGCCGTATCAAGCTTTTTAGCGAGGTGCGGAAAGATCTCAGCGGGCAGATAGTGGTAAATTTCCTGAATATCCTGTAAAATTGCTATTATAGCAGTTTTTTCGTGATTTTCCAGAATCGCGTCTATCTGCGAAAAATCAAAGTCCTTTGTCATAGCTTTTCCTCCATTTGTTAAAAACTATTATTTAATAAACAATAAAGACATTATGCTATATATAATTATATACCATATAGTTTAAATTGAATAATGTTTATATTAACATGGGTCATATATATTTGTCATGTCTTATGTGAAATCTGTGTAATATTATTAATATTGAATATTTTTTATGTTTAAACAGCACTAAAAAATTGCGCAGTTAATAAAACTTGGTAAACTTATTAATAATAAATTTATTATGCTAAATAATTTTTTATACATACATATTTATGTATTGCAATAGGATTTACAGGGCAAAAAAAGCAGCTCCGAAGAGCTGCTTAAATATACGATCAATAGAACCTGTTTTTAACCTTTTTGATAACAATTATAATAGCTACTATCACCACCACGGCAACAACGCCGATACCAATATATATAACAACGTTGCTGGAACTCTTTTCCGAATCGCTATTATCCGAGAGACTTACAGTATTATCCTTTTTCTTTACTTTAAGTCCCTGTACAGTTTCCTGTGGTTTAGCGTTTGCGTTATAACCGTCAAGATTAGCAACCTGTTTATCGCTGCGGGTAGTTACAGTGAAATTATCCAGATAGAGAATATCGATTTTTTCAGTTGCTTTCTGAAGCGGAACATCAATGACCAATTTGCTCGCTCCAATGTCCGTTGCAATACTCATAACACCTTTTGCGTACTGAGTAGTATTGTTGTTGTCAGTATCATTATACTGCATTCTGAACTCCGTACTGTCCAGCTTATTATAATCGTCGTCGCATGCATACACAAAACAACTGTCTCCCATTAAAAGTCCAAGAGCGTCGGGGTTGATACGGTAGTTAAATGTGATCATCGAACCGTCAAAATAATTCATTCCGAACTCGTTAGCATGAAGTTCAATGCCTATCGTCAGAAATTCTGCATCCTCATTTTCAGACTCTGGATAAACAAGCTCATTATTATCGTCTCTTATCATCCACGAGAACTGGTGAAGATCTGTAATGTCCTTTTCGGACGAAACTGTCAGCTTTAAAGACTGACCCTGATAAGCCGTATCCGTCTCCTGCTTAGCCTCAAGGCTTGCGAGTGACGCGTCCTTAGTGAGATGAATTGTGTTTTTCCAGTCTGTAAGATCAAAAGAAAGAGTAGGAGCAGAGGTGTCGTCAGTGAGCATACTTTCATCTTCCCAGTACTCCTCTATAACTCTGTCATCTTCAGTATCGGCATATACCGGCAGCGCTGCACCGATAGCCATTAGCAGCGCTGCGGCAAGGCAAGTAATTCTTTTTAATTTCATTATGAATTCCCTCCCGGATTATTGTTTCCATAACGGCATGGTAGGTCACAGCCGTCTATACACATATTATTTTACACCTTTTAGCCGAGATTGTCAAGCGTAATCCATTACATTAGCCAATGTGTAACCGAACTGTAATTAAAGCTTGTTAAATTGACAAAAATATTGAAAACGTTTTCGTTAATATTTAACAAAAGAGGGACGTTGTTTAAAACGTCCCTTAAAGCTTTAGTTTATACCGAGGAATTCCAGATACTGCTTATCAGGCATTACCCTTACTGAAGTTTCTTTTAAGTCGTCCTCAGGAGAAAGTCTGTATTGTACTGCAAGAGTTCCGTCCTCCAGCTGAGTCCAGCCTACATCGGGAACAATGCCGCGTATTCCTTTATTGGAAATAGTTTTTTCAATGCCCTTCTGCTTGAGGGTGAAAAACTTAAGCTCGATATCCTGACCGTATGGGACAACGCAGATCTTAACTGCTCCCTGAGAATTGTTTTGTACGTCGTAGAGTATTATCTGATACTGTCCGTCTGGGGATATGGTATTTGCTTCGTCAGTAACCTCACATAATTTAGTGTATTCGGACTTGTATGTCTTGAAAACATCCGAATTTCTGTCAAGATCAGCGTTGAGAACAGTTTCTGTTGAAGTGCCTCCGAAAAGCATATTCAGCACGAAGTATGCCACAAGTCCCAGAACATACATCAGAAGATATATCGTACCCATTATTACCTTCAGCGTTTCATGAGTTCCCGCCGCAAAGAACATTATTATCGCAACTGCAAAGGGCGGAATAATAAGTATCCAGTCGTACATATTAAAAAGTATCATCAGAAATACCACAGGCAGCATAAGCACGCTCAGTATTTTTGTAGGGATTTCATTCCTTGTGAAAAGCATAAGCCCCAGAAAAACCACGCTTGCTATAACATAAACAGTAAAGAACGACTTTTCTTTACCTGCCGCAAATTCCAGATCATACAGAAATGTTGCGTAGGTTATAAGAAACACAACTGCAAAGTAAGCTATATTAAAAACAGATACAGCTCTCTTTACCCATACGTTGGATAGAAAATCCTTCATTTTTTAATCCTCCTGTTTGTTCTATCTTTATTTTTATTTTATACGAAATTACCTAAAAAATCAAGTGATCCGCAAAATTTTGCCCTTTTGCATAATATGACAGTCAGCTTCGGTTGATTAAACCGCAATTCGACTAATTGAGTATGATCTCCTCACCCCCTGTAAGACCCGAAACTACTTCAACGTTCTCGTTATCCTCAATTCCAAGCTCAATATCCTGCTCAACCCTTACTCCGTCTATCAGCAGATACACAAAAGTCCTGCCAGAAAGCTCTTTTACAGCTTCTTTAGGAATAACCACAGTATCTAATCTTGAATAAATGTCGAAAACAACCTCTATATCTCCGAAGTCAAAAAGTTCGTCCTCATTGTCCGGACGGATAACGTAGGTATATGTTGAGAAATCTCCGTTTTCGGAATATACGATGTCGGTAACTGTGCCCGTTGAGGACTGCGCCCCCTGTTCAAGATTTACCGAGGTCCCGAAATTAACGTTTGTAAGCGGAGTATCATAAATCTGTACGCACAGGTATTCCTCAGACTTGTCAGATGTATATCCAAGCTCGGAGCCCTTGCTGACCTGAGCGTTTACATCTATTGTCTCGCCCCAGTTACGTGCGGTTATCATAAATTCTCCGTCACATGGAGCATATACGTTGTAGTCGTCAAGAGACGCAACCAAATGGTCATACTTCAGCTGTTCAATATCCAGATCGTATTGAGCCATTTTAATTTCATTTGAATCTGCGCCGTTGGCGTAGAGGGTATCCACTGTACTCTGCGCTTGATTAAGCCTGATTTCCTCCTGCTCAATCTGCTCCTCGACCTCGTCGGGATAGAGCGTACACAGCAAATCGCCCTCCTTGACGTCGCAGGGAGACTCGACCTCAATAGACTTTATCTGTCCGTTTACCTTGAACACCACTGCCTCGCTGTATGGATAATCGTATGTGCCCTTCTGGTAATATTTCTGAGAAATATCTGCGATCTCAGCAGTGCAGGTTTTATATGAAATTTCCTTTGTTTCAAGAATCGGTACGGCGATTTCGTCTTTGCTGTCTGACTTGCCGCAGGAGCATAGTCCAAATGTCAACACAGCTGCAGAAATAAAAGCCAATGCTTTCATAATGTTTTCCTTTCCGAGAAATATGAATATTATTATACATATTACATTATATCATTATTCGACGACAATTACAAGAAATATTAAGTTTTATTGTAGGTCTGCACAATATCGGGTCTGAATATTTGGTACAATTAACTATTCAGAAGGTGACTGATAATCCCGTTTGACACAAGAAATCCTTTTGGAGTAAGACTGATCGCGTCCCCGCAAATTTCACACAAGCCTTTTTCTGACAATAAGGACGCTTTTTTTATGAGCGTTTGAGCAAACTCGATGCTTTTAAGCTCTTTTGCTTTCTCAATGGAAATACCCCTCTTAAGGCGCAGACCAAGCATAATATATTCCTCTGCCTTGTCGGGATTTTTTTCTGTAACTATTCTTTGCTGAAAGGGCAGGTCTATGTAATCCTTGACATTCGGCGGACAGAAAAAACGTGTGTCATCAAAATATGAATGAGCCGCTGTTCCGAAGCCCAGATATTCTTCGCATTGCCAATATTTGAGATTGTGCCTGGAATGCTTGTTTCCTTTTGCAAAATTGGATATCTCATACTGTTCAAAGCCCTTGCGGGTAAGTTTGTCAACGGTACGCAGATACATATCGCACACTGTATCCTCGTCTGCAACGGAATTTCTTACTGCGTCACAGTCGAATTTCGTACCTGTCTCGATTTTCAGCATATATGCCGAAATGTGACTCAGAGGCAGGGAAGTCATAGCGTCCAGAGTTTTGTCAAGACTTTTCATGCTTTGACCTGCAAGCCCCAGCATTAAATCTCCCGAAATGTTATCAAATCCAGACTTATAGGCGGCCGTTACGGCTTTTTCTGCGGTATAATAATCATGCAGTCTGCCAAGAAATTCAAGCTCCCCGTTTTGGGACGACTGTATGCCAATGGAAAGTCTGTTTATTCCGATCTTACGCAGGTCGGACAGTTTTTTCGCATTTACTGTGCATGGATTAGCCTCCAGCGTTATCTCAGGAGAATGCAGATCAAAAGCCTCCCCGCAGGCGGACAATATCCGTTCTGTCTGCATAACAGACATCAGCGAGGGAGTACCTCCTCCGAAGTATACAGTGTCCGCAGGAATGTGCCGTCCCTTGTATGCTAGGATATTCCTGCATAGCGCCGAAACATACTGCTCCTTTAGTTCCTCGTTATCGGGTACGGAATAAAAATCGCAGTATGGGCATTTTCTTATGCAAAAGGGAATATGTATATATATTCCTATCATAGTCCGTCCTCATTTTCGTCACTGAACGCATTGTTTATATATTCTCCCGTTTTTTCGCTGTTGCTTTTAAGCTTTGCTATAGCCTTTGCAAGAGAAAAACGTACTATCCACAAAAGGTACATACCCAGAAAGATCAGAAAGCAGTACAGTACAAAATAAAGCTGCTGCTGTAAGGTAAGCTGAAAGTATACCGAACGTGAGATAAGCATATCCACGATTTTGGGGTGAATGAAAAGATAGAACACCCAGCCTAAAATTCCGCTGTATGAAATAGTGCAGGTAATACCCATAAAAGCTTCCTTAAAGCTCATAGATGAGAATTTTATTCCTGCAAAAATCACCCAGACCGCCGCTAGGAATAGTCCGACAGAGGTTGAAATATTTGCGTATATTTCATATATCAGAGGCATAAGTACTGCGCCGATAAATCCGAAAATCAATGAAAGCTTCATAGCCTGCTTGAGATTATCCATAGTCTTCTCCTTTCCCTTGAGGGGATTTCTATACTGCACTTTTACGAAACGGATCGGTATAATTAAATGAGGATTTTTCAAATAAGCTCTCCAAAGCTTCTGTACCGTTTTCTTTTTTGTAATTATCATTGTAAAATTCGGATATAAATATGCAGCCGCCCGCTTCAATAATTTCAGGACAGAACAAGTCTGCAAAAGCGATCGCTGCTTCAATATTATATGAATTGGCAACGTGATTCATAAGTGTGCGTCCGCGGATCTCGGAAAAATCACACAGTATTTTTTCATCTATAATGCTTTTATGTATTTTCATTTTTTACCGGCTTTCTATATAAATGGATTTCATGGAACGGCTTTAGGAATTTCGATAATATTAATATAAACGACTTTCGGATAACAGAGATAAGAATATTTTTTCACTTTTTAAATGTATTCATTAATCGGGAATTTTATCTCCGTAGGACATACTGTATACTCTCAGCCAGTATGCGTCGTCATCGGAATACTCATTTACAGCTTTTTCGATCAAATCAGGTTCAAGTTCCCTTACGATTATAAACGGCGCTCCGCTTGGAGCATATCCTTTTGCTGCATACTTGCACAGCCAGCCGATAGCGGCAACTGTAACGCAATAGGTGTTTCCGTTTTCAAGTGTGACAAAAACGTCAATATTATCATTAAGCTTGTCGCATTTTTCAAGCGGCGTAGGATATTCAACAGAAATGACTTTCACAATTATTTGCCTCCTTATAGCTGTAGCATTCCGCTTTGTATAGAATACGCGGTTATATATGTGACCATAACCAATGAGGATATACCAAGCACAAGACCTGCGATGACGCAGGCATATGCATTTCCGTCAAAGACCAGCCTCTTTTTACGGTTAAGTCTTAAAACGCAGGCTCTGTCAGGCTTATAAAGGTATTTTTTCAGAATGACTTCGCAGGGAAAAACATTTGGGTATTCCTCTCCGTCGATATTGTAATAAGCCGAATTGTATTTGAATTTTGGATTTTTATCTACCCTTGACAGTGTACCGTTTTGTTTTTCTGTGCCGGCCAGCCATACCGCACATACTGAGAAAAAGCATACAATAAGCACCAGAGACAGCGCGAGCAGGAACATGATTGCTGTTATGATGTACGAAAGGCTCACCCCTAACATCAGGGCAAGAACAATTATTATTGAAAAGAATATTATAAGTTCCATTATAAAACCTCTTATTGAAAAAAATCAGCCGAAAAAGCAGAACATTAAAGCAGTTGGAAGCAGGCAGACTGCGGATAAGGTACATATAATTCTGATTTTCCGCGTGAACAGCGTACTTTCATACAGATGATTTGTCTGACCCGATCTTATGCGGTATACCCTGCTTCGGGTGTCACTGTCGATAACATTATAGTTAACTGCGTCGGCGGAGCTGTTCAGTATCTCATAGATATTCCCTCTGAAAATAATCAGCACAGCCAAAACGGCGTTTATCAGGGCAATAACGATAAATACTTTATATATTTCGCCTTTAAAGATCATACCGAGTATAAATAGTACTGCGGCAGTGGCGTTTGCTCCGCACAGCGCTTTGTCTAATGTCGTATTGAAAAAATATGTGTGGATTCGTGTTGCATAGGTGCTGTGTCCAGTTATTTCTGCGGCATAGATTTCGTCTCCGCTTTCAAGTTCGCAATGACATTGGGGACACTCCTCCGCCTCGTCCTTGAATAAATCAAGACATTTCGGACATTGTTTCATTTTGCTTCTCTCCTTATAATTTTTAATTCTTTAATCAAATTGTATTTATATATCTATGCAGTTCTTGACAGCAGTTTACAGACATTGCCCGAGCATTTATCTCGCCGCTTTCATATTTCTCAAGGAGATATTCCGCAATTTTTCCGAACCCGATCATTTCGCTTCCTACGGATATATTTTTTTGCTTTATTTTTATATCTATATTGGAAGATATTTTATTTTTGCCATATGTTTTTGAGCAGGTTACTTTTTCAATATCCGTAACGCTTAATTCATATTTTCTGCCCAGCCGCGTCCTTAATTTAATATCTGAACCGTTTGCCTTTACATAAAACACAGATGTGGGAAATAGTATAAAAAAGCCAACTATTAACGTGTAAACAGCGGTAAATATGCCCAAAGAAATATGATCATGCTTAACAGAATACGCAATACAGGCAAGCTCTATAAGAAAAAGACAGCAAACAATAATAATCAAACTCTTTTTGTCGTAAACGACTTTAATTTCATCAGTTTCCATTGCGTATCTTATCCAATCCTTTCTTCATCGGAAATTAATCGTCCAGCTTAAGCACCGACATAAACGCCTCCTGCGGTACGGAGACAGAGCCTAACTGCCGCATTCTCTTTTTGCCTTCTTTCTGTTTTTCAAGAAGTTTTTTCTTTCTTGTAATGTCTCCGCCGTAGCACTTTGCAAGCACATCCTTGCGGAGGGCTTTTATAGTTTCTCTTGCGATTATCTTTCCGCCTATCGCCGCCTGCACGGGAACTTCAAAAAGCTGTCTCGGTATATTTTCTTTCAGCTTTTCCGTCAGACGTCTGCCGCGTGAGTAGGCTTTTTCCTCATGGACTATAAAGGACAATGCGTCCACTATCTCGCCGTTTAGCAGAACGTCCAGCTTGACAAGCTTTGACGGCTCATAGCCTTTCATCTCATAATCGAACGAGGCGTAGCCCTTTGTACGGGATTTCAGAGCGTCAAAAAAGTCGTATACTATCTCGTTAAGAGGAAGTACATAATGTAGGTCAACTCTGTTTTCGTCGATATACTTCATATCCTTGAATGTACCGCGCCTGTCCTGACAAAGCTCCATGATGTTGCCGACGAATTCCGAGGGAGTATAAATATGCGCGTTTACCACAGGTTCTTCCGCTGAGGAAATAGTTCCTACATCGGGATAGTTGGTTGGATTGTCAATATAAACCGTTTCTCCGTTGGTTAGATTTACCTTGTAAATTACCGACGGCGCAGTTGTTATAAGATCAAGATTATATTCACGCTCAAGACGTTCTTGAATTATCTCCATATGAAGAAGTCCCAGAAATCCGCAGCGGAAACCAAATCCCAGCGCAACAGAGGTCTCAGGCTCAAAAGAAAGGGATGCGTCGTTGAGCATAAGCTTTTCGAGAGCGTCTCTAAGATCGCCGTATTTTGCTCCGTCGGCGGGGTATATACCGCAGTAAACCATTGGATTTACCTTTTTATATCCGGGCAGCGCCTCGCCGCAGGGATCGGACGCATTGGTCACAGTATCGCCTACACGGGTATCGCCGATGTCCTTTATGGAGGCGGCGATATAGCCTACTTCTCCTGCGTGAAGTTCGCCGACGGGGACTAAGTCCTTGGCGCCCATATAGCCTATTTCAACGGTCTGAAATTCCGCTCCCGTAGCCATAAGTCTGATAGTGTCGCCTGTCTTGATGTGTCCCTCTTTGATGCGGACATAAATTATTACGCCCTTGTACTGGTCATAGTAGCTGTCGAAAATAAGGGCTTTCAGCGACTCGTTGTCACTTCCGTCGGGGCAGGGGATATCCGTTACCACACGTTCAAGGACTTCTTTTATATTGGTTCCCATTTTTGCGGAAATGCGCGGAGCGTCCATAGCGGGAATACCTATCACGTTTTCAACCTCGTTGCAGGCTCTTTCGGGGTCGGCGGAGGGCAGATCTATTTTATTGATGACGGGCAGGACTTCAAGATCGTGCTCGATAGCAAGATAGGTATTTGCAAGAGTCTGAGCTTCGATACCCTGAGAGGCGTCAACAATAAGGATAGCACCCTCGCAAGCCGCAAGAGAGCGTGAGACCTCATAATTGAAGTCAACATGCCCCGGTGTGTCGATGAGATTAAATGTGTAGTCCTCACCGTCATCTGCGTGATATATCATACGAACTGCACGCGCCTTGATAGTGATACCGCGTTCACGCTCGATATCCATGTTATCAAGGAGCTGATCTTCCATTTCACGAAGTTCAACCGTATCTGTGAGTTCCAGAATACGGTCGGCAAGGGTGGATTTGCCGTGGTCTATATGTGCGATAATACAGAAATTTCTGATGTTTTTTTCGTTCATTTAAAAATCCCTTTCTGAAAGTGAGTATAATTTCCCATAATAAAGATATTATATCATATTAGGGGTGGGTTGTCAATTTTAGTAACAAAAAAGCGGCGGAAGGTCAAATCCTCCGCCGCAAATTATGAAAAAAATGAGGTGGATAGTTTCACTTGTAATGGTATCAAGTAACTTATCCAATATAATTTTACAACAAATTGAGGTAAAAGTCAACGTGAAAAGGGCGGATTTTTATAAATTTGGTAGTTATGTACAAAAAAAGAAACGTTATATCACAACAGTTTGTTGTTATATGACTTACCGCAAAATGCAGTATGGTATATTAAAACTGAAAGGAATGATTTAAATGATATACCAGAAAATACGTGATCTGCGTGAAGATGCTGATTTATCGCAAGAGAAAATGGCAAAGATTCTTCACTGTTCCCAACAAGCATACAGCAACTATGAGCTTGGTCAGCGTGAAATTCCTACGGATATTTTAATAGCCATTGCAGAGTACCATAAAACCAATGTTGATTATCTCTTGGGATTGACCAGAAATAAGACATATTATAAAAAGCTATAGATCCGTATGTGAACGTGCTTGTCAGCGTTCGCTTTTTTTATAGAAAAATAATTATAATCTATCCTCGGTTAAGATTTACTATAACGATAAATAAATGAAGATTATCTGTCGATGCTGATTGGTTATAATTACAAGAAATTTTGATGTCTGCCGAATGGCGGCTTTAACATTTATATAGTGGTATGTTAAATGTCATGTCAAGTAACTTTATAGCTAAATCTTTTAATTTTTTTTGAAATGCTTGACAATGCTCAGCCTTTATGATATAATTGATTTATTAAATTTCAATATAATTTTGCTGATATGGCTCAGTTGGTAGAGCAGCTCATTCGTAATGAGCAGGTCGTCGGTTCGAGTCCGACTAT
>CAYNPW010000006.1:0-63700 GCA_964399215.1 uncultured Ruminococcus sp. | reverse complement strand
TTCTTTGCCTGCTCGAACAAATCTCTTACACGCGATGCACCTACGCCGACAAACATTTCAACAAAGTCCGAACCTGAAATTGAGTAGAAAGGGACATTAGCCTCTCCGGCGACAGCTCTTGCTAGCAAGGTCTTACCTGTACCCGGAGGTCCCAGAAGCAGTACGCCTTTGGGAATTCTTGCACCGATCTCCGTGTATTTTTTATTGTCACGCAGAAAATCTACGATCTCTTTAAGCTCTTCCTTTTCCTCATCTGCACCTGCAACGTCTGCAAAAGTCGCCTTTTTATTGCTTGGGGCAAGTCTTGCATTTGTTTTGCCAAACGAAGACATTTTTCCGCCTGCCGCACTCTTCATCATAAACACAAAGAAGAAAATCATTACGCCCAGCATAAGAAGAGTAGGGATTAAATTAAGCCAGAAGCTATTGTCAGAAATCGGTATCAGATTATACTCAAGCGGCTCATCAGGATTTTCAGCATCGTAAAGTTTGCGGTAATTAACCGCGTCCTCTCCGCCTAAAACTTCGTTTGCAAAAAGAGAGACATTCGGAACAGTATACTTGTACTCCTTATCTTCCTCAGTATCATCCTTAAGCTTATATACCAATTCACCTGACCCTAAATCCAGTTCAAAATAGCTGACATTAAGGTTATCGAACTGAGCCATTACCTCAGAATACTGCTTTTCGTCAGATTTGGAAGTCAAACTTGAAAGCATATATACAAGCCCAGTTATAACCGCAACACATACAAGCAAATATATGAGCAGACTTTTTCCGTTATTCTTCAATCAATCACAACCTTTTGTTCTGTATTTATAGGCATTTCACAATGCCTTAACCGTATCTTATCCCGCAAGGATAACAACGGAAACTTTACATAAAATCCAAAGCTTCATCTTAAAACAAAGCCGCTTATGAACTCAGCCTTTACGATTATAAACCATAAATGTGACAACACCGTGAAAATCTAATAGCCGAATAAAGATTATTTATACTCCGATCAATAGAATACAAGAGCACGACGAGTAAATTCGTCAATTTTTACTCGGTCAGCCGCTCCTGAGCATTCAAGCATTATAACGCCTTCACTATCACAGAGTAAAACTGCACTGTTACGTTCAATTACATCAAATGCATGTTTAACTAATTTTTTTACATCTGATTTAAAATCACGGTTCACCAGTTGAATTTTATCACCCGGCAGTCTTTGTCTTAAAACAATTTCACCTTTTATTTTATCATAATCAAGACAGGAATTTGCAAACTTTTTATTAATATTTTCATAGCTGCCTTCAATTTCAAGAATTTCAAATCTTATTTTGCGTCCGCCCCAATCGACAGTGCAGTCTGGAGATATACTTATAGGATTTTGTTTTAATGCAACTTTCTTTTCACCTGTCTCAAATGAAAGAATGCCGTTGCATGAGATTGCAAAGCAATTATCCTTTACATTTATTTTGCCGTCCGATTCAGCAAGAAACTCAATATCAGCAATTTTATCCGTCGAAACAGAGATACCCTTTTCCGATAAAACACGCATAATTACTCTGCGTCTTATTGGATAATCAAGCTTTGAGATTTTATTACAGCTGTAACCATTTTCACATTTAACTTTCTCAAAGGCATTATCAGCAATTTTTTCAAGGTAGACGCTGTCAGCTCTGAGATAATCGATCGTCGCCCCAAAAGTTTTCATCAATGACGGATTTATATCGGAAAGTACAGGCAAAACATTGTGTCTTATTTTATTTCTGGAATATTCGTCAAGCAAATTTGTAGAGTCAGTAACATAATCCTGTCCAATGTCTGACAGAAAGCACTCTATTTCCTGTCTTGAGCATTCTATCAGCGGACGTATTATTTTTCCCCTTACAGGCGGTATTGAGGCAATTCCTTTTAGACCTGAACCTCTAGCTAGATTAAATATTGTAGTTTCCAGACAATCATTAAGATTGTGAGCTGTGCATATCTTATCACACTCAAGCTCATTGAAAGCCTTATATCTGAGTATCCTTGCTCCTTCTTCAATGGAAAGTGAATTAGCTTGACAATATTTAGTTACATCAATTTTTCGTGTAAAGATGTCAATGTCTACATCTTTACACAATTTTCGGCAAAATTCCTCGTCTCTGTCGCTCTCTGCTCCTCGCAGACAATGATTTATATGACATGCAATTACATTATACCCCAGTCTGTGCAAACACAAAAGGAGCGCAGCGCTGTCTGCTCCGCCCGAAAGTCCTATGAGTAAGCGCTGGCTCTTATTTGCCATTTGGTATTTATCAATTGTATTCTGAACTTTATCAAGAAAATTAATTTTCATCTTTTCTGAATTCCAATCCGCTGAACAAAGTGTATTCACCGATCCAGCTTAGCTTAACGGTAGCTGTCTGACCATGTCTGTTTTTGGCAACTATACATTCCGCAACAGATTGATCCTCTGTTGAATCCGCATAATAAGAATCGCGGTACAGAAACATAATAATATCTGCATCCTGCTCTATAGAGCCTGATTCACGCAGATCGGACAGCATAGGACGTTTATCCTCACGCTTTTCCGAACTACGGGATAGCTGCGAAAGTGCAATAATAGGAACATTAAGCTCCTTAGCCATGAGCTTTAGCTGACGAGTGATCTCTGACACCTCAGTTACACGGCTTGTATGTTTATTAGGAGACTGCATAAGCTGTATGTAGTCGATTACCACAAGTCCCAGATTCCTCATTCGTCTTAGCTTTGCTTTCATCTGCGGAACTGTAATACCTGCCCCGTCGTCAAGATAAATCGGCAGCTGGGATAAAACATCCGCTGCCTCTGCTACCTTATCCCAATCCTCCTGTTTCATATCGCCTGAACGCAGAAGCGTATTATTAACTCTTCCCTCGGAAGCAAGCATACGGGAAACAAGCTGTTCCTTGCCCATTTCCAACGAGAAAATAACAACGTCACGCTTAGTTGATTTACAGCAGTTGACTGCAATATTAAGAGCAAACGCTGACTTACCCATAGCAGGACGTGCTGCAAGCACTATCAAGTCTGTCTTATTAAGACCGGTAGTTATAGCGTCAAGCTGTGCAAATCCCGAACG
Source organism: uncultured Ruminococcus sp. (assembly GCA_964399215.1). Taxonomy (GTDB): domain Bacteria; phylum Bacillota; class Clostridia; order Oscillospirales; family Ruminococcaceae; genus Hominimerdicola. Next base: position 60,608 of record CAYNPW010000006.1, on the reverse strand, counting down.
TGCGCCAATGTGCTCAGACGCGTCTGGACCGGATATTTCCGACAGATGTTTAAAGGTTTCCACAATAACATCGTTTATTCTGGTCAGTCCCGCAACCTCTTTGCCCTGTCTTATATCAAAAATCATCTGCTCGGCGCTATCAAGCATTACGGCAGGCTCGGTAGTACCCTCGTTTGCAGTTTCAATAATTCTGTTTGCAACATTTATAAGTGAACGCACCTGCGCCTTATCCGCAATGATTTTGCAATAACTTGCTATATTGGCAGTAGAGGGAACATTCTCCATAAGACCAGTCAGATATGTCTTTGCCATAGCTGACGTCTCAAATATTCCCATTGTTACAGCCTCATTAATAACTGTTATTATGTCCTCGGTGCTGCCCGTGGAAAACATTCTCATAATAATTGAGAACAGCTGCTGATGCTGAGGTCTGTAAAAGTTTTCAGGCTTTAACAGCTCAACAACCTTTGGCAGACAGGCAGGATCCAGCAGGACACCGCCTAAAACCGCCTCCTCAGCTTCCTGAGAATAAGGAAGTTCCCTGCCTAACAGCGCAGAACCGCTGATGTTTGAAAAACTGTCAAGTCCAGGCATAATTTTATCCCTCGATCACTTTTATCTTAATAGAACAGGAAATCCCGTGTGTAAGCTTGATAACAGCTGTAAAATCACCGAAAGCCTTTATCTCAGTACTGAGATTGATTTTTTTCTTATCTACATTCACGCCGTACTGATCCTTGAGAGCGTCGGAAACTGCGCTTGCGGTTACGGCACCAAATAGCTTACCGCCTTGACCTGCCTTGGATTTAATAACAACTTCTTTATCGTTTATTTTCTCTATAGTTGCCTTATTATCGGCAATCTCAACATTGATCTTATGCTGAGCCGAAGCCTTTTTTCCTGCAAGATCATTTAGGTTTTTGGCATTAGCTTCAACTGCAAAGCCCTTAGCAATAAGATAGTTTCTGCCGTATCCGTCCGCCACGTTAAGAGTATCTCCTGCCTTTCCTGAGCCTTTAACATCTTTAAGTAAAATAACTTTCATTTTTTTACACAGCCTTTCCTATTTTGTATTATTTCTTATATATTCGTCAATAGCCTCTGTCAGCATTTGCTTTGCCTCGGGAATTGAAGTCTTAAGCTGGGTCGCCGCCATAGTCAGATGCCCGCCGCCTCCTAAAGTCTCCATAACTATCTGCACATTGAACTGACCCATACTTCTTGCAGATATATTGACAGTACCGTTCTGTTCGTACATAACGAACGAAGCATTAACGCCTGTAATTCCAAGAAGTTCGTCAGCTGCCTGTGACGCTGCGATCCTTATATTTGAAAAACTTTCCTCAGTGGAAGCAATAGCGCATTTTCTGTAAACATGAGCCGAATTGATAAGTGCGGATTTCTGATGATATGTTTCTATGGAATTCGCAAACATTTTCTTGACCGCAATGGTGTCCGCTCCTTTTTTCTTTAGATATGCCGCAGTCTCAAAGGTAGTAACTCCTGTTTTCATTACAAAATTCTTGGTATCGAGCATAATTCCCGCAAGCAGAGCCTCGGCAGCGTGAACATTGATCTGCGTTCTGTCACCCCAGTATTCAATTATCTCAGTGACAAGCTCCGCTGCCGATGACGCTCCCGGTTCAAGGCAGGAGGCGATCAAAGGCTCGATACCGTTTACCATTCTTCTGTGATGATCTATGACCACTATATTTTTGGCTATATTGATAATATCCTTTGACTCTACAAGGGCAGGATTATGTGTATCCACAACGATGACCAGCGTATCTCCGTCCAGCTTATCATATCCCTCCTCAGGAGTAATATAATAGTTGGAAATTTCGTTTTCCTCAATGTAGCTTATAAGAGTTTTTGCAAGGTTCTGCTCTTTATTTACCACAACAAAGCACTCCGGAACTATTTTTTTCAGTGCGCAGCACAAGCCGGTTGCCGAACCGATACTGTCAAGATCTCCAAATCTGTGACCCATAATAAGTACTTTTCTAAAGCCCTGTACCTCATCGTCATTACTGCGGAAATTTCTCAGACTTTCTACACTTCCGGGCTTGATTATCTCAAGAAGAGTTTCGGCAAAAATTCTGATTTTCACTCTGTTGTTATTATCTGCCGCATTTGAAACTCCGCCGAAAAATCTGAATTCTCCGTTTTCTCTGACAGCCGCCTGATCGCCGCCTCTGCCCTGACAAAGCTCCAAAGCCTGCTTTGCAAGTCTTTCACACTCCTCGAGCCCTTTACCCTCTCTGCCTACGCCTATGGACAGAGTAACATTAGTGCGTCCGCCAACTTTGATCTCCCTTGCTTCTTGCAGTATCTTAAAGCGGTTTTCGATTTTCTTGGAAAGAAATCTCTCCTCCATAAATACGTAAAACTTATCGTTGGAAACCTTTTTGGCGATAGCGGTAGTACCCTCAAGGAAGCGTTCCATAAGCTTTTCTATCTCAACCAAAACGTGAGCTTTTTCACTTTCGCGGCTGTTGGACATAAGATCGCTGAAATTATCTATCACAATAATAATAACTGAATTATGCGACTGGTATGCATCATATCTCAGCTCTGTAAAGTCAGTTACGTCCTCAAAATAAACCATGGAAAGCTCGTTTTTATCATCGGTATGTACAGCCTTTGCTACATAATATCTTTTTGACAAGCAAATCTGACATCCGCTTCGTGAAAAAGCCTCCTTCATATCGATATTCATAAGTTCTAAAAGAGAAACGCCATAAGCCTCCTCGTCCGGATATACGTAACGTTCAAAATGTCTGTTATACCACATTATGCGGCAATGTCCGTCAATGATTATACAGGGCGCAGGAAAATGCAGAAGACTGTCCCTTTCTGTTTTGGAAATAAGTGATGAAATCTTGGCAATCTGTTTTTTATTATGATTTCTGAAAACAAAAGCCTCCAACAGTAAAAGCATCGTGCATATACTGGATATAAGTATCAGCACGCTTCCGGCATCGCTCCTTGCCGGCGTTGAGTGCAGCATAAATGCTCCTATCAGCGCCGATAAAGCTATAACCGCTATGGTCAGATCAAGTAATATCTGAAAACCGTTATTACTACCTTTCATTTAAGTCCGCCCCTTGTCGTATCCGTTTTTGTTCAACATTCATTTTTATTTATATCTCCATAATAATGGGCAGTATCATAGGACTTCTTTTGGTTTTTTTGAAAATGAAGTCTGAAAGATTGTCTTTCATTTTGCCCTTTATTGCATTCCATTCATGCATATTGCTGTCAAGGCAGCTTTGAAGGGTTTCGGTAAGCAGCTCCTTTGCCTCTCCCATAAGCTCCTCGCTCTCTCTTACATACACAAAACCTCTTGAAACTACATCGGGACCCGCAAGTATCTCCCCGATAGTTCTGTCAATAGTTGCTACTGCAATAATAAGACCGTCCTCAGCAAGACGTTTTCTGTCTCTGAGAACTATTGCTCCGACGTCGCCCACGCCGAGACCGTCAACCAGTATCTTTCCTGCGGGAGCCTGACCAACAACCTTCATATCCACGCCGTCAGTCTCGATAATGTCTCCAATCCCCTGAATAAGAATATTTTCCTCAGGTATGCCGACGGACATTGCTGTCTCTTTGTGCTTCATAAGATGCTTGAATTCACCATGTACAGGAATAAAGAATTTTGGCTTTGTAATAGAAAGTATAAGCTTCTGCTCCTCCTGACAAGCGTGACCGGAAACATGAACCTCATACATCTTTTCATAAACTACATCTGCTCCCAGTTTCATAAGCTCATTTACAACTCTTGTAACAAGCTTTTCGTTACCGGGAATAGGATTTGCGGATATAATAATAAAGTCGTTTGGCGTAATAGAAACCTTTTTATGTTCGTTCATAGCCATTCTTGACAAAGCGGACATAGGCTCTCCCTGACTTCCTGTAGTTACCAAAACTATCTGTTCCGGACTGTACCTTGAAATCATATCTATATCGATCAGCACACCGTCAGGAACCTTCAGATAACCAAGCTCAATGCCTACGCTGATGACGTTGACCATACTTCTGCCTGAAACAGCTACCTTTCTGCCTGTATTGACGGCGTTATTGATTATCTGCTGTACTCTGTGTACGTTGGACGCAAATGTAGCGATTATAATACGCTTACCCTCTGCCTTATTAAACAGCATCTCAAAGCTGTCTCCTACCTTGCGTTCACTGACTGTATAACCCGGACGTTCGGAGTTTGTAGAGTCTGACATAAGAGCAAGAACGCCCTTATTTCCCAGCTCCGCAAGTCTTGGAAGGTCAATGATACCTCCCTCTATAGGCGTATAGTCTACCTTAAAATCTCCTGTATGGATAAGAACACCTGCCGGAGTATGAATAGCCATACCTACAGCGTCCGGAATAGAGTGATTCACTCTGATAAATTCCACAGCCATACAGCCCAATCTTACTGTCTGCCTAGGTACAACAACATTCAGTTTAACGCTTCCGAGCAAACCGTGCTCTCTGAGCTTACCCTCTACCAGACCCAGAGTAAGTCTTGTTCCGTATACGGGAACGTTAAAATTCTTGAGAAAATATGGGAGACCGCCTATATGATCCTCGTGACCATGGGTAAGCACAATTCCTCTCAGCTTGTCAATATTCTTTTCAATATAGGTAAAATCAGGTATTACAATGTCTACGCCAAGCATTTCGCTGTCGGGAAATGCAAGTCCGCAGTCTATAATAAACATATCGTTGGAACATTCGATAACGGTAAAATTCTTTCCGATTTCATTCAGTCCTCCCAAAGGTATAATTCTCACGGGAGTACGTCTCTGCGGTACTCTCTGATCCCTCTGAGCCTTTTCCTTCTGATTGTTCTGTCTGCGTATCTCGGCAGGATTGTTCCTGCTTAACCTTGCAGCCGTCCGATGTCCGTTATCACGTTCCGAATTTACGGACGGCTTTAACAGAGGCATTTCCTTTGCAGCAGTCCCAGACTGCCTGAAAAAACGTTTTCCTCCGTTGTTCCTGTCAGCTTTATTTAGTTGATTATTCATAAAAATAGTCTGCTCCGCCAAAAAAGCGCAGCGGAGCGTAAAACTCCTTTCTGAAAAGCCGCAAAATTCGGTACGGCTTAAAATATTCGATTTTTCCGTTAGATAAATATATGGTCTGCGGCAAGAAGTTAAACAGCAACTCCAAATAAAAAGACGTATTGATATGACAAACCGCAGACTGATTTAAAACGTCCGCTCAACGGGCGAAATATCCGAACAAAAACATCTAATATATATTTTACTCTATTTTGCGCAGATTGTCAAGCGGAAAATATATCTTTGCGAAAACGTTTTATAAATTATGGGCATCAAAGCTTTTTTCCGCTTTCAAGCATTTTTATTTTTTCGCATATTTCATCGCATAGCGCAGATGCATGCTCGCATTGCATACTTTCTGAGAAAATAATAACGCCTTTGTGATTTTTTAAAGGACGTATTATGGCTCTGGAGTTCTGATTATCATAAACAGCTCCCTCACCGCATGCTGCCTTTGAATTACATAAAGCTGCGATCAGTTTGTTTCCGTCTGTATTGCTGGTAACATAACGCTGAGAGTTATAAATAGCAGGAATACGTTCCAATGAGGCGGCAAGTGAAAGTCTTTTACAGCTAAGATAATTGCATATAACAGCCGCCAGAGCCAGTCCGTCTCGCATAAAATTACAATGCTCTGATTCAGCAACCTGTCTCGCTTCATCATCGGAATTATCCGCAGAGGAATTATAATATCTGTATAATCTTCCGCTGAAGTTTTCTGCTACTCTGTCAGCTGCAGAAGAAAAGCAGTATGGCACAGAGACCGGTTTCCCATATTCAAACTGTACTGCAATTCCCAGCGACGCAAGGCGTTCCCATGTCACATTTCCTGCTCCGTCTGAATAAGCAGTACAGCGCATACCGTCCGACGAAATATGAAATGTTATTCTTTCTCCGCTTAAAGATGACCTATAATGAAAAACTTTATCAGCAATCTCTGCGGTTATTTTATCATTTGCTCTAATCTGAGGACAAACGCTTTTTAGCTGAACAGGTAATAAGCTTGACAGGTAATTTTCATAAAGAGCTGCTGCACCGTTAACACAAGTAATTTTACCATATTTTTCGGGACTGACAGGACGAAAATTATGATCTGCAATGGCACTTTCGATACGATATTCCAACTCGCGCTTTAATGGGAGACCTCCGACAGAAACTACTCTTATAGCACAATGTGAATTTATATCAAGGTATAATCCTATTTTGCATCCCATTTTTCCGACAAGATAAGACAGCTGAGGATAACTGCACTCAGATAAGTCAAGTACCGTAGCCCCTCCTGCTGCTAACCCCGAAGAAAGAGAATTACCGAGAATATCCGCTCCGGCTTTCCGACTGCGTCCTACCAGCACATTTTGCCCGCAATCCAGAGCAGAAGCACAGGCAATGCCGAAATTCATACATTCCTGAACAGATTGTGAAACAGAGCTTATGGTAAAAATCCCTTCATCATCAATAAATAACATATCCTGAGAACCGTGCATCACCTTGTCCCTGATGACTGTACCGCTTTTAGCCTTAGTATCAGACCATAAAGCGGAATTACTTGACAGCTCACTCTCATCCTCCATAACAGAGCCTTCTCCCGTCACAGAATGAAAACAGCATTTCACTTGATTTCCAAGCTGTGATTTACGGCATATCACTGCGCTGTCGATCTCGCAGCTTCTGCCTGTTGATGAGTTTTCTCCCATATAAGCGCCTATAATCTTGGAACGCGTTCCTATTGAGCATCCATTGTCAAGCACAGTACCTTTACCAATAACAGAACCTGTCTCAATAGTAACATCGGTTCCGATATAAACAGGAGGAATAAACGTTACTCCGCTAAAGCTTCGGTCGGCATTATTAGTTATCTTTATTCCGTTTGAATACATTATATTCTGCTGTGCGGATAAAAATCCTTTTGGCGTCAGTATTCTTCGATAGTACATTTCCCTTTTTACTGCATACAATCTACCGCCCTTTTCTGCTAAGGCAGGTAAAATATCGTGACTGAAATCACCCTCGCTGAAATTAACTTCATTAAATATTTCGGTATTAATACAATAAATTCCGGTAAGACCTCCGGTAAAGCTTGTTTGTGACGGTGACGGATTTGCGACAAGCTTTTCTGCTTCACAGTTATTGTCGACCCGGACCATGGTTACGTCCTCAGAATACACATCTGTCAGCAGAGCGGTGCATAATGCCGACTTACTTTGATGAAATGCAACAAATTCATTCAAATCACAATTAAACAAACTGTTTCCTTCGATTATGAGGATTTTCTCATACTTTCTGTCTGCCGCATATGCTATAGCCGGAGCTGTACCGTCATCTGAGCAGTTTGAAATGTCTATCTGTACATTTTCATATTGCAGTGTTTCAGCAAATTGCTTGATTTCTTTTCCGCCGTAACCGATCGCCAGAGTGATTCTGTCCACATCCGCTTTTAACAGTTGTTCTATAGTATATATCAAAATTTCCTTACCTACAATCCTTAACAAGGGAGCAGGAAGCTTTGATGTCAATGGCATTAAACGTTCTCCTCTTCCGCCGCACAAAATAATAGCCTGCATAATAAGTACCTCCAAAATAATATTTGATTAAAGTATTGGATAAAAATTTACAGTTTATTCGTACATATTATTGGACAGTATATAAAAAACTTTGTATTCCCTCTTTTCAAAACCGTTATTTTGTGATATACTGTTAAATGGAGGTATATATATGAGCGAATTTCAGATATTAAAACGTGGGGCGCTTGAAAAGTTTTTTTCAAGAATGAATCCCGAACAGCAAAAGGCTGTTTTTAAAATAAAAGGACCGCTGCTTATTTTAGCCGGCGCCGGCAGCGGAAAAACCACTGTTCTGGTCAACCGTATTGCCAATATGATTTTTTTCGGCAATGCATATAACAGCGAAACAGGCGAAAATTTTATAACTGAGGACGAATTGCAGTATCTCAGAGATTATATCGACGGTAAAGCAGATGATAATGATAAACTTGCAGATATCATATCCTGCGAATGCATCAAGCCGTGGAGCATTCTTGCGATAACATTTACCAATAAGGCTGCGGGCGAGCTTAAAGAACGTATTACAAATATGCTGGGTGAAGCGGGTCAGGGGCTGACTGCTGCCACCTTTCATTCCGCTTGTGTAAGAATTTTAAGACGCGAGGGTGATAGAATTGGTTTTACGTCCAATTTTACAATCTACGACGCTGACGATTCCAGGCGTACCGTTAAAGCAATTCTTTCTGATATGGATATTTCGGAAAAAATGTTTCCTCCGAAATCTATTTTAAATGAAATTTCTAACAGCAAGGATAATATGATATCCCCGGAAGAATTTATTTCCGACGCCTGCGGAGATTACCGGCTATTAACTATCGGAAAGGTTTATAAGCGTTATCAGAATGCATTGCTTCACTCTAACGCTATGGATTTTGACGATATTATATGTCATACAGTAAAGCTATTTGAGGAAAATCCCGATGTACTTGACCATTATCAGAATTTATACAAGTACATAATGGTTGACGAATATCAGGACACTAATAAAGCTCAATTCAGACTGGTATCTCTGTTATCAAGAAAATATAATAATCTTTGCGTTGTAGGCGATGACGATCAAAGTATTTACAAGTTCAGAGGCGCAACTATTGAGAATATTCTAACCTTTGAGGATGAGTTTTCCTGTGATCCTGCTACGGACGTTATTAAACTGGAGCAGAATTACCGTTCAACGCAGAATATTCTTACCTGCGCCAATATACTTATCCAGAATAATCAAGGAAGAAAAGGAAAAAATCTCTGGACCTCCATCGGTGACGGTGATAAAGTGACTGTTTATAAAGCCGTCAATGAACGCGGTGAAGCTAAATTTATTGCTGATAAAATTTTAGAAAGCATTGAAAACGGCGGAAAATACAGTGATCATGCAGTATTATACAGAATGAACGCACAGTCTAACGCTATTGAGCAGGCTATGATACAATCAGCTATACCCTACCGTATTTTCGGAGGTCCTAAGTTCTATGACCGAAAGGAAATCAAGGATGTTCTTGCATATTTGCAAATAATCAACAATCACGCCGATATGCTGAGACTAAAACGTATCATTAATGAACCTAAACGAGGTATCGGCGACGCTACGGTTTCAGTTGTGGAACAGATAGCGTCCGATTTGGGGGAAGATCCCATTACCGTTCTCAGGCAGAGCGACGGATATGCTCCCCTTGTAAAAAAATCAAAGGCTTTGACGTCATTTGCACAGATGATCGATGAGATGACTGAGCTTTCCGAAGAAATCACATTACCTGAACTACTTGATGAGATTGTTGAAATTTCAGGATATGGCGATTATCTGAAAGCCCAGGGTATTGAGGGCGAGGGGAGAATGGATAATATACAGGAACTTAAATCTACAATGGCAAAGTATGAGGAGGAATCCGAAGAACCCAGTCTTGCCGGATTTCTTGAGGAAATATCCCTTTATACGGACATTGATACGCTTGACGACGGCGATTATGTGGCAATGATGACAATGCACGCCGCAAAGGGACTTGAGTTTCCAACTGTATTCGTTGTGGGTATGGAGGATAATATTTTCCCGTCAGCGAGGAGTATGGAAAGCGAGGCGGATCTTGAGGAAGAGCGCCGGCTTGCATATGTTGCGATTACAAGAGCCAAGGAAAAGCTGTATGTTTCATATGCTGGAGAAAGAATGCTTTATGGCCGCACAGACAGAAATCGTATATCTCGCTTTGTTAAAGAGTTACCAAAAGAAAACATTGAAAAGGACGAACAGGCAGGTTTATCCTCCATTTCACATTCGTTGGGATTTAATCCGCAAAAAAATGTTTCTCTTTCACAGCAGCTTTCAATATTCAAGTCCGGTTATGAAGATACATCTGCAAAGAATTCCTCAAATACATACTCGGCAGGTGAACGGATCAATCATAGAGTTTTCGGAGAAGGTACTGTGTTAAAGGCTACCCCTATGTCCAATGATACCCTGCTTGAAATTGCTTTCGACACAAAGGGAACGAAAAAAATAATGGCAAACTATGCCAAAATAACTAAATTGTAAAATACACTAAAAAGGACTGTCGCAAATACGGCAGTCCTTTTTAGTGGTTCAGAAAAGCTGAAAAGACGGGCAAAACCCGTCTTTAGAAGTACTAAATAATATCGTCTTCCTGATTTGGAATGTTCAGCTGTTTCTTTGGAACACGCTTGATAGGATCATAAACCCACTTCTTACAGTTATAATCCGCGTCTACAAGACCCTGCTTTTCACAAAGCACCTTACTTCCCTCTTTGGAACGATTTCCGAACATACAGTAAGAACATGAAGGCGAAATCTTGTTGCCAAAAAAGCTTTTCTTTGCCATAAATATGCAACTCCTTTGCAGTAAAATTATATATCACTTGTTTGAATTTATTATAACATAACTATTTTGAAAATACTAGACTTTTCTTAAAATTTAGTAATAAAATCATTAATATTAGACATATTGACGGTATAAAATTGTTGAAATTGACCAAAACTGAATTATTAATGCTGACTGCCTCGATAGTATCGGGAATGAAGTATTTTTCCAGCATACGACACACTATTCCGGATATAGCTGCACATATAGGACGAGCTGCCAGAAAATACTTAAAATCCACTTCTCCCTTGTTAAGTGCGGCACATTGAATAAGAATGCAAATGCCTCCGAATGAACATACAGCAGTAATATATGGCAGAAGATTAAATGGCTTCTCTTTAAGTTCAGATATGTATGTCAATTCAAGACATGATTTTATTAAAGTCACCTGATTATCCGATAAAGAAAACCATTTTTTCATCAGATTAAACAAGTTCAGATTTTCTAAAATACATATTGCCGATGAACAAAAAATTATCATCAGACATATTACAAGAAGAGATTTTCCTGCCGAGGTTACAGCATCTGTGAATAATTCTGCGGAGAAGTTTACATTACTATGTCTTTTTTCAGATTTAAGATTGAAAATCCGACAAAGCAGACAAGCGCATACAGCATTGGAAATAATTATTGAAACAAAAATCAGCATTCCTGTTCTTACACTGCCAAAAACAGCAAGTCCTACAGCGCCTGAATAAAAAGCGGGACCCCCGCAGAAACAGAATGACGACATTATATTTGCTGACCGCCGAGTAAGGAGATTTTGTCTTTTCATATCTGACAGCAGCTTTATTCCTATCGGGTAACCTGCAAGACAGCTAAGCAAAAAAACAAAAAACAGCTCAGTGGGTATACCCATAATATATTTTGAAATCAGAAAAAAAGGTCTTGAAATATATGAATATACGCCGCTGGAAATTATAATTTGCGAAAGAACCATAAATGCAAAGAGCGAGGGTATTATAACATTCAGACATCGTTGTGCGGCTATAATTGCGCTGGACTTTACCTGTTCGGAAAATACTGTCAGCGACACACAGAAACATATTAAAATAAAAGACAAAATATAAACATTCACATTTTTATTTATTGTATTTTTCATAGTATATCCCTCCTGAAAAATGTATATGCTGCAAAAATCGGTAATATAATTTACAAGAGCCAAAGGAGGGACAAACTTTGAAAAGATTTCCAATACTTAGCTTTTTCGGACTTGCCAAAGAGCTATTATATTTAAAATCCTACATACGAATTGCCGACAACAGTTCCGCACTGGTGGAAAACTGCCGTCAGATATGCGAATGTACAGAGGTATGTGTAAGGGTTCTGACAGGACAATTTGAGGTTGAAATATGGGGCGGCGGACTAAAGCTTTCAAACTACAGTGAAAACTGTGTGGAAATTAAGGGAAGCATTGAACAGGTCAAGCTGACATCAAAACGTGTAAGGGAGCGTGTCGAATGATTTTGGGAAGTGCGGATTTTAGAATTTTTGGCGACAGTTATGCAAAACTTTTAAGAGAAATTAGCAGGAGAAATGTTCCTGCAAGAAATATATACGAAAAGGACGGTTATTTGTATTTAAAACTATCTGCTGAATATTGCAGATTCTTTGAAAGTCTGTGCAAGGAACTGAATTATGAATGTGAGCGCACTAAAATTTATGGAGCTTTAAAATTTCTCAGATTTATTAAGAAACGTGCGGGACTTGCTGTTGGACTTGTTTTCACCTGCGGTATACTCTCTATTTTGTCCAACATAGCCGTCAGCTTTGAAGTGTTGTCTGATGACGAGGTAATTTGTAAAAAAATATATGACGTACTTGAAAGTGAAAAAATAACTCCCGGATGCTGGATACCGGATCTAGATTATCCTGTAATAGAGCGCGCACTTCAAAAGCATATTGATGAAATAAGCTGGGCAGGCATTTCCAGACAGGGAAACAGACTTATTATTGATGTGGTTGAAAATATTCCTGCACCTGAAGGATTTAAAACTCGTTTGCCAAGTAATCTGGTAGCCTGTGAAAACGGCGTTATCGAGGAGCTTGATATTCTTGACGGACAGGTTAAAATCGGGGTAGGCAGCGGCGTAACAAAGGGAGACATTGTAGTAGGCGGAGAAGTTGTTACAGTCAAGACAAGCTGGGACACAGGTGTTGAGGTAACAGAAACTAATATATCATATGCCAGAAGCATGGGCTCAGTTAAAGGCACATTTGAGCGTGTAATGACTTTCACTCAGCCTTTTGAAGAACGCTGTGAAAAGCTTCTTGATAATGAAAGAACGTTAACATATATAAATTTCTTCTCAGCGGACATACCGTTATTTACAAAAATGCCGGAGGGATATTACAAAAGCACATCAGAATGTGAAAATCTGAAAATATTCGGTGCTGAACTTCCTATCGGCACAACAAAAATTAAATTGCAGGAGTATGATTTTACTACAGAAATCCTAACAGAAGAGCAAGCATATGAGCTTGCATCTGACAAAGCATATAAGTATGAACAGAACTTTCTGACTGACTATGAAATAAAAGACCGAAAAGCTGAAAAAATGGTAACAGAAAGCGGAGTAGAACTTACTGTTACATATACTCTTTACGGTGAAATGTGCAAAGAGTCCGAATTTTTCATTCCTAAAGAAATCAGTTAAAAATAATGCATTTTAGTTAAGTATAGATGTTCTCTCTTGACTTGACAACTGCGCTGTGCTATAATTATTAATAGAGAAAATTATTCCGAAAGGACTGTTTAAAATGAGTGAATGTACTCACGACTGCGGTAGTTGTTCTGCAAATTGTTCCGACAGAACACAGGAGAGCTTTCTTGCTGCTCTGAACCCAAATTCAAGTGTAAAAAAAGTTTATGCTATTATGAGCGGTAAGGGCGGAGTTGGTAAATCGCTGGTTACAAGTATGCTAGCCGTACTTGCTCAGAGAAGCGGTAAACACGCAGCAATTCTTGACGCTGACATCACAGGACCGTCAATTCCCAAGGCTTTTAAGTTAAACACAAGAGCATACACAACAGACGAAGGGCTTCTGCCGGTTACAAGTCAGACAGGCATTGATGTTATGTCTCTCAACCTTCTTTTGGATAATGTGACCGATCCGGTGGTATGGAGAGGTCCTGTTATTGCAGGTGCAGTAAAGCAGTTTTGGTCTGACGTTATCTGGAAGGACGTTGACTACATGTTTGTGGATATGCCTCCGGGTACAGGTGACGTTCCGCTGACTGTATTCCAATCCTTGCCTGTTGACGGAATTATTGTTGTCACATCTCCGCAGGAACTTGTTTCAATGATAGTTGAAAAGGCAGTAAAAATGGCTGAATTAATGAATATTCCTGTAGTTGGTATCGTGGAAAACATGTCATATTTTGAATGCCCGGACTGCGGTAAACAGCACAATATTTTCGGAGAAAGCCATATTGATGAAATTGCCGCAAAATACGGCATAAAGAGCATATCAAGACTACCGATCGATCCTTTGCTTGCCGCTTGTGTTGACAGCGGTAATATCGAAAAGTTTGACGGCGGCTGGCTTGACGCTTTATCGTCAATGCTTTGATAAGTATAAAAAAATAACGGCAGACATTGTTTAAATCGTCTGCCGTTTTACTATTTTATTTTATTTTATTTAAGTTCCACAACAGTAACTCCGTCCTCGCCTTCACCGTAAACTCCCGGGCGGTAGGATTTAACAGAAGGGTGCCTTTTTAAATGAGCGCGAACAGCATTTTTCAGTACGCCGGTACCTCTGCCGTGTATGATAGTCAGCATTGTAATACCGGACATAACCGCATTGTCAATGAAGCTGTCAGTTTCATGAATACCCTCATCGGAGGCGTATACTCTTATATCCAGTTCAGTGGAAAATCGTCTTGTCATTCGGCTTTCAACGCCCTTAGTGGAAACTCCCTTGCTCTGCGTTTTTTTTCTCTGGCTTGTTTTGACTTGCTGCTTTTCCACAAGTCTTAATTTCTTAACGTCTACCTTGGTTTTCATAATACCTGCCTGAACAAAGCATATTCCCTTTTCATCCGGCGGTGTGACCACTATAGCGTTTCGCTTAGTATCCGTTAATAGGACGGTATCGCCCTTTTTCAGCGGTCTGGGCAATACATATCCGTCATCACGTTCTTCTGACACAGGATTAGCTTCAAGATAGAGCTTATTCATAGTAGATTTCTGCTTGTTTCTGGCGTCAATAGCTCGCTGAGCAAAGTCGCTTTTTTCCTTGTCCTTTCGCAAACGGTCAAGCTCGTCAACCAATGCCTGCGATTGTCTCTGAACTCGGTTGACTATATCGCTTGCTTCACGTCTTGCACGTTCCAGCTCAGCCTCTTTCTGTTCATAGAATTTTTCACGCTGTTCCGTAAGCTCCGCTTTCAGACGTTCAGCCTCTGCTCTGTACTTTTCGGCAAGTCTGTTATTTTCTTCAAGCTCTATTCTTGCTTTTTCAAGATTATCTATAATAGTCTCAAAACGCCTGTTATCTTCAGATATCAATGCTTTAGCGTAGTCGATTATCTCATCGTCGATGCCCAGACTGCTTGAGATAGCAAAAGCGTTGGATTTTCCCGGAGAGCCAATTATAAGCTTATAGGTAGGCTTAAGAGTGTTAACGTCAAATTCACAGGACGCATTCTCAACGTCCGATGTATCGAGAGCGTACATTTTAAGCTCCTGATAATGGGTAGTGGTCACAAGGGTCGCACCAAGCTGTCTCAGACGTTCGATAATGGAAACTGCAAGAGCCGCGCCCTCGATAGGATCTGTACCCGAGCCTAGTTCGTCTATCAGTACAAGACTTTCATAGTCCGCCTCGTCAAGTATATCCTTGACCCTGTTGATATGAGATGAAAATGTTGACAGATTATGTTCAATGGATTGTCTGTCGCCGATGTCCACAAGTATTCTCTTGTATATTGAGATCCTGCTGCCGTCCGAAGCAGGTATCAGCAGTCCGCACATTGTCATAAGGGTAAGCAGTCCCACGGTTTTCAGCGTTACCGTTTTACCGCCCGTATTCGGACCTGTTATAACAAGCGTTGAATAAGTTTCACCAATGGAGAAATTAACAGGAACAACTTTATTTTCATCGATAAGCGGGTGACGAGCCTTGTTAAGTATAATAACACCGTCGTCGGAGATCTCAGGAGTCATAGCCCGCATTTTAGCTGCTAAATTCGCCTTAGCAAAGTAAACGCCAAGTCTTACCGCCGCGTCGTAGCTGGATATTATCTGCTCGCTCATTTCGGCGCATTCCTTAGAAAATTCTACGAGAATTCTGTGAATTTCGTCCTGTTCCCTGCCTTGCAGGATTCTTATGTCGTTGTTCGCCTCTACAACGGAAATAGGCTCTATAAACAGCGTAGAGCCGGTTGCAGAGGTATCGTGTACAAGTCCGCTGAACTGACCCTTGAATTCAGTCTTAACAGTAAGAACAAATCTGCCGTCGCGCATTGTAATTATGTTTTCCTGCAAATATTTCTGAGTTGCGGGAGACTTTATCATCTTGTCTAGGGTTTCTCTTATTTTCAGACCCGAACGAACAATTTTCTGTCTGATCGCTTTTAAATCGGGACTTGCGTCGTCGGACAAATGCTCGCTGTCAAGTATTGCCGTTTCAAGTCTCTGCCATAGATATTTGTTCGGGAAAAGACTTTCAAACAGATACGATAAGGAGGTTTCCTTGTCATCTGCTTGGTCAAACCAACGGGAAAGCTCATATGTCTGTCCCAGTACATTTTTGATCTCCAGCAGTTCGCTTAATGAAAGTATTCCCCCTGATTTAGCTCTGTTAAGACTAGCCGTAACGTTGTGTATAGTGTAAAAATTAGGAGTACCGTATTTTACTGACATCTCCAAAGCTTCTGTTGTTTTTCCGATTTCCTGTTTTACGGTATATAAATCCGTATCGGGGACTGTTGTAAGAGCAATTTCCTTACTGTCCTCGCAGTAGCATTCCGCCGCGAGCATTTCAAGTACTTTGCCAAGCTCCAGCGTTTCGTAATTTTTATAGTCCATATTCATAAAAAAGCCGATCAAAAGCGGCTTAACTCCTTTCAGATATAGCCTAAATCATTCTATAAAATTCCAAAGCGGAAAAACTGCTTTTAAGGTGATAGGAAACAAATTTTTCTGTAAACTCAGTCAGTTTTTCCTGATATTTGGGGCTTATTTGAAAAGCAAAAAGGCGCTCGTATTCCGTCAGCGCAATAAAACGAACTATGTACAGCATAGTTTTGTCAAGCACGATATCATGAATGCTGTCGGGATTATAGCAGCATTTTTCACATTCCAGTGCGTTTGACATAAAGTTGAAATGCATTCTGTCGTCTTCATAGGCAAAACATTTTGAGCAGCCAATAAGCTCAGGCCGAAGCCCGATCTCACACAGCAGTCTAAGTTCAAATATAGACTTCAGCAGATCCATATCTTTTTTGCCCTCGTTGAGAAAATACAGCGTATTAAGCGATAAACGCATGACCTCTCCGCAGTCTGAGCTTTCAATGCCCGAATATAAAAGCAGTTCTGAAAAATAAGCGGCAAGAGCAAGCCTTTTAGCGTCAAGCCTGAGATTGTAAAAAAGCTTTATCGGCTCACTGCTGTTAAGAAAATAGCTGACCTGTCCTCTTGCATCTGTCTTTTCGTCAAGACAAAGCAGGGAATAGCTGAATGCCTGCGTTGCAGACGAGGTTTTCGTACTTTTCTTGCCGCCTCTGACAAACACATAGATAACGCCCTTTTCTGCCGTAAGCACAGAAATTGATTTGCTTGACTCGCCTCTGTCATTCTCCTGCAAGATCAGACCCTTTACGGTTGTCATCATCAGCCGCCCCTTTTTCAAAACGTGTGTAATTTAAGTAATCCTCTATTTTACCGCTTTTGCAGAATTTATCCCATAAACTCATACAGATAACCGCCCTTTCGGAAAAAAGTTTCCATACATAGTATCTGCATTACTGTCATAAAAATAAGCGGTAAATTTTGAATGTTAAATTCCGGCTTATGAAAGTCCGAAATTTTTGATCATACCCTCGCGGTTTCTCCAGCCCTCTTTGACCTTTACCCAGCATTGCAGGTTGACCTTTATCCGGAAAAATTCTTCAAGATCCGCACGTGCATCCTGTCCTATCTTTCTGAGCATAGATCCTCCTTTACCTATTATAATACCCTTATGAGACTCTCTTTCACAGAAAATGGTAGCCGAAATGTCAAGTATAGGAGTACCGCTCCTGTCCTCACGCTCATTAAGCTGTTCTATAGTAACTGCAACTCCGTGCGGTACCTCCTCATTAAGATTTATCAGTGCCTTTTCTCTGATTATCTCTGCCATAATGACCTTTTCAGGCTGATCTGTAAATTTATCGTCAGGAAAATAATGCGGACCTTCCACAGCATTCTTTCTGAGAATATCCATAAAAATGTCAAGCCCTTCCCCCTGAAGGACGCTCACAGGCACTATCTCAAGAAAATCATATATTGCCGAGTATTCGGCAAGCTTTTTAATAAGCATATCCTTATTGTCAAGCAGATCGATCTTATTCAGCAAAAGAATGACTTTGGAGCTAGTACCCTTAAAGCTGCTAATCAAATTTATCTCATTTTCGGATATTTTCTTTGTACAGTCACAAACAAGTACAATAATATCAACTCCCATTACACACTCGTTGACTGTACTTATCATGTGCTCCGAAAGCTTGTTTTTAGCCTTATGCATACCCGGAGTATCCATAAAAACAAACTGAGTTTCCCCTTCTGTGAGAACTCCAGTAATTTTTGTGCGTGTTGTTTGCGGTTTATCGCTGACAGCCGCGATTTTTTCTCCGACAAGAGCATTAAGCAGTGATGATTTACCTGCATTTGCCCTTCCCACAATAGTTACAAATGCGTTTTTTAATGTCTTATTCATATTTTAATCCTTATCTTTATTGTTATTCGTTTTCAGCACCCATATTATCCAAAGTAAAACATACAGTAAAAAAAGCAAAGAGATCAAGGGTCTTGAAACTGAAAAATCATACAATACAACAAACGTTTTTCTGTTACCGAAAACTTTTATACCAACTAACAGCGCAAAAAAAGAAAAAACAAGCACAGCTCCCGCACTGCAGTCCTTAGCAGCTTTTGCATGTGATGATATTTTGCCCTTAGAGCACAGATCGACAGCTTTTTCAATAGCTGTATTAACGCACTCCAAAGAAATAACACCTCCGACTGTCAGTAAAAGTGCAAGAAATTCTCCTTGATCTAAACCTCTTACAAGAGACAGCATAAGCACAATACCCGCCGCGCCTATATGAAATCTCATATTACGCTGAGTTTTTATACAGAATAAAATTCCCTGTGCAGCATAACCGAAGCCTTTTACAAAAGCGATAAAATTATTCCTTATGCGCATGTTCGCCGATAAATGTAGCGTCTCTTGAAATACCGAGACTGCCTAAGATCGTTTCTTCCTTTTCACGCATTATACGCTCCTGAAGACTGCTTTCCTCATGATCGTAGCCCAGCAAATGAAGCATAGAATGCACTGTGAGAAAGCCCAGTTCACGCTCAAGGGAATGCCCGTATATCTCAGCCTGTCTGCAAGCAGTTTCAAGGCTTATCACAATATCACCAAGCAGCAGTGCGCCTGTTTCATAATTCTTATCGTATACGCCGTTTTCTCCCAGAGGAAAACTAAGCACATCGGTTGACCTGTCAATATTCCTGTATTCAAGATTAAGCTGATGTATCTGCTTATCGTTTACAAATGATACAGAAACTTCAAAATCGTCATCAAAGCCCTCATACTCGGTAACAGCGTGACAGCAGCGTCTTATCAGCATTCTGATGCCTACAGGTATCTTGACTTCTGTCTGATTGTTTACAATCATTACCTTAACCTTACCCATTGTTTTTCACATTCTTTCTTGTATATTTTTCGTATGCAAGTATAATATCCTGTACCAGTTTGTGACGTACAACGTCCTTGTCAGTAAATTTATTTATAGCAATATCATCAATGTCTTTCAGTATGTTCATTGCCTGCAAAAGACCCGACTTCCTATGATCAGGCAGATCTATCTGTGTTATATCGCCTGTAATTACGATTTTTGAATTAAATCCAAGCCGCGTCAGGAACATTTTCATTTGCTCATGAGTGGTATTCTGAGCCTCGTCAAGAATTATAAACGCATCGTCCAGAGTGCGTCCTCTCATGTACGCAAGCGGAGCTACCTCAATACAGCCTCGTTCCTGCTGTCTTGCAAAGGATTCCGGTCCCAGCATATCAAACAAAGCGTCGTAGAGCGGACGCAGATACGGATCAACCTTATTCTGCAGATCCCCGGGTAAAAATCCCAGCTTTTCACCCGCTTCGACTGCGGGTCTAGTCAGAATTATTTTCTCAACCTCGTGAGCTTTGAAAGCTTTGACCGCCATAGCAACGGCAAGATACGTCTTTCCTGTACCGGCAGGACCTACTCCTATCACAATAGTTTTATTTCTGATAAAGTCCACATATCGTTTCTGTCCCAGAGTTTTAGGCTTGACGATTTTTCCGCTCATAGTAACACATATACCGTCATCGGACATATTTTTCAACT
The DNA here is from genome assembly GCA_964399215.1 of uncultured Ruminococcus sp. Taxonomy (GTDB): domain Bacteria; phylum Bacillota; class Clostridia; order Oscillospirales; family Ruminococcaceae; genus Hominimerdicola. The sequence continues at coordinate 40,519 of CAYNPW010000006.1, read as the reverse complement.
CATACTGCCTTCCCTCTTTAACAAGGGTAAAAACATATCTGATAGTCTGTTCATCTATGCGTTCACCTTTATTTATAAGAGAAATAAGACCGTTTACTGCCTCCGCAGCATTAAAAACGCCCTCTTCGTCTCCTGTTATCTTTATGTCTTCACCTCTGCCCAATATCACAACGCCATATTCTCTTTGAATGAGATTTACATTTTCATCGTAATTTCCGAAAAGGTTCAGAACAGTATCCATTCTGTCAACGCTGAGAATTTTTTCTGCCATTAAAGCAACCATCCTTATATAAAAATCTATACAGACATATTATAACACATTTTTCCCCAAATTGCAATAAGTAAAGAAATCTTTGACATCTTTTTTTGGAAATTTATATTATCATTGATAAAGCTTCTGTTTTTTATTTAACTTTTCATTAGTTCAAAACTATATTACATTTTAATTTTTTATACGTTTGCGGCTTTATTTCAGATATATTAACAATAATGTGTAAGCAATTGTATAGCATTTATTAATTATATGAATCATTGACCGGCAATAATTTTTACTGCGGGATTGCTAAATATATGAAAATATGCTATACTGTTAATTAATATACTTATAAAATCAAATTTTGTAAGAATACACAAAAATTACATTACAATTTTGTACAATTTCACGCCATAAAAACTGTACGGCTGGAACGTATATAAGTTATCGAAGGGTGATGAGACATTTGACCGATAGTGAGTTTGACTTCAGAATGAAGCTGATTCTGAACAATAACAAAAACGGTCTCAGAGAAATTTATGACGCATACGGCAGACTGATATATCAGCAAATGCTTAGTATAGTCAGAAATCCGCAGGACGCTGAGGATCTGACATCGGATTTCTTTCTGAGACTTTGGGAAACCGCAGATCAGTACCGACCAGGTACAGGACACAAGCGTTACATAGCAGTTGTTGCTAAAAATATGGCAGTAGATTTCCTGCGTAAACGGAAACGAGAAGCCTATACGCTTGATGATGATGAGGTTTACCAAGATGAGCCGGCAGACAGCAGGCTCACAGACGACGAGGTCATCGGTACTCTGACCTTCGACGAGGCACTGGATAAGCTGTGCGGAGATGAAAAAGAGATAATAAATCTACGTCTGGGCTTCGATATGACCTTTAAAGAGATAAGCAAGTCTCTGGGCAAACCTCTCGGAACTGTAACATGGAAATACCGACAGGCAATTTCCAAACTAAGGAAAACAGTAAAGGAGGGCAGTATTTATGGCTAAGAATTTTAAATATGAATACAAGCAGCATATCCGTAATACTGCACCCGATATGGATAAGCTGTGGGACAGAATTGAAAGTGAGATCGACAGCAAAGAAAAAAAGAGTATTATTGAGACAACAACTTATGTGAGAAAAATCAAACACAGCCATAGAGGCATACTGACAGCGGCAGCTGCGGTACTTGTGGTAATTTTCGGGGCGAGAATCGTCTTAAATGTATCTTTGGAAACAGATGAAAAAAATTCGGGCGTTAGTGAAAGCAAAATTTCAGTTAGTAACCAAGAAGCTGACGAAGATAAGGAAAACATCGGCTCCCCTGTTGTGGATACAAATGAAATCAAGCTTTACAGCGATATTGCTTTTAACAGTACGGATACAGCAGCCTATAACGCTGACTATACCGCATCAGGAGACGAGTATTTTGTAGAACAGAAGGTACTTCAGGAAACCGAATATTTTGCGGATATTACAGTACTTAACGCAAATCTTACAAGCAATGGCGGACAATACACTCTTAAAGTAAATCAGATGTATACGATCGGCGGTGAGGAGATTGAAGTTTCAAATATTACGCTCGAAAGCTCTACTCCTTATATTCTTCAGAAAAACAGAGAGTATCTTATACCTCTTGCCAAGGACGGCGACAAGTGGTACATCGTCTTTGAAAATGCTCCTCAGATCGAACTTACCCTAGACGGCGGAGCGGTTTTCCAGAACGGCTGGGACAGTCTTGAGGAACGTTCTTGTGCAGTTGATAAAGAAGAAAGCGGCATTAATGATTTTTACTATGACAGAATGAGATATTGCTCCGCACAGGATCTGCAGGAACTTATTAACAGCTGGAGAAAAACTTAAACTTACTTCGGTTATGGACAGAAAGGAAGAAAAGCTATGAAAAATACGAACAGAAACAAGATAACAAAATTTGCGGCGATATGCACAGCGTTAGTTATGGCGGCGGGAATGCTCGGTTCATGCGGTGCAAGCGACAAAAGCGAAAGCTACGAAAATAATTATTATATGGAAAACGACAATAAGTCTGAAAATAATACTGTGCAACAAAACATAAACGGCAACAACAAGTATGAATACGATCAGGAAGATATGGTCACTGAAGGAGATTTTGACCAAAATAATATAACTGCAACAGAGGAATATCTCAATACAGAGGAATACAATCAAATAGTAGAGAATGACTATATCAGCGTTGCTGATCACCCTCTTTCCACTTTCTCAACCGATGTTGATACTGCGTCCTTCACCAATGTCAGAAGAATGATAGATAATGGCGGATACATTAATCCCGACGCTGTAAGAACAGAAGAATTCATTAACTATTTAAAGTACGATTATCCGCAGCCAGAGGGAGATGATAAAATATCTATAACTACGGAGCTTTCAGACTGCCCTTGGAACGAGGACTCTAAGCTTATGCTTGTCGGCTTACAAGCAAAGGAGATAGAAACACAGGATATTGATTCAAACATAGTATTTCTTATTGACGTCAGCGGTTCTATGAACAGCTATGACAAGCTCCCTCTGATGCAGGAGGCTTTCAGAATGCTTGCTGAAAATCTCTCTGAAAATGACAGGATTTCCATTGTCACATATGCAGGCAGCGACGAGGTAGTGCTCAGAGGTGAAAGCGGAGCAAATCAAAGCAGGATATGTAACGCTCTGGATTCTTTGGAGGCCGGCGGATCCACAGCAGGCGCGGCAGGTATTAATACTGCATACGAAATAGCTCAGGAATATTTCATAGAAGGGGGAAACAACAGAGTTATCCTTGCAACTGACGGCGATCTTAATGTGGGTCTTTCCTCAGAGGAGGAGCTTACCGCTCTGATCGAAGAAAAACGTGATAACGGCGTATTTCTATCAGTACTGGGATTCGGTACAGGAAATTACAAGGATAATAAGCTTGAGGCTCTGGCTGACAACGGCAACGGAAATTATGCCTACATCGACAGCGTCGACGAAGCCAAAAGAGTTCTTGTAACGGAGTTTAACGGTACAATGTTCACTGTTGCAAAGGACGCTAAGGTTCAGGTAGAATTCAATCCCACCAATGTTTCGTACTACAAGCTAGTAGGATATGAAAACAGACTGCTTAACGACGAGGACTTTGAGGACGATACAAAGGATGCAGGCGACGTCGGTTCAGGACAGCAGGTAACTGCATTGTATGAAATTATTCTAAATGACGGGGTGACAGTAGGAACATCAGAAAAAACTCTGAAATATCAGTCGGACGTAAGCTACCCTGAAAAAGAAAATTACTCGGCAGAAGAAGGACTTGAAAGCGAATTGCTGACCATATCTGTCCGCTACAAAGAAGCAGACGAGGACGTAAGCAAGCTGGTTGATAGGGCTGTAACATTGGACAGCTATAAGCAGTTCGAGCAGAATAACGGTATAGAAAACCTTGCGCTGGCTGCAACAGCGGCTGAATTTGCCTTATATCTCAGAGGAAGCTCAGCAATATCCTCCGACTTTGACATAAATTCTCTTCCTGAAAGGATTTACGAATTTAGTTTGGAAAATGGAAATGATTTGTATGATGTTATCCAACAGTATATAAGCGGATTTGATTACTGACAGAAATAAAATCACGAAATATAGTAATTACTTTTCAGCTAAAAACTCAGGATCTTATTTCTTTAGTATCATGGTACAAAGTAGCTATATAAACGGTTTATTGAAATTCACAAAAAATTCTTTAACAAAATCAAATATTGATATAATTCCGCTATTGACAAATGATATATGTGTGGTATAATATTGATGAAGTTTAGAATTCGGAGGAATTGCAATGGAAAACGAAACCCGCACGCAATGTATCATGTCAATGTATGAAATTTACCCGCTCAGCAGAAAGCTGGTATTTGATACCTTCGATAAGAAAAAATACGACATCACAAGAACTCAGCAGATCATCATGCTTTCTCTGTCGGTATGCGGAACGCTTACAATGTCACAGCTTGCTTCAAAAATCAATACCTCTAACGAGCAGGCTACAAGAGCAGTGGCTCAGCTTGTCGACAAAGGCTTTGTAGTCCGTATGCAAAATCCTGATAACCGCAGAGTAATCAACATCAAACTCACAGAAGAAGCTCAGGTTTTCTTTAATAAGATGAAAAATGAAATCCTTGACGATCTAATCAGTAAATTTGAGGATATTTCCGATGAAGAAATGGAAAAGCTTTCACAAGCGCTTGCACAGGTTTCATCCGTTCTTAAAAAGGTGATGAAATAATGATAAATAAAAAATCAAGCTGCTGCGACACTTGCGTAAATTATTTTTTCGACGATAATTATGAATGTTATTCATGTCTTGTAAACCTTGACGAGGACGAAATGTACAGTTTTTTGAATGAGAGTAATTATTCATGTCCTTATTATAAACTTGACGACGAGTATGCCATTGTCAAAAAACAGAATTAAATCAAAATTTGCTGTTACTCACATGAAATATGTGAAAGAGTAGCATAAATTCACAATCGGATTTGTAATTGTACTTATTGCGCTGCGTTCTGAGAAAAGAAAGCTGATAAAATTTGACGTTCTTGCGATTCAAATTCAGAAAATGGATATAAATAAATTTAATATGTCGAAGATCACAGCTTTTTGAGATAACTGGTTCTTCAACAAATAAAAAACTCCTGTGAAACATAATACGTATCACAGGAGTTTTTTATTAGGACAAATTCTAGAGCCTGAGCACCCAGTCGACAGCCGCCTTCGCCCAATTTGCGGCAACAGGCTGATAATGACCTTCCCATGTTGCAGTGGTTTCATCACAAAGCGAAAGTCCGTGACCTCCGTATTCGTAAATGTGAGCCTCAAACGGAATGCTGTTACGAGACAGTGCAGACATATAAAACAGCGAATTTTCAACTCTCACACAGCCGTCGTCAGCGCAGTGCCACAGGAATGTCGGAGGAGTATTTTCCGACACACGATCCTCCATTGCAAGAAATTTTCTAAGATCAGGGTCTTGCTTTTCGCCAAGCTGATTTAAAATCGAACCCTCATGAGTGTATTTCTCATCACTTGTAAGCACAGCATAACTCAGCAAAGTGCCATTTACCTTAATGTCATCGGGCGCACAATCCAAGGGCTTTGTAAGTACTTCGCTGCTCCAAAGATTTGAAACGGTCGCCGCAAGGTGTCCACCTGCGGAAAATCCGGCAACAATTATCTTATCAGGATCAATATCGAACTTTTCAGCATTCTCCCTAATATATTTGATCGCCGCCGCGCATTCAAGAGCATTTGTGGGGAACATTCTCTTACAGGTATATCTCAGCACGAAACAGCTTATACCGTAACCCATAAATCTGAATGCAATAGGCTCAGCCTCACGCTCAGAGCAGTAATCATATCCGCCGCCCGGACAAATCACCATTGCCTTATGTTTTTTTCTGCCTATCTCGTCAGTCAGTGTACTGTAATAACAGTCCAGCTCAGCATTGCACCCCTCAGAGGACAAGCCTGCTTTTTCATAGTCTACCTTGATCTCAATAGTTTCCTTTATCATATCAATACCTCTTTAATAGTAGATTTCTTCTGAATTTGCGGAAGAGCTTTCATCGATGTCAGATGTATTTTCCAAATTCTCAGGAACTTTTACAGCATCATCTGTAAGATTAACAAATACTATATATCCGTCGTAATTATTTCCCGATACGACATAGTAATATTCACTGTTATCTTCTTTCAGCGGCACAGGTATATTTGTTGTTGTATGGTCAATATCACCGCGGACATAATAAACCGCATAGCCTGTTCCGCTTTCACTCTCATAAGACATAGGACTTTCAAAAGAGTACTTCTTGATTGTCTCAAGAAATTCTTCGAGCGTTTCGTCGTTGTTATGCATAATCTCAGAATACGGTAAACCGACATATCTGAAATGATTTATTTTTCCGCTTACTCCTGTGATGTCTGATTTTTCCTCAGGATAACGATAAATAAATCCATATTTCCAGCAGTTCTGCAAAAGCCATTCATAGTCTCCCTCGCCAGTAAATTCGGGATATGTTCCATTGACAGCATCATAAAGCGCAAGGTCAACAGCTCGTCCGCAGGCATTTTCATCAGTATCTGACGCGTCCTCCCCCTCAGAAAGCAAAGCAGTTACCATAAGTGTTTTTAAACCGGTTTCCTTACTGAAATCACAGCCCATTTCATTAAAGCTGTCGAGCATTTCAGCGTCACCGTTCAATAAAGTGCTTGTTGCATACATTATCTGTTCGCCGCTTTTATCAAACAGATAAGAATAAATACCGTCCGTATCAGAAATCTCACCTGTATATGGATGCTCTGAATTGATCAGAACAAGATTTCCATTGTTAAGAGAAGTTCCGTTCTTTACGCTCTCGTACCTATAATTCTTAGTCAGCTTATCGGCTTTAAAAGTATCATCAGTCTGAGACAAAGTATTCGTTTTATTATCATTAGCAGCAACAGAAGACGATGTTTCTGTTTTTTTTGCGTTATTCTTATCAACTGCATTACCTCTTGTGGATATTCCCACAGCTATCAGCAGCACAACAGCCAGTGCCGCCGCAATGTTTTTGTATTTGTAAACCTTAACCTTCTGCGGATTTCCCATGTTAATACGTCCGCACTGTAAACAGCCGAACTTTCCTCCTTTAAATAAAATAACAGAGGAGTGCGAGTTACCTCATACTGCCCCTGTTAATTATAACACATTTTCACGATAAAGTGAATAATTTAAGAAAAATCATATTTCACTTTCGTAACAGATTACAAATTCGTCGCGTAGATTTTGTGCAAGCCTACAATCCTGTCATCAGTTTCTGACATAATCCACTATCGATTTTATAAAAAGTCTTCCCTCAGGAGTTTCAGATAGCTTTTCAAAATCACAGTTACATACTACAACCTTACCGCCTGATTTACTGTATTCATAAAGCAAGGCAAGGTTATGGTTCCTTTCAAAGTTGTCTATGGTGCGGACAATAACATTCTTACCCTCTGCACAGTCGTCAAGTATTTCTGAGCGTGAATTTTGAACAATGTCCCACCAGATAGGTGTTGAGTATTTTTCACATCTGAATTCAGAAAGAGCAGGATGCTCGTTATCTATAAGCAGACCCATTGTACCAACAGGCTCAGGCTTATTCATCATTCTGGAAATAAGCGCAAACATATGATAGCACCAGAAATCCTGACAGTAGAAGCCCTCGATAGATTTTTCAAGCTTTGCCAAATCGGGAACAATGAGAATTGTCTTACCCTGTTCAAGCAGACTTAAAGCCTCTTTGCTGTCCGCATTATCAAATATGTATGCTCCTGCCAAGTCAACGTTTTTAACTGACGGGATAACCGCCAAATCATAATGGTTCTTAACATCTGTTTCCTCAAGAGCAAGAGAAAGGGTTACATTCGTTACTTCGGACACATCAGGCATTTTAACGATTATTTCGCCCAGATCAATATAATTCTCTCCAATTTCCGAAACTGTAAATTCACCGTTGTAAAGAATATTTCCCGAACCGTCGGAAATACTCCACAAAAGCTTGCCATTATAGCTTTCAGGTCTGTAATATACCAGCTCAATATGAGCCTTGAAATCATCCCCGCTGATAAGTGTATACTTATCAAATCTTGCAAGAGCAACAGCGTCATTGCAGAATTCTCTCCACTCTTCATCGGAAATTATACCCTTGTTATCCATAAACGCGTCAAGCATACCCACCAGTGCGGTACCCTGTCCGCTGAAATCCTGAATATCAAGAATCTGGAATCCTCCCAGAAGTCTTGAACGGAACACAGCCTCCATTTCCTCCTTATAGCAAGCCTTGGCAAGCTGACCCGAGCACTTGAAATAGTCCTCAGCAAGAGGAAGAAGCCCTTTATCATCAAGCCGCTCTCTGAATATCTCAAAGTTTCTTGCCTTAAGAGAGCCTGTATATTTTTCAATTTCCCTAAAGTCTGGGTATGTTTCAAACTGACCTATCTCATGAGTTACAATAGGCACTTCAGGAATAAAATCGGCGTCAGCCTCGCTCGCCTTAACGGTTTTCATTGTTGTACCGTACTGTATCTGTACGGTCCCGTCCTCAGAAGTTTCGGTAGAAGAAGCTTTTATTGCAGGTCTGATAACTCCGTCATAGTCGTGTTCAGTTCCGGGTTTGTCGGTCTGGATATGACCGAGAGGTGCATCGCACATTGCATAAGACCCTCTGATAAGCCTGTCGTTTGCAAGTCGGACTCCCACAAAGAAATCGTCATTTTCAATTACATTAGGAAACCACTGGAAATTATTAGAGCCTTGAGTATAAAGATGTCTGTTATCAAAAGCCTTATAGCCTCCGATAATTTCGTTAAGCTTTTCCTTTGAGCCCCAAAGCTCGTTACCCATTGACATCATACAGTAGGACGGGTGATTACCGAAGGCTTTAAGAATAGCAAATCCCTCTGACGTGAGAAAATCAAGCTCCTCCTTATTGTAGCCTTCCTCTCCCTCTACATAGATAGTACCCCAGAACGGAAGCTGAGGCTCCATATAAATACCAAGCATATCTGCAGCAATAAACGCCGCCTCGGGAGGACAGCAGGTATGAAAGCGATAGTGGTTCATACCAAATGATTTTGAGATCTTCATTACTCTCAGCCACTCGTCCACATCACAAGGAGCATAAGCTGTTTTAGGGAATATCATACCGTCATGTTTTCCTCTGAGGAACGTTTTTCTGCCGTTGACAGTAAACTTTCCTTCATCGGTCTTAAATTCACGCATACCTATTATGTGAGAGCTTACATCTCCGTCAAGATCTATACTCAGCTTGTACAGATTAGGAGTATGCTCACTCCACAGCAGACAATCCTCGCCCATATTGTATGTAATATCAAGCTTGCCGCCACTGAAGACATAATTCTGATCCTCCGGCTTGTGTATAGTATCAGAATTAAAGCTTTCGGCACTTACAGTCACGTTACCGCTTACAGCTCCGATTATATCGGCGGTGATACGGCAAGTCTTAGACGAAATATCAGTCCATACCATGACATTATCAATATATGCTTCATTGAAGCCGATAAGCTCCATTCTGCCGGTAATGCCGTTCCAGTTAGTCTGCGTGTCGGGAGAAGTCAGATGTCCGCCCTTTGTTTTATAATTTACATTGGAAACGCAAATTCTTATCTCATGAACGCCCGTTCCGATATATTCTTTAAGGTCATAAATATGAGGAGAACACAGACTCTCCTGCGTACCTATTTTTTTCCCGTCAATGTAAAGCGTAGTAATTCTCGTTCTTTCAAGATAAAGCTTCAGATTTCTGCATTCAAGCTGACTGAAATCAACAGTCTTTGAAAACCAAGCCCAGCCCTCAAAAAGATATGTATCGGTAAGAAACCCTTCTTCCCTTTTATTATTGTATTCGCCCTTACGCGCATTTGAAGTGGTATTTGGCATATTAATCGTATCGTCAAAAATAAGATTTTCTCCCGTGCATTCTTTGTCAAGACACAGCTTCCATTCGCCGCTCAGATCTATTCTCCCAATCATAATAATACTACCTCCGAAATTTAGATTACCATATTAAGTATAACATAACCTGATACATTTGGCAACAGAAAAAACCTGTTTTTTCTGTTTTGTAAAAAATTTTAGTTGTAATCCATAAAAGAATATGATATAATAAAAGAAAAAGAAAATCTGTTGGAGGTATGAAAATTGAGCCATAAACAAAAGCTGTCAATGCTTGCCTTGTCTTTGATTTTTCCAACGGCAAGCTCACTTTTTTTTGAGATTTATTCACATTTTGACAGTGCTGCCGAAATGCTTGAATATATAAAGATTGAAAAAAATGCAAATCTGCCTGATTTTCTGAAACAAAGGATTAATTCGTTTGATATTGAATACGCCAAAGATATTTATAATTATTGTGAAAATAACGGAACACAGATAGTTACCCTTGAATGTGCCGAATATCCCCAAAAATTTAAGGAAATGGACTGTTCTCCGATCGTACTGTATTATAAAGGGGACTTAAACGCTCTTAAAACAACTAAATCTGTTGCTGTTGTGGGAGCACGAAAAGCTTGTGAGTACTCTGTTAAAATAACAGAAATGTTTTCAAAAAGTCTTACTCAAAATGATACGGCTATCATAAGCGGATTTGCCAATGGAATAGATACAGCAGCACATAAGGCTTGTCTTAATTCAGGCGGAACAACCGTCGCCGTGCTGGGCTGCGGTATTGACTGCGACTATCCAAAAGGTAAAGGAGAGCTTAAAAAACTTATTTCACAAAACGGCGCAGTCATATCAGAATATCCGCCCCTTACAAGTCCTGCACCGGAGAATTTCAGAATAAGAAACAGAATCATTGCCGGACTTTCAAATGCAATACTTGTTGTTCAGGCAGGAAGAAAAAGCGGTTCGCTGAATACGGTTTCACATGGTCTGGAACAAGGCAAGGATATTTACGTCATTCCCCCTCGGGATATTTTATCGCCTGATTTTGCAGGTCAGGTTCTTCTTTTAAAAGACGGGGCACAGCCGGTATACTCTCCTCATGACATAATAATCAATTTTTGAAAATTATTAAAAGCCATTCGCAGCAAAACCGAATGGCTTTTACATTTAAAATCTTTTTTTGATAACAGTACAGCTGCATGGAGCAAGCTGAAGCGGCAAACAATAATTATATGACCTGAGATCTTCATTCAAAATATTTGTACCTGCATATATGTCTCTGTCCGAATTAAGGATCTCCTCATAATCACCGTTCTGTTCAACTCTGAGAGTGTAATTTTGTTTAATTCCGGAAAAATTGAAAACCATATAGAATATATTTCCGTGCAGATCATTTCTTGAAAACGCAAAGATAGACTGATTGTTATTGTTAGCGTCGATCCAGCGGAAAGACGATGAGTTATAATCGTATTCATACAAAGCAGGCTCGCATATATATAGATGATGTAATTTTTTCAGATACTCGTGAAGCGAATCATGAGCGGGATATGTAAGTAGATTCCAGCCAAGCTCTTTATGATCTCTCCATTCCATATACTCCCCTAACTCATTACCCATAAAATTAAGCTTTTTTCCCGGATGTGTAAACTGGAAAGTGTACAGGGTCTTTATCGTTGCTATCTTTTCCTCGTGAGTTCCGAAGCATTTATCCAGCATAGTTTTCTTGCCGTGAACGACCTCGTCGTGGGAATATGGAAGAATAAACAAATCATCGTAGAAATAACTCATAGAAAACGTCATCTTATTGTGATGATTTCTTCTTTCACACGGCGGAGTTTTAACATAATTGAGCGTATCGTTCATAAAACCCAGATCCCACTTGTAATCAAAACCAAATCCTCCGAATTCAACAGGAGCAGTCACTTTAAGATAATCTGTTGAATCCTCGGCAAAAAGCATAACGTCAGGGTGTCGTTTTTGAATTGCATAATTTGTATTTTTCAAAAACCATATTCCAGAATCGTTTACAGGACATTCTTTTCTGCCGTTCTGGTAAATAAGACATGCAACTGCATCATAGCGAAGACCGTCAACGTGATATTTTTCTATCCAGAAATTTACCGAGGACTTCACAAAGCTGAGAACATGAGGCTTTGAGTAGTCAAAAAGCGCAGTCCCCCACTCTGAATAGCGGTTATGCTCATAATCGCTTTCAAAAAGAAAACCTCCATCGTACTGGTGCAAAGCGTAAAAGTCAGTAACAAAATGAACGGGTACGAAGTCTAATATAACGCCAATACCTGAATTATGGCAGGCATCAATAAATTTCATAAGTCCTTCGGGAGAACCGTAACGGCTGGTTGCAGAAAAATATCCGGAAACCTGATATCCCCAAGAACCGTCAAACGGGTACTCTGTCAGCGGAAGCAGTTCAATATGTGTATAACCCATTTCCTTAACATATGGAATAAGAATATCTATCATTTCGTCGTACGAATAAAGTCTTCCGTCGTCTTTGCTGTCGTACTTAGTTCGCCATGAACCGAAATGTACTTCATATATGTTCATGGGCTTATTATAGCATTTATCTCTTGATGATATCCACCGGCTGTCATTCCATTTATACTTATTTATATCATAAACTATAGAGGCATTCTTGGGTCTTATCTCGCTGTAAAAAGCAAAAGGGTCTGAACGGTAATGCTTTTCAAGAGTTTTGGTCGTAATAACAAACTGATATATATCTCCTTCTTTTGATCCGCCTATAAACGCAGACCAAACACCGTCTTCATCTCTATGCATATTATAGTAGCCGCCGTTAAGCATAAGCTCCACATTGGATGCATTGGGTGCGTAAGTGTTGTAACACACTCCCCCATCAACAATTTTTGCACCGAAATAATCATAAGCATTACAGCTTTGACCCTGTAAAAACTCACTTTTTATCATTTTAGAACACTTCCTTATAAAAATTTATAAATTATTACTTGCAATTTTTTCACAATGTGATATAATATAAGTTATTATATAAATAATGAAAGTAATTTGCGAGATGTCCAGTTCCACAATTACCAAAAGCGCTTTGGGTGAAGCTCTGAAAAAGCTTTGCGAACAAAAGCCCTTTGAAAAGATCTCAATATCTGATATAACGCGCGAATGCGGACTTAACCGCCAGTCCTTCTATTATCATTTTCAGGATAAATATGAGCTTTTGGCATATGTCTACTACAACGAGCTGTTTAAAAATATCACCAGAGGCGTAACTTTTGATAACTGGGTCGAACGCCTTGAAGGCTTTCTTCAGGTCATGCTCAAGGATAAAAAATTCTATTCAAACACGCTGAAATTCAATGAAAAGGTCTTTGAACAGTATCTTTTTAAGAGTATGCATCAGCTTTTTCTCAGATTTTTCTATCACGCAGTTGCAAATACAAGAAAAAGAAGCGATAAAGCAAAAATCTTTGCTGATTTCTATTCCCACGGTTTCTGCGGAATTATAATAGACTGGGCAACAGGCGGCATGAAGGACACGCCTCATACAGTTATACTTCAAATGAAAGAGCTTGCATTTGAAAATGTTTCTATCGGCAGAGGATTTATTGAAAATCTTTAGGACATATGCAAATACCAGTATTATTATAGAATATTTCCAATTATTTTTGAATAGACAATTTCACACAAGTGGTAAAAAACGCGACAAAATTCAAATTTTGTCGCGTTTTTGTCGCTGATTTTACATTTTATTCACAAATATTATTGCATTGAATCAACATAATTTATGAACCTTGCAAATGCCTGTTCACCATGAGAATTTCTCTTGTAAACGCCTGCGTGCTCAAGTACCTTTGCAAATACCTTTCCTATTTCAGTCTGAATAATATTATTAACATTATCGGAAGTTATTTCATAAATGGGAGCAAATTCCTCTACCCAGTCTGCGTGTTTTTCAAGTACCTCGTCTGAACGTACTGCACTTATTCCCTTGTTAACCAGAGTATCGGCAAGCAGTTCCATTTCGCCCTTTAATCTTGAGGGCAGAACTGCGAGTCCCATAACTTCGATAAGTCCGATATTCTCTTTCTTTATATGGTGAAGTTCTGCATGCGGGTGATAAACGCCAAGAGGGTGCTCATCTGTGGTGATATTGTTTCTCAGCACAAGGTCAAGCTCGTAATTACCGTTTCTCATTCTTGCAATAGGAGTAATGGTATTATGAGGTTCTCCGTCAGTTTCTGCAAAAATAAATGCGTCTTTATCGGTATATCCTCTCCAGCATTTAAGAATCTTATCGGCAAGCTCAATAATTTCATCCTTGTTTTTGCCGTTAAGTCTGATAACGGACATGGCCCACTTTACGATACCTGCTTTAACGTTTTCGTATCCCTTGAAAACGATTTCCTTTTCGACCTCTGCTCTTGCCATTGGAAACTCATAATGTCCGCCTTGAAAATGCTCATGAGAAAGTATTGAACCTCCCACAATGGGCAGATCTGCATTAGATCCGATGAAATAGTGCGGGAACTGCTCCACAAAGCTGAAAAGCTTTATGAACGCGTTCTTATCTATGACCATAGGCGTATGCTGTTTATTGAACAGAATACAGTGCTCGTTGTAATAAACATAAGGCGAGTACTGAAGCCCCCAGTCAGCTCCGTCAATCTTGAGTGAGATAATTCTGTGGTTCTGTCTTGCAGGAGAATTAACTCTGCCAGCGTAACCCACATTTTCATAACACAACAGACATTTAGGATAGCCCGACTGCTTCGCAAGCTTTGCCGCTGCAATAGCTTTGGGGTCTTTTTCCGGCTTTGACAGATTAATCGTAATATCAAGATCGCCGTATTCCGTTTTAGACTTCCAGCGCATATCTTTTTTTATTCTGTAACGTCTTATGTAATCAGTGTCCTGTGAAAGCTTATAGAAATAATCCGTTGCAGCCTGAGGAGACTGATTATTGTAAAGTCCCCGGAACGCTGCGTCAACCTCGGAGGGACGGGGCGTAAGCAATCCCATAAGCTTTGTATCGAATAGGTCTCTGTATACTATTGAATTTTCACAAAGACCCTTTTCACAAGCATAGTCAAGAAGTTCCGACAGAGTATTTTCCAAATCGATATCTGAATATTTCTGATCGGGTTCTTCATATTCCTCCAATGAAAGCGCCTCAAGAATTCTGTTGGTTACATATACCTTATCAGAATCTGAAATAAGTCCTGTTTCAAGACCGTAGGTCACTAGCTTTTTAATGCTGTCATAAATCATCTTTCAATCCCCTTCCGATGAAAAATCTTCCTTATCATTATATAACAATTTGAACATAAAGTCAATACAATTATTTCAAACAGTAAAAGTGAACAAAATGTTAAATCCGGTACAAAAGTATTGACAAAAATAAAATTGACGCGTATAATAAAGATAATATATTTAAAGGCGCTGAGAGGAATAAAAGCCAATTTAAGTTTTTCAGAGAGCCGTCGGTTGGTGTAAGACGGTATTCGAGATCGGTGATAACTCGTCCTTGAGCCGGTACGGTGAAAACATTTGATGATGTAAAGTAATCGTGCACGGGGTTCTCCCGTTACAGAGATACGCATTGTTTGATGCGGCTGAGGTATATAGCGTAAGCTGTATATGAATGAGAGTGGTAACACGGGTATTCTCGTCTCTCCTGATTTGGGAGCGGCGATTTTTTTATGGGTGAAATGCTATGACTGCGAAACTGATTATAGGAATACTGCTTATAATATTCGGCGGATATATTACTGTAATGAACTGGCTGTGCGTCATTTACTCAGTTAGAAAAAACGAATTTCACTCATCGGTTCCATTTTTCGGAGGAATTACCCTAACAGCCGGACTTTTTGTTCTGCTTCCTAAATCGTGTATATGGCTAAGCATTATAGGATTGTTTATTGATTACGGAACCTTGCCGATATTGATCGGTTCTGTCATATTTCATCTAAAAAGTAAAAACAGAGTGAGGAGGGCATATATTATGTGGAATGCTGATATTTATAACCGTTACAATCAAGAACGAATACAGCCGTCCGTTGATCTTGTCAGCCGAATAAGCCATAAAAAGTTTGGCAGAATTTTAGATGTTGGATGCGGAACAGGAATGAACACAGCTTCAATAGCCGCTGTATGGAAGGACAGTGAGATCATCGGAGCCGATCTGTCCGAAGAAATGCTCCGAAAAGCAAGGGAGCTCCTGCCCTCTGTGTCTTTTGTTAAGAGAGATTGCAGTAAATCGCTTTCGGATATGGGCAGCTTTGACCTGATATTCTCAAACGCTTTTATACAATGGTTACCGAATCAAGAGAAATTTTTCAAAAATTCATTCTCTATGCTGAACGACGGCGGGATATTTGCCGCTCAGATACCCTTATTCGGAGAAATGCCTGCAAATCAATGTCTTATTGAAACAGAACAAAAATTTGCCGATAAGCTGAAGCATATAGATGAAAACAAATTCGTTCTGCACTCAGCGTCGGGATACTATGAAATGCTTTCAAAATGCACAGATAAAATTTCCATGTGGATAACTGACTATGTACACGAAATGGATGATCACAGTAAAATAGTTGATTTTCTGAGCGGTACCGCATTACGTCCGCATTTTGAGATTTTGAACGAGAGCGAACAGACAGACTTTTTAGATGAACTGCTGAAAAACATTGCGAAATCTTATCCGATTCAGAGAAACGGCAAGGTGCTTTTTCCGTTCAAACGCTTATTCCTGATCGGAGAAAAAGTATGAGAACTCTGAAACAGATATGCAGATTTCTCGGAATAGGTTTGTGTTTCACCATAGGCGCAGGTATGCTGATGTGCTTGTTTCTAAAGCTGGGAGCTGCTGGCGATACAGCGGCAGTTATATGCTTTATAGCAGCCATAGCAATTCTGTTTGCCGCATATCTGATACTGCGCACGCAGATAAACATGAAAAGATCGCTATACTGGCTGGGAGTTTGTTTAAGCTCTGTTGTTTGGAATGTGCCATTACTTATATGGTCACATTTTGAAATATCAGCAACGGAAGAAAGCGGAAATATTTTTGCTTACTTTCTGGGACCTGTTTTCGTGCAGGCTTTGGTTTTCATACAGTTGACGTTTATTCTTGCATTAACGGTAATCTCAGGCATATATGAGATAATTATGTACATAAGAAAATCACTTAAAAATAAATGTAAAATGTAATTTATAAGGAGGAAATTCAAATGAAAAACGCAGAAAAGTATTCTAGAGGCTATTATATGCCTCCCATAAAATGTATGAAATGGGCTGAAAAGGAGTATATAGACCACGCTCCTATGTGGTGCTCTGTCGATCTGAGAGACGGTAATCAGGCTCTTATTATCCCTATGAGTCTGGAGGAAAAGCTTGAATTTTTCACAAAACTGGTTGAAATAGGTTTTAAGGAGATCGAGATAGGTTTTCCGGCGGCGTCCGAAACTGAGTATGAATTCTGCCGCACTCTTATTGAAAAAAATATGATACCTGACGACGTTACCATTCAGGTTCTGACGCAGTCAAGAGAACACATTATTAAAAAGACGTTCGAGGCTATCGACGGTGCAAAGAATGCTGTTGTTCACCTTTATAACTCAACCTCCGTGGCTCAGAGAGAGCAGGTATTCAGAAAGTCTAAAGAGGAGATCATCGATATTGCTGTAACAGGCGCAAAGCTGTGCAACGAATACAAAAAGAATGCTAAGGGCAATGTTACCTTTGAGTACTCCCCCGAAAGCTTTACTGGTACGGAACCTGAGTTTGCAAGGGATATATGTAATGCAGTAATTGACATCTGGCAGCCTGCTCCCGATAATAAGGTCATTATAAACCTCCCCGTTACAGTGGAAATGTCTATGCCTCACGTATATGCTCAGCAGGTTGAATACATGTGCGATACTCTCCACAGCAGAGAGAATGTTATTGTTTCGCTTCATCCGCACAATGACCGCGGCTGCGGAGTTGCAGACAGTGAATTGGGTTTACTTGCAGGAGCCGACAGAATAGAGGGTACCTGCTTTGGAAACGGTGAGAGAACCGGTAATGTTGACATCGTTACTCTCGCTATGAATATGTATACCCATGGTGTAGACCCCAAGCTGGACTTCTCCGATTTACCGAGCCTGGTAGAGCTTTATGAAAGAGTTACCAGAATGAAGGTATATGAAAGAACTCCTTATTCCGGCGCACTGGTATTTGCGGCATTCTCGGGCTCTCATCAGGACGCTATAGCAAAGGGTATGAAGTGGCGTGAGGAAAAGAACTGCGATACATGGACCTGTCCCTATCTCCCTATCGATCCTCATGACGTAGGCAGAGAATATGAGGGCGACGTCATCAGAATAAACTCCCAGTCGGGTAAAGGCGGTATCGGATATATTCTTCAGCAGCAGTTTGGCTATGATTTACCTAAGAAGATGAGAGAGGATTTCGGCTACAAGGTCAAAAGCGTTTCAGACCATGCTCATAAGGAGCTTATGCCTGAAGAAGTTTACCATATTTTCAAAGACGAGTATCTCAACAAGACATCACCTGTTGATATTATTGAGGCTCATTATGTTCAAAAAGCTGACGGAATTATAGGAGCGGCAGTTACGGCAGAAGTGAGCGGTGAAAAGATGCAGTGCCACGCTGACGGAAACGGCAGACTTGACGCAGTTGCCAATGCCCTCAAATCTCAGATAGGCATGGATTTTATTGTTGAAACATATACCGAACATGCTCTTGAAAGAAAATCTACTTCAGAGGCGGTTTCCTATGTGGGTATTTCCTGCGGCGATAAACACTACTGGGGCGTTGGAAGGAATTCGGATATTATCGTTTCTTCCGTAAAAGCTTTGATTTCGGCTATCAATAACGCTATGGATAAGTAATTTAAAATTCTATTTTTTATTTATAATCATTCTATTGATATACAAATTATACAGTTTTCTGTTATAATTAAATTAACAGCCTACAGCTTTTGCATGCTATAAGCTGTCTTAAATATCTGCACAGGAGGTTAAAGTTTAATGTTACTTATTAATTTGTCATCGGATTTCTGTAAGGCATAGGCTTTAACAGCAATCCGTAATAGCCTATGCCTGTTGATTATTCAAAATAAGATTAATCGGAGGCAAAATACATGGGCTACAGAAATGCTTGCGAGGTGCTACCTCCCGAGCTTGTATCACAAATACAGAAGTATGTTGACGGTGAAATAATATACATTCCAAGACAGGAAAATAGACGAAAAAAATGGGGAGATAACACTCTTACCCGTTCTGATCTCCACACAAGAAACGATGAAATACACCGTTTGTATCTTGAAGGAACACGCGTTAAGGAACTTGCTGAAAGGTTCTATTTGTCTACCCAATGCATATATAAAATACTGTCAGAATACAAATAAAATTGATTATTAGAAATGCGTACCGTGCAAACGATACGCATTTCTATTTTTTAGTTATAAATATTCTTATGCTATGAAAATCTACAGCTAATATGTTAGAATATATTCATACCATAAAACGATCAAGCATAGTAATCAAAATAATTTTCTTCAAAACCGCCCGGAAAACCGCTGTATGCCGAGCGGTTTTACTTTGTCTGATCTCAATTCCCGAACACAAAGAAGTGCGTAAGTCCAAGCCATTCGCGTACCCAATAGGTAAAGAGATAACGAGGTTCGGTATATGCGGAGTATGCTGTAATATTATTTATGCCCTGATCCTTTGCGATAAGACTTGCTCTGTACTGATGAAATCCGTCAGTAACAAGCGTCATATCATGTGACATTTCCATTGCGTCTAAAATATCCAATGAGAATTTGATATTTTCATATGTGGAGGTAGATTTGTCCTCCATAATAATTCGGCTCTCTTCTATACCTTTTTCCACAAGGTAATTCTTCATCGCCTGCGCCTCTGATATTTTCTCGTTAGACCCCTGACCTCCAGAAACTATGCATAATATATCGGAATGCTTTTCCAAAGCCTCATAAGCGGCGTCAAGCCTGCGGCGGAGCATACGGGATGGCTTTTCTCCGTTGACCTTACATCCCAGAACAACTATGACGTTAGGTTTTTCCGGATTGTTTTCCTGAGCCTTGTACATAAGTACCGAAAGTATAGATACATAAATAATTCCCATAGCAATTATAATACACAGAATAACTATAATTATTTTTCCCCACAAATGAGACCATAAATACGAAACAAGCGCGGAAAATCTGCTGAAATTTGCCGTGATCACAAGCAATGCAAGACTAAACAAAATTCCTGCAACATTCCCTGAGCATATGATCGGCAAAGGAATAATAAAAAGTATAAGCAGAAATGCCTCCATTGCGATAAGTATATATTTAAACGTCATAATAACCTCCTCCATATAATTTATTATAGCAGACTTTAAGGATTTATACAAGTGAGATTTTTCTTAAAATTAAACGAAAAGCGGCAGGTTTTAACCTGCCGCCGAAGTACACACATCAATTAGTCAACAATGAAATCCTTGATCTCATCTAAAAACTTGTCAGCGTCATCTGTATGAGCAACAAGCTGAATTGGATTTGAAAGGTCAAGGCTGAAAATACCCATAATTGACTTAGCGTCAACCGCATATCTGCCCGAAGCCAGGTCAACGTCGAAATCGTACATTGTAACTACGCTTACGAACTCCTTAACCGCCTGAATTGAATCGAGCTTGATCTTTACCTTTTTCATAAACCATTCCTCCTTTGATTGTTTCATTACTTACCTTATTATGTAGCTTTTTCCACTACACTTATTATTATATCCAAACTTTCTGAAAAGTCAATAAAAATTTGCAAAAAAAATTTAAATATGGTACAATAATCAATAGCAACAAATTTATATGCTTGATTTTTGACATATTGCACAATTACCTTCCTTTGTATTTGTGCATAAGTAATATATATCAAAAGGAGCTGTCATATGAGAGTATTCTATTATACTTTTGGATGTAAGGTAAATCAATACGAAACAGAAAACATTAAGGAGCTTTTTTCAGATATGGGCTATAAAGAATGGTCCGATTTTGAAACTGCGGATATTTGCGTTATAAATACCTGCACCGTTACGGCGCAGGCTGACTCAAAGTGCCGTCAGCTCGTACATAAAATAAGAAATTCAAATTCGCAATGCATTATCGTTCTTGCAGGCTGTTTTCCGCAGGCTTTTAAAGCTCAGGCAGAAAAACTAACGGAATGCGATATAATTGTAGGAACGGGTAGAAAAAGGGATATTCCACGTCTTACTGAAATATTTATGCTTGAACATGAGAGGATAATCGACATATCTCCCAGAAAAAAAGGCGAGTTCTTTGAAACTATGACTAATTTAGGTACGGACGGAAAAACAAGAGCGTATATTAAAATTCAAGACGGCTGCGATCAATACTGTACTTATTGTATTATTCCATATGCAAGAGGACATATATGCTCTAAGCCTTTGTCTGATATAAAATCAGAAGCGCTGGAGCTTGTTAAATCAGGACATAAGGAAATCATTCTTACAGGAATAAATCTGTGCTGTTACGGCAAGGATTTTTATGACGGTACAAGACTGATAGACGCTGTTGAAACGGTATGTGAATCAGAAGGAGATTTCCGAGTACGATTAAGCTCAATAGAACCTGAAATGATATCAAACGAGGATATTATCAGAATGTCCAAACTGCCCAAGCTGTGTCCCCATTTTCATTTGTCGCTGCAAAGCGGGTGTGATTTTACTCTTAAAAGAATGTGCAGACATTATAATTCCGACGAATTTATGCTGCTGTGCCGAAAGCTGAGAAAGCATTTCCCCGACTGTGCAATAACGACCGATATTATGGTAGGTTTCCCGCAGGAAACAGATGAGGAATTTAATATGTCCCTTGACTTTGTTAAAAAGATAAAGTTTGCTGAGGCACATATTTTCCCATATTCACGCAGAAACGGTACGGTTGCCGACAGGCTGAACGGTCAGATAGATAAAAAAACAAAGCAGTCCAGAGTGAGAATAATGACTGAGACTTGCAGAAATTCTCAGGCGGAATATCTTAAAAACTGTGTAGGCAAAACCTTTGAGGTGCTTTTTGAGAAAGAGAACTCCGCAGAATGGCATAACGGTCACGCACCCAATTATGTAAGTGTAAGAGTAAAACGCAGTGATCCTGAATATTCCCTGAAACGTGAAATAAGACAGGTGTTAATAACATCGTCAGACGGAGATTTCTGCTACGGCAAATTAATATGATTAATTTTAGTTAACAATTTGAATATATAAAGTTATTGACAAGATAAGCCGAAATGTTGTATAATAAAAGCATATATTCAGCAATTTAAACTTAAAGGAGTTGCAGCTATGTCAGTATACAGAATTTATGTTGAAAAAAAACCTGAGTTCGCTGTTGAGGCAGATTCGCTTATAGGCGGCATCAAATCGGCTCTCGGACTGGAAAACCTTA
Source organism: uncultured Ruminococcus sp. (assembly GCA_964399215.1). Lineage (GTDB taxonomy): Bacteria > Bacillota > Clostridia > Oscillospirales > Ruminococcaceae > Hominimerdicola. The sequence goes on along the minus strand of CAYNPW010000006.1, from coordinate 18,330 downwards.
CGGGTCTCAGAGTTATTAACCGTTATGATGCAGAGGGTCTTTCCGCTGCGGATTTTGAGCTTGCTACGCCTGTGGTATTCTCAGAGCCTGCTGTTGACGTTACCTACGATCATCTTCCTGCTATCGGAGCAAACGAATATGTTTTCGCCGTTGAATATCTCCCCGGGCAGTTTGACCAGAGAGCGGATTCCTGCGCGCAGTGTATTTCACTGCTTACAGCGGGAAAAAGACCTACTATCAAATCTGCAAGAATTTACATTGTTTCGGGAAATCTCACAGATGAAGAGCTGAAGCAGATCAAAAGCTATATGATAAACCCTGTTGAAAGCAGAGAAGCTACTCTCGACTGCTTTGATACTCTTGATATAAAGTATGATATTCCTACGGCTGTTGATACGGTTGAGGGATTTATCTACTCAACTGAGGACGACTTAAAGGCAATGCTGTCGGAACTTGGACTTGCTATGGACTTAGATGATATCAAGTTCTGTCAGGATTATTTCAAGAACATCGAAAAGAGAAATCCTACAATAACGGAAATAAGAATGATAGATACATACTGGTCTGATCATTGCCGTCACACCACATTCTCGACAATAATCGATAATGTAGATATTGAGCCTGAATATGTTGCAGCTACCTTTGCGGACTATATCAAAACAAGAAAAGACCTTTATGCAGGAAGAACGGACAAGCCTGTGACGCTTATGGATCTGGCTTGTATCGGAGCAAAACAGCTCAAAAAAGCGGGTCTGCTCAAAGACCTTGACGAGAGCGAAGAGATCAATGCATGCTCCGTAAAGATTAAAGTTGACGTTAACGGCGTTGACGAGGACTGGCTGCTGATGTTCAAGAATGAAACTCACAACCACCCTACTGAGATAGAACCGTTCGGAGGTGCGGCAACCTGTCTTGGCGGAGCTATCAGAGATCCGCTTTCGGGACGTTCCTATGTATACCAGGCAATGCGTGTTACGGGCGCCGGCAATCCTCTTGTTCCTGTTGAGGATACTATAGCAGGTAAGCTTCCCCAGAGAAAGCTTGTTGTGGGCGCGGCAAACGGCTATTCGTCATATGGCAACCAGATAGGTCTTGCAACCGGTCACGTTAATGAAATTTATCATCCCGGCTATGTTGCAAAAAGAATGGAGATCGGTGCGGTTATCGGAGCTGCTCCTGCATCAAACGTAAGACGTGAAAGACCTGCTCCTGAGGATATCGTTATTCTCCTTGGAGGAAAAACGGGCAGAGACGGCTGCGGAGGAGCTACGGGCTCTTCAAAATCCCACACGCTTCACTCGCTTGAGACCTGCGGCGCAGAGGTTCAGAAGGGTAACGCTCCGGAAGAAAGAAAACTCCAGAGACTGTTCAGAAATCCCGAAGTAACTTCAATGATAAAGCGCTGCAACGATTTCGGCGCAGGCGGAGTTTCCGTTGCTATCGGCGAGCTTGCCGACGGTCTTATGATAAATCTTAATGCAGTTACAAAGAAATACGACGGTCTTGACGGCACTGAGCTTGCAATTTCCGAGTCTCAGGAAAGAATGGCTGTTGTTATCGCTAAGACAGACCTTGAAAAGTTTATGGCAGAGGCAGCGAAGGAAAATCTTGAGGCTACAATGGTCGCTGCTGTAACTGCTGAGCCAAGACTCAAAATGAACTGGAACGGCAAAATTATCGTTGATCTTTCAAGAGAATTCCTTAACTCCAATGGTGCAGAAAAACATACCGATATTACAGTTCCCTCACCGGTATTTGCCAATGAAAAAAATGCAGAGGACAATGCGGACAGGTGGGAGGCAATGATTTCAAATCTTAATATCTGCTCTCAGAAGGGTCTTGTGGAACGATTTGACTCAACTATCGGTGCAGGTACAGTTCTTATGCCTTACGGAGGTAAGTATCAGAATACCCCTACTCAGGCTATGGCGGCTAAGCTTCCCGTTCTTGACGGAGAAACAACTACAGTTTCTGTTATGGGCTGGGGCTTTAATCCGTTCCTTTCATCTATTAGTCCTTATCACGGCGCAATGTCGGCAGTTGTTGAATCGGTATCTAAAGTTGTGGCAACGGGCGGTACTTATGAAAACTGCTGGCTCACATTCCAGGAATATTTTGAAAGAACACAGAATAATCCTGCTCGCTGGGGTAAGCCTTTTGCGGCTCTTCTCGGAGCTTACAAGGCTCAAATAGAGCTTGGATGCGGTTCAATCGGCGGAAAGGACTCAATGTCCGGTACATTTGAAAATATAGACGTTCCTCCTACGCTGGTTTCCTTTGCTGTGTCCACAACAAAGACAGATAAGGTAATTTCGCAGGAATTTAAGAAGGCAGGCTCAAGAGTAATACTTATCAAGCCTGATTATGACGAAAACAAGCTTGTGGACTTTAATTCACTTAAAGCCGTATTTGAAAAGGTTGAGAAGCTTATTTCAGACGGAAAAGCGCTCTCCTGCTGGTCTGTTGCATACGGCGGAGTATCCGAGGCTGTTGCTAAAATGTCTTTCGGCAATAAGATAGGCTTTAAATTCACCGACAAGGTAACTCCCGAGGAGCTTTTCAGAGCCTGCTACGGAAGCTTTGTTATCGAGCTTGCAGAGAACGTTGAAACCGATGAAAGAATTATCGGTGAAACTACTGAGGAATACACTATCGTTAATTCCGATTACACAGTAGACATCAACAAGCTTCAAAAGCTGTGGGAAAACAAGCTTGAGCCTGTATATCCCGTACATGTTAATGAGCCTGACAGCAAACCTGAGACATACAGCTATTCCGTTACAGAGAGAAGATCTCCTGCAATAAAGACTGCAAAGCCAAAGGTTCTTATTCCTGTATTCCCTGGAACAAACTGTGAATATGATACGGCAAAAGTATTTGAGAGAGCAGGCGCGGAGGCTGAGATATTCGTAGTAAGAAACCTTTCGGAACAGGCTATCAGGGAATCCGTAGACGCTATGGAGCAGAAGATCAAGCAGTCTCAGATAGTAATGCTACCCGGCGGTTTTAGCGGCGGAGACGAGCCTGACGGCAGCGGTAAGTTCATTGTTTCGTTCCTGAGAAATCCAAAGCTTACGGACGCTATCCATGATCTGCTGAAAAACAGAGACGGACTTATGCTGGGTATCTGCAACGGTTTCCAGGCGCTTATAAAGCTGGGTCTTGTGCCTTACGGCGAGATCGTTGATATGAGAGATGATTCTCCTACGCTGACATTCAACACTATTGCAAGACACCAGTCAAAAATGGTCAACACCAGAATTGCGTCCAATAAGTCGCCTTGGCTTGCAGGCTGTGAGGTCGGAGACATTCACTCTATCGCAATTTCACACGGCGAGGGACGTTTCGTAGCAAGCGCAGAGGAGATCGCAAGACTTGCTGAAAACGGACAGATCGCAACTCAGTACGTTGACTTTGAGGGCAATCCTACATTTGATGTTCATTGCAATCCTAATACTTCGTTCCAGGCTATCGAGGGTATCACCTCCCCTGACGGACGTGTTCTCGGTAAAATGGGACACTCCGAAAGAATGGGCGTCGGCGTTTGCGTTAACGTTCCGGGCGTTAAGGATCAGAAGATTTTCGAGAGCGGCGTAAATTACTTTAAATAATAATTTTGGAAAGGTCACTTCTGAGCGTTCGGAGGTGACCTTTTTTCGGTAATTGACTTTTGGAGTGGATTATGATATAATTTATTAAATCGTAATTTAAAAAAGAGAGTTTACACAGGAATAGAAAAGGTGAAACTATGCCTAAACAATTAGAAATATTTCATAATCTGGTTTTAGAGTTTAAAAAAGATACTTCCATTGATGCTGTATTGTTAAATGGTTCCGTTGCATGTGGTACAGCAACCGATTTATCTGATTTGGACATTATCGTACTTGGAAAAAGGAATGACTTTGTATCACAGTTAATTGATGGTGTTTTAGTTGAAATACATTATACCACTTTTGATAAGGCTATTGGTAAGTTGAAAAGCAATCCAATGGAGATATATAAATATCTTGATGCGAAAATTGAATACGATAATGGAAAAGCACAGGAGATCATTATATATGCTGAAACTGTACTGGAGCATTATTGTGTTTCAAAAAATGAGCAATCAGAAATTTGCTACTGGCTGAAAAGTACAAGGTTGAAACTGGAATCTGCATTTTCAAAACAAGATGTTTTACAAATTTCCTATCTTGTCTCAACAAATACATGGAAGGTGTTGGAGGGAGTCTGGGCAGTCAACAAAATGCCAATCCCCCCGTCAAGCAGCTTATATCGTAGATATTCAAAATTAAAATTCATTCCATGTCAGGAGTGGTTTGAAAAACTACTGATTGGGAGTGTAGAAAACAGAGGAAGTACAATGATTGAGATCATTGATTGGATATTAAAGAATTTGGAAGTAAAAAAATATGATCTTTAACAGAAAATGTAATAACTGTAATGGTGAGTATGAGTACGAGGGATTTGGAAACCTGATTACATTTTGTCCTCATTGTCACTGCTTTGATTATTTGGAATGTGAATATGGGTATGGTCCTGTTGTGCCTTGCAAAGTTTACTTAGGCAATAAAGTTATAGGAATGATAACCTATCATCAAGGAAATAGATCTCAATACAGATATGATACTGAAATGTATAACATACATAAGGTTTTGGAACAAAGCTATCTTGAAGCCTTATATGAAGCAAGAGATATTACCGCTGACCTGTTACAAAAAGATAGAAGACCTTGTAAACAAAGCGGCGGACAGTAAGAAAATTTCTTGAATATTAAAACCATTGATAACGGATATATTTCAGCAAATAAAATTTTGGAGACAGCTATGAAATCATTTTTAGAACACTATATAATAATTTACATAGGAATTATAAGCATTTTAGCTTTTATCCTCTTTGGACTTGACAAGCGAAAAGCTAAAAAACACAAATGGCGTATACCCGAAAAAACTCTGCTGGGTATGTGTCTTATAGGCGGCTTTGTCGGAGGTTTTATCGGTATGCAGACATTCCGTCACAAGACAAAGCACTGGTATTTTTATGCTGTAATAGTTCTGTCTGCTGTATTATGGACTTTTCTGTTGTATATGCTTTGGACATAAAAAGGCATAACCGATTTTCCGTCGGCTATGCCTTTTTTCTATTCTACTGTAATAATATGCCTGATCTCCCTGCAATCGGGATTTAATTCGGTTTTGAAAAACTCAGGAAAGAAATTTTCGGTACTTTTTATTTCATTCAAATCGCACCACACCAAGCTTTCATTTTGAGATAGATCGATCTTATTTTTTCCAATCAACGAAATGTCCTCAAGCGGGGTCATATAATAAAAGAAGTCTATTTCGTGATATTTTCTTCCGTCAGCCTCAAAAAAGATTTCGTGGATAAATCCGAGCCTGTCAATTTCAAAGTCTATTCCTGTTTCCTCTCTGCATTCCCTGACAATGGCATTTTCAGTGTTTTCACCAAGTTTACAGCGTCCGCCGACAGAATAATACTGTTCAAGATTTCGGTTGTAAACCATAAGTACTTTATTATCGTGCAAAATTATTGCGGCTACTCTGAAATTAAATATTCCCTCATTTGTACAAAAAGTAATATCTCTACTTTCCAACATATTCTGCCGCACCTTTCAAATAACGCTCTGCCTGTCTGCGGGAATGAAATGTAATTAACTTGACATTAGGATAAGACTTTACGAGCTCATCTGTTCTGTGCAGTTGGATTTTATCAAAATCCCATACATATTTAATAAATTCCCAATCTATCTTTTCATTACAGCCCTCTCCCATATCGGGACGCGTTTTTCCGAAATTAAGAATAAACCTTTTTATCACACCCAGAATGCAGTTAATTCTTCCTATTTTAAAATAGAAAATCATATTTGCGCGTTCCAACCGCATTTCCATTGTGGAAAAATAATGTCCGTCGATTATCCAGCTATCCGACTGAATAATATTTGCCTGTTTCTCTTTGAACACTTCCCTGTCCTCTTGGACCCAGCCGCTTTTCCAGAAAAGCCTGTCCAGATGATAAACAGGAATTCCCGTGATCTCTCCAAGCCTGCGGGAGAAAGTCGATTTCCCCGAGCCTGAACAACCGATCACCATAATTCGTTTTTTCATGATCCGTCCTTTCAACTGTGCCGAATGGGTCAGTTCGGCTTGGTTTTGCAACGCGGATTTTAAGTGTATCACAAAATTCACAAAATTTCAAGACATTAGATAAATTTTGTATATATGCACAAATTATATATTCCAAAACAGTTAAAATGTACATACCATAAGATTTGAAATTCTATACAAATTTCAAATGTTATGAAAAAACATTTACAAACTTCCCAAAATATGATATAATAAAAGAAAAACCTTCAGGAGTATGTAATATGAATAATTCAATAGTTAATATCGGCGATATAGATTATATCGGCAGAGTTTTTGAAAAAGCGGAAAAAGGAGAACATGTCAGCATAGTTTATCTTGGCGGTTCAATTACTCAGGGCTGTAATGCCACAACTGAGGATAAGCGATATGTAAATATGTCCGCAAAATGGTGGGAGGAGAAATTTCCTCAGGCAAAGATAAGCTTTTTCAATGCAGGTATCGGAGCGACGACTTCACAGTTTGCCTGCGCAAGAGCTGAAGAACACGTCCTCAACAAGAATCCCGATTTGGTTTTTGTGGAATTTTCCGTCAATGATGAAGACGACTTATTATTTATGGAGACTTATGAAAGCCTTATCCGCATACTCTTAAAAAATGACGGAGTTAAGTCTGTGGTCATGATAAACAATCTGTTTTATGATACAGGTCTTAATGCACAGGGCGTACATAACGCGGTCGGACTTCACTACAAACTGCCTATTGTAAGTGTGAGGGATTATATTTTTCCTAAAATATATAAAAGAGAAATAAATCTCTCTGACTATACAGACGATATGCTTCATCCTAAGGATCTGGGGCATAAAATGATTTCCGATTTGATAATTAATCTGCTGGATACAGAATATACATACTATAAAACAATCGGTATCAGCGGGAAAAAACCAAAACTGCCGGATAAGCTTACTCCTTGCCGTTTTGAAAATGCAATACGATATCAAAATACAAACTGCAAGCCTTTACTTTCAGGATTTACCGCAGATATGCATAAATCTGATTATTTTTCCGATCCGTTCAAGGACGGCTGGACTGCCTCCGCTAAAGGTGATAGCATTACATTTACCGCTAAAGGAAATATACTAATGCTCCAATGGAAACGAACTGTTGAGCATCCTGCTCCTGTAGCATATGCCGTTATTGACGGCAAAGAAGATGAAAAAATCAATCTCGATGCAAATTTCGAGGAAACATGGGGAGATCTTTGCTGTCTGACTACTCTTACTGAAAATGCAGGTAAGGGAATCCATACTGTTAAAATTACCATTGACAAAGAAGGAAAACCGTACAGCAAATTTATGCTGATTTCCTTAATTACAGCAGATTAATAATAAAAAATATGATAATATTCATTTACCTATTGACTTTTATTTAAAATAATGGTACAATATAGTCATCAATAAATTATCTGGAGGTTTACTTATGAACGATTTTATGGAAAAATATTTCAAAAAGATTGCAAAAGGTGTAGCTATTTTCCTTGGAATTATGGTGATTATCGGTGCAGGTATCGGTATTAATGCAATGAGAAACAGTCTCGCTGCTGCTTATTCCGGAAACACAAGCTTCTATACTTTCCTTTTAGTGCTTTACTGGATCGCTGTCGGTCTTACCATAGCTTGCATTGTTCTTAAAATTGCGGTAAAGTTTATGGGTAATTCTGCGCCGATGCAGAATACATATTCGGCACCTCAGCAGGCTGTTTCGCAGCCAATGCCACAGCAGCAGTCAGCAGACAAGTTCTGTCCAAACTGCGGAAACAAGGTTGCTAATGGAAACCAGTTCTGCAACAACTGCGGTTCTAAGATTTCATAAGTCTAATATATTGAGGACGGTGCTAGCCGTCCTCTTTTTTTGTACAAAAATATGCGCATAGATTTAAAATCTATGCGCATGATATTAACCTACTATGTTCTGCTTGATCGATTTTGCCTTACTTTTTATTTGAGACTTGACATGTGAACCCATTTCAAGAACCGCTGAATACTTGTCTATAACCACAATAACATAGCTTTCTGCATATTTAGGGAATTTAAATGTCAGCGGCCACATATGGCGCTCGATCATATCTTCCTCACGTTTGCCAAGCTCAAAATGCTGTCTTGCGTTTTCCAAAGCGATCTGGGGATGTCTGAAACCGTGCGGAAGTTCACCTCTCTTACGAGGAGCATCTCTCCAATCATACAAGAACAAATCGTGCAGTATGCCCGCCCTTGCCGCCGAACGGGAATTAAGTCCCAACTTACGGCACACAAGATAGTTATAATATGAAACGTTTATACAATGCTGATAACAGGTGGTGCTGTAATGATGACGGAAATTCTTCATCTGACTGACAGTTTCATCATCAAGCAGATCCTTTACAAACTCGAAATACTCTTTGTTTTTCTTTGAATGCTCGATAGAATACCTTGAACCTAATGCTTTTGACATTGGCATTACCTCTTTTCAGTGTTCACGTCGTTAGCTGCTTATGAAGAACAAATTCATAGATTCATTCCTATTTATATTATAACCCTTTTAAAGGCTTATGTCAATAGAAATTAATAACAGTTTGATTACAAATTATTGTCAGCGGTTTCAAAAATATTTTTTATCATAAAACTGCGGTATAAAGCATTCATCCGCCGAGGATTTCTGCTGACAGAACCCGTCAAATCCGCTTTTCTCCAGCAAATCGGCTACATAGTTATATTCAAAAGTGGACGTTCTGCGTGACAGTTCTTTAAAGTCAAAAGCCTTATAAACAGGTGTAAACTGGCTCATAACGCTTACAAGTATTTCGTCTTTTTCAAAGGTATTCGTCAGCCACTCGATCAGCTTTGCGGAATCATGACGGCAGTTAGGCAGAACCAGATGTCTTACGATAACTCCCCTTTGCATAATTCCGTTTTCATCAAACACCGGTTTTCCTGTAATTTCTGTCATTTTTTTGATAGCTGACGACGTTTTTTCAAAATAGTCCGCCGCATGGGAAAACCTTTTTGACAGTCCGCTGTCGCAGTATTTCAGATCGGGAAGGAAAATGCTGACCTTACCTCTGAGCATTTCAAGGGTTTCGGGATTTTCATATCCGCCGCTGTTATACACCACAGGAATTTTCAATTTATCTCCTGCAAGTTCCAGAGCCTCTAATATCTGCGGTACAAAATGAGTAGGGTTCACAAGATTTATATTGTGCACTCCCTTATTTTGCAGCATAATGAATATATCCGCAAGCTCCTTTTCAGTAACGGTAAAGCCCTTGCCCTCCGCTGAGATTTCATAATTCTGACAGAAACAGCATTTTAGCGCGCAACCCGAAAAAATTACCGTTCCCGATCCCTTTGAACCGCTTATGCAAGGTTCTTCCCAATAATGAAGATCTGCACGGGCTATTCTAATTTCAGAATTTTCTCCGCAAAAACCCGTTTTTTCATATCTGTTAACTCTGCACCTCCGAGGACAAAGCGTACAGCGTTTAAGTAAATCGCCCATTTACTCTTCCGAATCAACGTCAAGACGATATGTGAACTTCTCTTCCTGTCCGTCGTAGTTGACTGTTACTGTAATATCAATAATTTCCGCTTTTCCGGAGCAAATAAGAACAGGAGTTATAATTAATTCATCGTCAAAAATATCTCCGTTTTGTATAAGCTGGTATTCAGGAGCAGTATATGTGCTTAAAATCTCTCCGCTGTATGTGCGGCCTTCACAAACAACACTAGTAATAGAACCTTCGCTGCCTTCTTTCACAACAAGGGAATACGATGTGTAAATATTATAAATAGGCTCATCAACAAAATATGTAATCTGACCGCTTTCACTATCGTCATATGAGTTATCGCCCAATATCAGATGACTGTAATCTCCTTCACTGAGATATGTACTGTCATAGTAATATGCATTGTAATAATCCTGATCAAGATAATAGTCTTTGTATGAGCTGTACTGAGTTTCTGTCGTGTAATTAGAAAAATTATTATTTTCATAAATAATTTCATTATCGTAGTTATTATCATCATAATCGTAGTCATTGTATTTTGATTTAGAAACATCTGAAAAAGCCATAAAAATATTTATTAATACAACGACAACAAATATAATTATTGCAACAACAGCACAGCCGGTATTATTCTTTACGTTATTTCTGTTATAAGCGGGCGGTATAAAACCTGTAGGAGTACGCTGAAACTGATTTCCATTTTGCCGAGTGAAATTTCCGATTGGTATATTATTATTGTAAGGCATACCGTTAGTCTTATTATATACTCCGTCTCCGGATTTAGGTATGAATTCTGTCCGTTCAGGCTGTGATTTATGCATTTGCTCTATTTTGGAGAACTTACTCTTCTGTTCTTCGCGACGTTCCTCCTCAGCAAATGACATACGCTCCTCTTTAAATGTGTCGTTTTCAGGGGAACTGTAATCATTTCTGCTATATCTGTCGTCAAAAATCTCATGACTGTGCAAATCATCGGAAAACTGACTGCAGGAAATATCTCCTTCACGCGCGGTAAAGCATTCGGGACAAATTCTTTCATCTCTGTCTTTAAATCTGTATCCGCAGAATTTACATTTACTTATCATAATATCACCTCTGTACAGAAATTAGTTCAAATCCCTTTTTTATCGGTTTGCATATTTCACAATAGCTATAAAAATCCTTAAGCTTTTCTGATGCTTCTTTCGCAAGCTCCTCGTTTTCAAAAACCCCAAATACCGCCGATCCGCTTCCTGTCATTAAAGAATTATATGCACCTGCGTCTTTTAGACGTTTTTTGGCAAGTTCAATTTCTTCCGACTCTGCGGCATACTCAAGCACATTGAACATATAAATGCACATCGACAGAATTTTTCCGCTTGCAAGTCCTTTTAAGAAATAATCAAGCTGACATCTCTGCGGGTTTGTTATGCTGTCGTACTTTTTAAATGCAGCAGGAGTAGATATGCTCACATCCGGTTTTACAATTACAAAAGCACACTTGGGAGATGACAGCTTATGTGTTATCTCACCTATTCCCTGACAAAGCCTTGTGCCTCCCAAAGTGCAGAAAGGCACATCAGCTCCCAATTTTGCTCCTATTTTTACAATCTCATCTTCATCAAGCAGAGTACCGAACATAATATTCAGTGCATTGAGCATTGCTCCGCAGTCAGAGCTTCCTCCGCCCATACCAGCCATTGACGGCAGATTTTTTTCTACTATAACAGTAAGCTTTCCTCCAAAATCTGTTTTAGTATGCTCTCGGAACGCGTCAGCAGCTTTCCAGATAAGATTGCTTTCATCTACGGGAAATCCCGCTTTATCGCATCTGATCTCAAAGCCTTCTCCTTCGGACAGCTTCAGATCAAGCGTATCAAATACGTCAACAGACTGCATCACCGTATTAAGCATATGGTATCCGTCTTTACGGACGCCTACCACGTCAAGCATAAGATTTATTTTTCCGTATGCCTTGACTTTAACATTATTGTATATTGCCATTATTCAAATCCTCTAAAAACTCTTCTATCCGCTTTAAAGCTTCTCGCAGATGATTAAGCGAATATGCATAAGAAACTCTTATGTATCCCTCTCCGCACTCTCCGAAAGCGTCACCCGGTACGACAGCGACTTTTTTGTTGTAAACAAGCTTTTCACAGAACTCTGCGCTGGACAGTCCTGTGCTTTTTATGCATGGGAAAACATAAAATGCTCCCTGAGGAGTAAAGCATTCAAGACCAAGCTTATTAAAGCCGTCAACTAAAAAACGTCTGCGCTGATCGTATTCGCTGCGCATTTTTTCTATGTCATTATCACAGTTCCTCAGCCCTTTCGTTGCTGCATACTGGCTTGTAGTGGGCGAGGACATTATAGCATACTGATGAAGCTTTAACATCTGCGAAACGATCTCTCTTGGTCCTCCAAGAAATCCTAAACGCCAGCCTGTCATTGCAAAGCTTTTTGAAAAACCATTGATAACTATAGTCCGTTCTCTCATGCCTTCAATTTCTGCTATTGAGCAATGCTGCCCGCCGTAAGTAAGCTCACAATAAATCTCATCTGAAATTACCATTATATCAGTTTCCCTGAGTACCTGAGCAATTTTTTCCAGATCCTCACGTCTCATGATCGCTCCTGTTGGATTATTCGGATACGGCAGAACAAGAAGCTTGGTTTTATCAGTTATCTTTTCACGAAGTTCCTCAGCGGTAATTCTGAATTCATTTTCTGCTTTTGTTTCTATAACGACAGGCACTCCTCCGCAAATGGATACTATAGGCTTATAGCACACAAAGGAAGGTTCAACCACAAGTACCTCGTCCCCTGTCTCAACCAGGCACCTTATGCAGAGGTCAATTCCCTCCGAGCCTCCTACGGTGACTATTATCTCACTTTTAGGGTCATAATGCGTATGTATAGTTCTCCGGAAATACGCCGAAATTTCTTCTCTGAGCTCCATAAGACCTGCATTTGCCGTATAGCAGGTCTTACCCTTCTCCAGCGTATCGATCGCTTCCTGTCTTATTATCCAAGGAGTTTTAAAATCCGGTTCGCCCACGCCCAGAGAGATAACGCCCTCCATTTCCTGAGCTATATCAAAAAATTTACGTATACCCGAAGGCTTCATTTCCTTAATTTTACTGTTCAGTACTTTTTCATAATCTATCATGGGGAAACCAGACCTCTTTCATCAATTTCATCTCCAGAAATCATAATTCCGCTGTCCTTATATGTCTTGAGTACAAAGTGAGTAGCCGTAGACTGAACGGCGTCGATAGTAGCAAGCCTCTGATAAACAAACTGTGAAATATCTCTGATATTACTGCCGCTGACAGAAATTATAATGTCATATCCGCCGGACATAAGTCTTACCGACTCAACCTCATCATAGCCGGCAATAGTATTTGCAATTTCATCAAATCCCGATTGAGACTGAGGAGTTACCTTGACCTCTATAAGAGCGTTCACTGAATTAGGATTACATTTATCTTCATCTACAATAGCTGAATAACCTTTTATCGTTCCGTTTAATTCAAGCTCAGCAATCTGAGCGGCGATCTGATCTTCGGTTCTGCCGAGAAGCACGGCAAGCTCAGCATTTGAAATTCTCGCATTGTTCTTTAATAGCTTAATAAGCTGTTCCATAAAAAAGCCTCCTTTTGTTATATATGTTTTTATTATACCACTTATCTGCTTAAAAGGCAATATGGGTATAAAATATTTTTCCCCCGTAACACAAATTTATCGGCAGAAAAATTCTGTAAATAGTGCAAAATTAATGTTGACTTATGAATAATAAAGAGCTATAATTTAGTAAGAAAACACGAAAGGTCTGATATTATGCATAATATAGAAAATCTGCTTATGCAGTCAAAAACACTTGTAATTTTTAAGGGACTGAAAACACAGCCCGTTTTCAGAGCATATCTTAATGCTCTCGAAGCCTGCGTTCAGCCTGATACTGACATTGCAATAGAAAGGTACGCCGACTTTACCGCTGAGCTGTTTAAACATACTGAAAACCTCACCGAATATATACTGAAAATCGTTCTTGAAAACGAAAACCTGTTTATGCTCCGCAGAGGTGAGGGTAAGCAGACAGGCAGACTTCTTGAAGAATGTCTGGCAAATGAGCTTGCTCTGCTTGAGGAGCTTTCGCAGATACCCTGCGGTGAAATATTTGCGCACATAAATTATGACGGTTTTCTGCCCGAATATGAAATAACCGAAATGGATTTCTCTCAGATCTATGCGAACAGGATTCACGCTATTTCACAATACGGCTACGGTATATATTCGCAGTATCACGTTTTTGTTATCAAGGACGGTGTTATTACTCCTGTTGAATATCCCGACGATATTAAGCTTTGTGATCTTCATAATTACGAAAACGAGCGTAAGGAGGTCATTGCAAACACACTTGCTCTACTTGCAGGAAAGCCCGCAAATAACGTTCTGCTTTACGGCGACTGCGGAACAGGTAAGTCCTCTACCGTAAAGGCTATTGCCAACGAATATGCAAGCAAGGGACTGAGACTTATAGAACTTAAAAAGAAACAGCTCCACGAAATTCCTGCTATTGTGGAAACTATAAGCAAAAATCCTCTGAAATTCATTATATTTATTGATGATTTATCCTTTACAGAGGACGACGACGATTTTGCCGCACTCAAAGCCATTCTTGAAGGCAGCGTATCTTCAACCGCCTCCAATCTTGCGATTTATGCAACTTCAAACCGCAGACATCTTGTCCGCGAGACTTTCTCGGCAAGACAGGGTGACGAGATACATTTCAAAGATACAATGCAGGAGCTTTTATCTCTTTCCGACCGTTTCGGACTTACCGTTACATACCAAAAACCCGACAAAAAAATCTATCTTGACGTTGTACAGAAGCTTGCGGCACAGTATGGTCTTACTGTTGATTTGGACGCGCTGTTTATGAAGGCCGAGGCTTACGCGCTGTCCCGAGGCGGACGTTCACCCCGTGTGGCAAAGCAGTTTGTTGAGTATATGGCGGGGTGCGAGCAGTAAATTAAATATCATACTAAAAAAGCACACCGAGAAGAATTTCACTTTCTTCTCGGTGATTTTTTCATATCTATTAAATATTTTTTCTCGTGATGCGTAAAAAAGTTTTCCAAAAGACGTGTAATACGGCTTAGTTGAACAGGCTCTAATCTACATCTTGAACACATATCACCTTGAAAGTCATAACATTATTCCCCCAATTTATGTAAATATAAATGACAGTTTGTTGTTATAAAAATAACTCAGAAACTAAAATCCTTTATCCTTTAGATCTTTGACAATATTCACAAAAAACTCCCTGACGTCAAAGCCCTCGATGTTTTCACGGAAAAGGTCTATCATATCTCCGTGGGAAATTCCGCGTTTGCCTTTATGTTCGATTTTAAGCGGATCATCTCCCCACAAGCCAGACTCCATTGTCACCAGTCCATCGTTGCCTGTGCCGTGGGACTTATTCAGCATATATCCCACATTAAGCGGAAATCCCGCAGATCTTGCGCTGTTCATCTGAGACATTACAGCGTGATAATACACGCCCTCCGCATTGGGAGTCTCTGCGTTGAACTTCTCACAGCTTGCAAAGGTAAGCTCCACCACTCCTTTTCTGAAACTTGGAGCGGTATCTCCCATAACAGTGAAAAGCTTGTTGTACTTTCTGTCAACAAAGTCAAACAGTCCCTCCGAGACCTTATTAAGTATATTGTCCACAAACTTACAGCCATAGTGGGGTGTATTGATAGTAGTCAGGCTTGCCACATACTTATCCATACCCAGCCTTGAAATAGCATAGCGGGAGTCAAGTCCGCCCTTTGAATGAGCTATAATATTGAGCTTTTCTGCGCCTGTTTCCTTTATGACCTCAAGGATACGCTCTTTCAGTTCCGCAGCGCTTGCCTCGACAGTATTTGCGGACTGCTGATTTCCGTAGTAAATTTCAGCACCGTTTCTCACAAGCTCCTTGGGAATTCTTCCCCAGTAGTTGAACAACTGCCAATCGCGGAAAAAGATACCGTGTACCATAAGTATAGGATATTTTGTCTTGCATATCTCGTTTTCCTTACGCATATTGTCAAGATCCTGCTTTGCCTGCTCAAATCGAAATTCATTTCGGGCGATCCTGCGTATTTTTGAAAGCACAACAATATTCACGATAGGTATATACCAAGTGAACAGCAATATGATGTACCAATAGAATTTGACCTGTCTTGCCGAAACGGCAATTCTGATAACTCCGAAAAATCCTATAACAGCACAGAAAAACATTGCAAAAACATCATTGGCTATATTCCGCCATATGCTAAGATTGCCGAATATTGCAATAGCTATCATTGCTAATGTCTCTAAACAAAGCAACACGTTTGCGCTGCCTGTGAGGAAAGTTCCTTTGGCAATTCTGTTAAGCTTTCTGTCGCTGTTCTGTTTTCCTCCGGCTATCACAAGGAAAAGTATAAAGTACAGCGAAAGCGCTATTGTTGCTATGATTTTCAGAGCGGTGCCTAAATCGGTCAGTTCCCATAATGCAATGATATTGCAAAAGCATAGGAGAAAAAGCTGACCTATAAATCCTCTTATTTTTCTCATATTATCACCTAGCTTATTCCCATTTTGCGTTTTTCCTGTCTCACATCGCTGCCTATAAACATTATCGGAGAGAAAAATCCCGTTAGGCGTGAAACGATTCTGTCGTTGTACTTGCTGTCAAGCTCTTTCATAGACAGATTTGTAGATATTATCGTGGGTCTGCCCGAATTAAGACGTTCATTGATGATCTCATAAAGCACCGAATCGGTAAATGAAGTCTGAAACTCAGATCCTAAATCATCGAGAATTACTAACTCAGCATTTATTATAATTCCGGTTGTATCGCCCTCGCGACGTCTGAAACGCTCTTCCTCAATTTGTCGGAAAAGCTTTAAAATCGAACCAAAGAATACATTTACGCCCTCGCTCAGAAGCTTTTTAGCAATACAGGAGGACAAAAACGTTTTTCCCAAGCCTGTTTTACCGAAAAAGAAAAGGGAGTCCGCATCGGGTGTAAAATTATTGGCATAATTTATGCAATCATTGTAAACGGTACTCATAATATCACGGGGATTTATATTTCCCATTTGCTGAGGGTAAAAATCTATCCTAAATTCAGAGAAATCGTGGAGCTGAATCGAACACTGTTCATTAAGCTCCTCAGTAGTATATTTGCTTAAAAGCTTTTCAAAGCACTCGCACCGTCTGCCCTCCACAAATCCTGTATCTCTGCACTTTTCACAGTGATAGTGATATTGAAGATAATCTGTTGGATAACCGAAAGTATCAAGCAGCTCCTTTATTGTCTGCTGCGCCATAAGGTTTCTGTTTTTAATTTCATTAATGGCAGTACGCGCGCCGTCCTTACTGCCATTGCCGATAATCTCCGCAAGCATACCAAACTGAGAGGACAAAGTGTTACTGTGCAATCTGTATATCTCAGGAGCCGTACTCTTTATCTCATTAAGCCGTTGTGTACGCTGTTCCTCAGATTTTTCACGCCGCGAGTTGATTTCTGCCTCGGCGCGCTCATAGGCATTTTTAGTATATTTCATCGTCCTGTCCTTTCATTATACTTTATCTGTCGTCCAAGCGTTTTTCTTACTTAAACTGAAATTCAAAGCGAACTGTTCAAACTCGTCAAGATCGTAGGAGGTATTATTCTGAATTTCCTCAGTCTGTTTTTTTACGGTGTATTTACTTTTGAACTGTTCGTCGCTCTTGTAGACCTGCTCGGGAGTTTTTATACTTCCCTCCGCCCATTTCATAAGTATACCGTCTATGTAGCTGAAATTCAGCTTGTTTTTTGCGTCAAGACACTTATTATAGGCTATCTCTATCATTTCAACAGAAAAACCTGTATTGTTCCACTTATCAATATATTCGCGCTGCTGTTTGGAGGGCTTGCTTTCCATTCCGAAGATTTTCAACACCTTATTTTCAAAGCTGCGCTGCTCACCCGCTCGGATTATAGCCTGTTCTACCTCTGAATATGTTGTGATATCTTCATCAAACCAGCGTATCATAACAGCAGACAAATATGCAATACTATGCTTGCCGATCGTTTTACAATATTCCGCAGCAAGAAGTATCGTAGGTACATCAAACTTGTAAAGCTCGTACAGCTCCACAAGCCTGCCCAACTCCTTGCCGTTAATGGAAAATTGCAGAGTACTCTGTATATCGTTGACAAGCTGTTTTAAATCAGCGTCCTGTTCAGCTTTTTCCTTGATCTCACGCTGAGTATAGTTAACTACGACCCTGCGGTCCACAATATTTTTAGCAGGCTTGACCGCCTCGACCAAGGACACAGGCTCGTTTCTTTCGGAAAATTTCTTAGGCTGTGCGTCAGACATCGGCGACACAGCGGCAACTGCCGCTTCGCCGCAGGAAATAACACCCAGACCACACCAGTATATAACTGCATCGTCAACTATCTGAGCGGACAGTCCGCAAAGCTGTGAAATCTCCTCGGTAGAAGTGTTACGCCTTCCTGAAAGAATAGAAAGCAGGACCTTTATGTAATTGCCGTCGCTCAGCTTTAAAAAGTCCGAAACTACGCAAGCGGGCACAGTAAAATCCGCTCCCCAGTCATCTTTTGAAAATCTATAGTTCATGATCATATCTCCAAACATAAAATATCATTATAAGTATAGC
>CAYNPW010000005.1:0-64620 GCA_964399215.1 uncultured Ruminococcus sp. | reverse complement strand
AGCGTTGTAGATAGAGGCTCTCATACCGCCTACGGTTCTGTGACCCTTAAGGTTTTCAAAGCCTGCCGCCTTAGCCTCTGCAACGAACTTCTTGTCAAGCTCGTCATTGCCTGTTACGAAAGGAACGTTCATCAGAGATCTGTCTTTAGGCTCAACAGTACCCTTGAACAGCTTGCTCTCGTCAAGGAAGTCGTAAAGTATCTTAGCTTTCTTTTCGTTGTGAGCCTTCATAGCTTCAAGACCGCCCATTTTCTTTATCCACTTAAATACCTTGCCGCAGATATAGATACCGTAGCATGGAGGAGTATTATAAAGAGAATCAGCGTCAGCCTGAGTTTTCCATTTAAGCATTGTAGGAGTACCCTCAAGAACATCGTCTGTGATAAGATCCTCTCTTACAATAGCGATAACTACGCCCGCAGGACCGATATTCTTCTGAACGCCGCCGTAGATAACGCCGTATTTTGTAACGTCAACAGGCTCCGAGAGGAAGCATGAAGAAACGTCCGCAACAAGAGTATGACCCTTTGTATTAGGAAGCTCCTTGAACTTTGTACCGTAAATAGTATTGTTTTCGCAGATGTAAATATAATCCGCGTCCTCAGGGATATCCAGATCAGAGCAATCGGGGATATAAGAGAAGGTCTTGTCTGCGGACGACGCAACAGCGACAGCCTCACCGTACTTCTGTGCCTCCTGATAAGCCTTCTTAGCCCACTGACCGGTAACAATATAAGCCGCCTTTTTATTCTTCATAAGGTTCATAGGAACAGCTGCGAACTGCTGTGAAGCTCCGCCCTGTAAAAACAGTACCTTATAATTATCCGGAATATTCATTAATTCTCTGATGTCAGCCTCAGCTTCTTTGATAATAGTATCGAAAGCTTTGGAACGGTGGGACATCTCCATAACGCTCATACCTGTGCCTTTATAATCGAGCATTTCCTCCGCTGCTTCTTTGAGTACCTCCTCAGGAAGAACAGCAGGACCTGCGCTGAAGTTATAAACTCTACTCATTTTGATAACCTCCATAAAAATAAATTAACAATATAATTATAGTACTTTAATGTGAAAAAGTCAAGTAAAAAGAAAAAAAATCACATATGAGGTAATTACAAGGCAATAACGGAAGTAAATTAAAGCAATATGCACAAAGAGAAAAGTTTCAAATATAATTATTTATATTTCGCCGGTTATCATATTCGGTTGACATTTTTCTGTTTGTAATGTATAATTAATATACCGATTTTATATAAACAGGAGAAACAAAATGAACAATTATTCCGAAACAGAGAAAAAAGATATTTTTGATAAAATTATGGGCTGGGGATTTCTGAAGATTTTTGAACCGTTTTATAAGAAAAATAAAGAAATGCTCCTTTATCTTTTCTTTGGCGCGCTTACTACCGTTGTAAGCTTTATTATGCTGGGCATTCCACAATGGCTGCTGGAAAATGCGGGTATGTCAGAGGGAACGGCTATTGTACCAAGTAATATTATTTCATGGATATGCGCCGTTACCTTTGCCTATGTCACTAACCGTATCTGGGTATTTTCCTCCAGAGCTCACGGTTCAAAGGAGATATTCTCCGAGGCGCTGTCTTTTTACGGAGGACGTGCTTTTACACTGGTCGTTGAAACCCTTATGATGTGGATCGGAGTGTCTTTGCTCAGCATAAATAAATGGGCGGTCAAGGTTATCGCTTCGATAGTTGTGCTTATTTTGAATTATATTATCAGCAAGCTTTTTGTATTCAGAAAAAAAGACTGACAGCTTGTCGGATAAGAAAAATATTCCTTTGTTCAATATGTGCAAATTTTCTGTTAAGAAATTGTGCATTCCGTTGACATAGATATATCTTTGTGCTAAAATATCAGTGTTGTAAAAAAAGGGCGATTTGCGGGGGTTTAAGGCATTCCGCAGATCGTCATTTTTACGGCGGCAAAGACGCGATATTTTTCATTGAAATAATGGGAAAGAAGATGAAGTAAAATGGGAAATCTGCTGGAAAATCTGAGAAATCTTTTTGTTATTGAAGAATACAAATATCTGCTGATAATTGCGGTTATTCTTCTGTCGACTAAGGTATTGGGCCTTGTGACTAAGAAAATCCACCTTCCTCAGGTCGTAGGAGCGCTTTGCGCAGGCGTTATTTTAGGACCTGCCGTACTTAACGTTGTGGGCGAATCAGAATTTATTTCCAATATTTCAGAGCTGGGTGTAATTATCCTGATGTTTACCGCAGGTCTTGAAACGGATATTCAGGACTTGAAAAAGACGGGTAAGGCGTCCTTTATTATTGCTCTGTTGGGCGTTATCGTTCCTCTGCTGGGCGGCTGCGGGCTTGCGGCGGCAATGAGTATAGGAAAGGGTGCCGGTTTGTCCTGTTCACTGTTATTACAGCATATTTTTATAGGCGTTATTCTTACTGCGACTTCTGTTTCGATCACAGTTGAAACTCTTAAGGAGCTCGGAAAGCTCAGCACAAAAGCGGGAAATGCAATTCTCGGAGCGGCAATAATTGACGATATTCTGGGTATAATTGCTCTTACTCTTATTACCAGTCTTGCGGATACAAGCGTACATCTTGTTACAGTACTTCTTAAGATCATTGCTTTCTTTGCCGTAGCTGTGGGTGCGACTATACTTTATCATATTGTTTTCACAAAGTGGAGAAAAAGAGACAAAAGAGATCTCCGCCGTCATGCGGTAATTACGTTTGTTTTCTGTCTGCTTATGGCTTATATTGCCGAGCTTTTCGGAGTAGCGGATATTACAGGCGCATTTGTTGCCGGTCTTGCTATATCACGTCATAAGGACGTTAAGTATGTTTCAAATAAATTTGAGACAGTATCGTATATGCTGCTTTCGCCAATTTTCTTCGCAAGCATAGGATTAAGCATGGGTGAGATACATATGAGCGGGAAAATGATTTTGTTTGCCGTGCTTTTGCTTGTGGTGGCTATACTTACAAAAATCGTCGGCTGCGGCCTTGGCGCAAAAGTATGCGGTTATACCAACAAGGAAAGCGCTCGGATCGCTATGGGTATGATCTCACGCGGAGAGGTTGCGCTTATCGTTGCCGCAAAGGGTCAGAAGCTCGGTCTTATGACGGACGAGGTATTTGCTCCGATCATTATAATGGTAGTTATTACAACTATTGTAACACCTGTGTTCCTAAAATTGGTATTTAAGGATAATCAGGAGGAAACAGAGACAGCTCCGGTAGGTATCGTGAAAAAAAGACAGGAATTTTACGAATACGAACAGGAAATGCAGAATCTCAGCAAAAAATAAAATGTATAGAAATCCGCCGCGGAAAATATTCGAGGCGGATTTTTAATATTACGGACGGGGCGTGTCTCGATAAAATATAATAGTCTAATGCAGACAAAAGATTCGGCAGACTTAGAAAATTTTCGGCAAATATTTTTGTTTTCGTAGACGTGATTTTTGTGCAATATGCTGTGATATGTGAATAAGTTCATATTGTTTCAGTTGTTTTTGTGCATTGTAAACGATTTAACTTTGTTGATTTTGTATAATTAGCACCTTGAAAAAATAACGAAAATTTTGTATTATATATTATAGTGAAAAATAGTATTAAGACGGCAAATGCTGTCAATTCACAAACCTATTTAATTATTATGGAGGTTATTACAATGAGCTTTAAGAAAATTATTGCCATGGCAGCAGCTCTTACAATGACAACAGCTATGTTCGCATCATGCGGAGATACTGAGAGTTCATCATCTGCAGGCACAACAACAACAACTACTACAGCGCTTGTCGAGGATGATGTAAATAATGCTGAGGTCGGCGATTCAGACAGTGAAGTTGCTGAGGACAGCAGTGAAGAGGGCGGCGACGTAGAGGCTGATCCTGCAAACGATTATGTTCCTGTAACAGAGTTTGAGGGCTATGACGCATTCCTTATGTTCGGCGACGCTGAATGGCTGTGGGGCAACTGGGAAGGTCAGGGCTACCCTGAGAGAGAACAGGCTTACGGTGTTGACGCTGACGTTACAGGCGACGGCGAATATACAGTTGCAATTACAAACGCTTCGATGTCCTATGAGGACGAGTTAGGCGGCTACAATCCGCAGGTCGCTCTTGACGGCGATTATGCTCTTCCTGCTTCCGGCTGCGTAGTATTCTGCGTAGACATCACAGGTATCTGCGACGGAACTATTAACTATAAGGGTGAGGAAGTTTCAAAGCAGCAGCTTAAGGAAGGCGACGACGCAGGCGTTAACAAGGAGACTATGGGTAAGTACACAGGTCAGGAAATAACTGTTGAGGTTACATCTATCAAGGCTGACGGTCAGGAAGTTGAATTCGATCCTTCTAAGATCGTTTACGGTAATATCGAGGATGGCAACAACTGCTACAGAATTGAGATCTACAACGACTACGGCGATACAGCTAAGGACCCCGGAATCGACAAGGACGCTCTCTACTTTGAGGACAGCCTTGAGGTTACATTCACGATCTCAGGTCTTACACAGGAAGGCTAATAAACATAATAAAAGTTTTTGGAACAGACTGCTTTCGGCGGTCTGTTCTTTTTTTGGTTAATATTACAGCATTGTGAATGACGGTTATTGAATTTGCCCATAATCAAAATAATAAAACGCGTAGGTTCGTGCAAAACGTGGATTTTTTGCAGGAATTGAAATTTGCACTTGCAAAGTCGCCGCAAAAGGAGTAGAATATTATGTGGAAAAAAATTTGAAAATTTTTTATTGGAGGATTTTTGATATGTTGTTATCTGAAATGTCTAAGGAACAGCTTGAACAGTTTAAAAGTAAGGTTCAGGAAGAATATGACGAATTCAAGGCTCAGGGTCTGAAGCTCAATATGGCAAGAGGAAAGCCCTCAGGCGAACAGCTTGACCTGACTTCGGGGCTGCTCACAGCCGTTAAGGACGGAACAGACTGCATTGACGCGGACGGGACAGATTGCAGAAACTACGGCGAAGTAGACGGTATTCCGTCGGCTAAAAAGCTTTTTGCGCCTATGCTGGGCGTAACTGATAAGGAGATCATCGTCTGCGGTAATTCAAGCCTTAACATTATGTATGATACGATAGCTAAATTTATGATGTTCGGCGTAAATAAGGAAAGCAAGCCTTGGAAGGAATGCGGAAAAATCAAGTGGCTTTGTCCGTGTCCCGGTTATGACAGACATTTTCTTATTACGGAAAAGTTTGGTTTTGAGCTTTTGAACATTCCTATGAACGGCGACGGTCCCGATATGGACAAGATAGAAAAGCTGGTTGCCGAGGACGATTCAATAAAGGGAGTATGGTGCGTTCCTATGTACTCAAATCCTACAGGCGTAACATATTCGGATGAAGTCGTAAGGAGATTTGCAAACCTTAACGCAAAGGCTGAGGATTTCAGAATTTTCTGGGATAACGCTTATTGCGTACATCACCTTTCCGATGATCACGACAAGCTGCTTAACATTCTTGACGAATGCAAAAAGGCCGGCTGTCCCGACAGAGTTCTTATGTTTGCGTCAACTTCTAAGATAACCTTTGCAGGTGCGGGAGTTGCGGTAATTGCCGGTTCTGAGGACAATATGAACTATATCAGATCGCTTTTGAACGTTCAGACCATAGGATATGATAAGATCAATCAGATAAGACATACAAAGTTCTTTGGAAGCTTTGAAGGTCTTGTCGAACACATGAAAAAACATCAGGAGATACTTGCTCCTAAGTTTGAGGTCGTGCAGGAGGTTCTTGAAAAGGAGATAGCTCCGTTGGGAATAGCAAGCTGGACAAATCCGAACGGAGGATACTTCATCAGCTTTGATTCAATGGAAGGCTGTGCCAAGAGAATCGTTGAGCTTTGCGAAGAAGCAGGAGTTGTGCTGACCGGCGCAGGAGCAACCTTCCCTTACGGAAAGGATCCTAAAGATACAAATATCAGAATAGCGCCCTCGTTCCCCCCTGTAGAGGAAATGAAACTTGCAGCTGAGCTGTTTGCAATAGCTGTCAAGCTTGCAAGCGCAGAGAAAATGCTGAGCAAATAAACGGATATTGTTAAACCGTCCTGTAAAAACAGGGCGGTTTTTTACGATGTAAAAAGTAAGAGGAAAATTCCTAGGTCGATACTGCTAACTGGTCAGGAAAAACTTACGGTTCACAAAGCATTATGCCGATAAACGCTCTTGACAAACGGTCTATTATATAGTAAAATATAAACATCTGATGATGTAAACGAATACAATAACTTGTTTTGCTAAGGAGAATACTATGAAAATTTCCAGATTTTTGGCTCTTGGCTGTTCCTGTATATTTGCTGTATCAGCGTTGGCAGGCTGTTCTAAGGACAATGAAAACAACAGTTCAAAATCAGTTTCTGAGGACGGCAAGTCCGCAGAAATAGAATACTATAACGCTCAGCCGGTGGATACAGGCTGGGAATGGGGAAACGTTGAGATAGTCGGCGGCGGCTTTGTTCCCGATATCATCTACAACCCTACTGAGGAAGGTCTTGTTTACTGCCGTACCGACATCGGCGGTGCATACAAGCTTAATAATGAAACCAACCGCTGGGAGTGTATAACCGATTTTATCGGCGGTGATGACTGGAACTATATGGGCATTGAAAGTATCGCTACCGATCCCGTAGAAACTAACAGAGTGTACATTGCGGCAGGTACATATTCCTCGTCCTCGGGTGCGATATTCTATTCGGACGATTACGGCGAGAACTGGGGAATATTTGAGCTTCCCTTTGGCTGCGGCGGAAATGAAGTGGGCAGGGGTGCAGGAGAGAGACTTCAGGTAGACCCCAACGACAATTCGATACTCTATTTCGGTTCCCGTGCAGACGGACTGTGGAAGTCCACAGATTATGGCAGAACATGGGCAGAGGTCACAAGCTTTCCAACAAAGGGAGGATATACAGAGGAGGGTTATTCTCAGGGTCTGACCTTCGTCGCATTTGACAAGTCAAGCTCGGAGAGCGGAAACGCAACAAAAACTATCGTTGTGGGTGCGGCAGCTACATCGGGTAATTATCTTTACCGCTCCGACGATGCCGGAGAGACTTGGACAGAAATTGAAAATCCTGTATCGGAAAGAACAGAGGATAACACTACTCTTAAGCCTGTTCAGGGCGAGATCTCATCGGACGGTTATCTGTATACTTCATGGTCCTATAAAATAGGACCCAGCAACGCTTCAGACGGTGCAATTCAGAAATATAACCTTGCTACGGGAGAGTGGAAGGAGATAACTCCCGATAAGGTTTATACCTGCGGCTACAACGGTATTTCGGTAAATCCAAACGATCCCAATATGATAGTCTGCATGACCCTTGATTTGTGGGCTGTTAAGGACAATGTTTTTGTAAGCTTTGACGGCGGAGAAAGCTGGGGATCTATCTGGGCGGACGACGAAAACGGCGATCCTCAGATGAATTACACCATAGATATAAGCGCAAGTCCATGGCTCGACTGGCAGGGACAGCTAAAGCCGGGCTGGTGGATGACAGGCGTGGCGATAAATCCGTTCAATCCCGATGAGATACTCTACGGTACGGGAGCGACTATTTTCGGGACGACAAATCTTACCAAGGTCAATGAAGAACCCGTAAATCTCGAGGTAAGAGCTATGGGTATCGAAGAAACCGCGATCTTTGATTTTGTTTCGCCAAATCAAAACGACGAAAATGCTCCTGACCTTTATTCGATCATGGGAGATATTTATGGATTTAAACACCAGGACGCCAATGTTGCTCCTGAGGAGCATTACGGAGACTTCAAGTCAACCGATATCGACTGTGCAGCTCTTGATTACAACATAGTTGTAAGGGCTACCAATGAGGGAACAGACACTATTTATTATTCCACTGACGCGGCGGAGACATGGCAGGCGGTGGAAACCCGTCCTGAGGGAGTGGATAAAAAAGCGGGAGGCACCGTTAAGCTTTCCGCCGACGGAAAGACTATTTTCTATCAGTGCCCCACGGTGGGAATTTTCACAACAAGCGATTTCGGCAAAACGTGGAGTAAATGCGATCTTCACGCAAGCAGTCTTATTGAGACCGATAAAGTTAATCCCGACAAGTTCTATGCGGCTTATGACGGAACAATTTACATGAGCGAGGACAGAGGAGAAACATTCACAATGGTAACGAGTATGCTGGTGTCAAACTTCACATGGCAGGCTTGTCCGGATACTGAGGGTGAGCTTTGGCTTGCAGTAGGCGGCGCAGGAACATACCTGCTCGATACCAATGCAGGAACGCTGACGAACACCTCTACAGACGTTACAGCGTGTGACGCTATCAGTCTCGGCAAAGCTAAAAACGAGGGGGATTACATGGCTCTCTATATGCTGGGCGAGGCTAACGGCGAGGGCTATGGCGTATATATTTCCGAAGATAAGGGTGCGACATGGAGAAGGATCAATGACGATACTCAGAAATGGGGCAACGTTAATAAAGTAATTTCGGGTGATCCCAAAATATACGGAAGAGTGTATATATCTACGAACGGACGTGGAATTATTAAAGGCGATGTAAAACAATAATAAAAATACAAACGGCGTATATTTTCTATGCGCCGTTTTGCTATGTAAAGGATAAGTGATGCGTACAAATGAAAGCCAATCAGAAGATACGGTCAATAGCGAAAAAAACGGACGGCTTGACCCGTCCGTAAAATACATTTATTTTGTGTTGGATAACGTCCAGCGGAAGGGAGCTATCCTTTTTGCTCTGGTGTTGTCAATATTCCAGTTGTTAAAGGTGATAGACGGATCGAAATATCTGTAATCCGATTTCATTTTACCCTTGTTAAGACTAAGTCCGCTTGCATTTTTCTGAATTACTGCGCCGATGCGGTGATGAGCTTTTTCGTAATCGATTATTTCCTTTGCCGTAATAAGCCTTGAATCGCATACATTGTATATTCCCTCATACCTTCCCGACGGTACATTTATAATGCCGTTGATAAAATCTATCAGATTGAATACGCAGCAGAATGTAAAGCCGTATTCGCCGTCATTAAAGATGTACCCTACGTTTTCCTTGTAATCAAAAACGTGTCCGTGGAGATTATCCGTATGCTCTGCGTCATAAATCGGCGCAACTCTGGCAATAACAGGTATAGTGTCGGATTTCTTGAACGCCTTGAGCATTATCTTTTCACTGGTCATTTTCATATCTGCGTAGTTAGAATTTCCTTTTTCGGCAGCAGTTTCACGTATAGGCTCTCTGCCCTTCTGCACTCCGTAAATATCCGTAGTGCTGAGAAGTATAAAGCTTGTAACGTCAGCCTTGTCTGCGGCTTCATAAATGAATTTGTCGCAGATCTTGCTCTTTTTCATTTCCGCGTCGGTAATATACGGATCGATATCATTGTCAACAGAGTTGGCAAGATGTACGATTACATCTATCTTATTGCTGTCGATAATTGATGTGATAGCATTCTTGTCAGTAATATCGCACTGAACGAATGTATAGTTAGGGTCAGAACCTATAAAATCATTTCCCTTATTGTCAACGCCATAAACACGGTGCTTTTTGTGCAGGAGACTTGACGTCAGATATTGACCGATCATTCCGCTTGCGCCTGTAACTAAAATTGAAGACAAAACTGCCACTCCTTCCCTCTTATTGACAACCGAATTACCCCTTGAAAAATCACATATATAACATAGGCAAATTTTCCCTTATTAATTCAGTTATCAACTGGCATACTTATTTACTATAATTATAGCACACTTTTTCACGATTGCAAATAGATTTAATAAAATTCTCAAAATTTTCGATTTTCTTTCTAATTTCCCTTGCGTAATTTTGTGATATGTGCTAAAATTATATTATAAAACTACACAATCATTTGTATAAACATATAACAAATTAAGGAGTTATTGCATTGGTATATTCAGAGTTAATATTTTTACTTGCTTTGTTTCCGATAACTGCCGTCATGACTATGTTCGACAGAAGTGCGGAATATAAAAATCTGATTTTGATCATTTCATCTGTATTGTTTTTCACCTGGGGACGTCCATTTGCTTTCTGTCTTATTTTTTTGTCGGTATTTGCAGACTGGCTGCTGGGACTTGCAGTAAGTAAAAATAATCAGCAAAAGGCTGCCTCGGTGCTTTTTCTGTCAGCGGACGCTGTTATGAATTTGGGAATATTTCTTGTGTTCGGTCACAACTATCTGTTTGATGAAATAGACAAGCTGTCCTTTGACGCGGCGATACTTCCTATGGGAATAGCTTTCTATTCACTTAGAGGTTTTTCATATGTTTACGATGTTTTCAAGGGACATATCCGGGCGGAGAAAAATCCTCTGTGTCTGCTTACCTATATGGTGTCCTTTCATCTTATGCTGGTAGGCCCGCTTGTGCGATATGGAGATATGGAGCCTCAGATACGAAAAAGAGAGATAACCACAGAAAAACTGAACAAAGGACTGAACAAGATTTTTCTGGGGCTGGGAAAGGTAGTTCTTCTTGCAGGAGTTTTTGAAAGGATAAAGCTCGCAGGACTTAACGGAGCGGAGATCACTACTCTTGGCTGCTGGCTGGGTATGATCTCATTCTTCGGACAATACTATTTTCTGTTTACAGGTTTTTCCGATATGTCAAAGGGTCTTGGTCTTGTAGGAGGCTTTGTTTATCCCGATAATTACCGTGATATTGATCCCGAAGGACTTTTCACGGGTCTGGTAAAAAGCTTCAACACGACTGTAACGGAGTTTTTCGCAGAGCTTTTCGGTCTTGACGGAAATCGATCAAAGGTTTATACCTGTATAGCCGCGGTCCTTTGCGGAGGACTGCTTTCGCTGTGGTATGAAGCAAAGCTGAATTTCTTTATTGTGGGCATAGCGGCGGGCGTGCTTGTCGCTCTTGAAAAGCTTGTGCTTGCAAAGCCTTTGTCAAAGCTTCCTGCGTGGATCAGGTATATTTATATGGCGGCGGCAAGTCTGGCGATCTTCGGAGGATTGTATTTTGAAAGCGCCTACGGTTATAAAAAATGGCTGTTTGCACTTTTGGGAGTAAATACAAAATACACTCTCAGCGTATCCGTAAAATATGCGGTGCTGAAAAATATCACACTGATAGCTATTGCTATGGTAATATTCCTGCCGTTTTTGAAAAATGCAGTTTTGAAGATAATCGACGGCATTGCCGGAAAGGGCGGAAAATATTACGGCTTTACGAGAGTTCTTAAGACAGTATGCACGGCTTTTGTGTTTGTGCTGAGCGTTATAACGCTGGTTGTGGAATACAGCTGATAAAATTGTTTATTATCATATGTCAATTAAAATACGAGGTTTTGTTATGATGAAAAATTTCAGACAAACCGCCAAGGCGGCGGAGGGATATGTTATTCCCGAGGAATGCGCTGAGAACGAAGAGGCGGTCAAGGAGCTTGCTCTTGTCACCAGAGAGGAGCATTACAACAGTATAAATCTGCTGGTCATGGCAGTACTGCTGATATTTACGGCGGTTACTTTTATTGCCGTAAACGGAGGAAACTCAGTGGACGACAACAGCATGACTCTTAATTTCAAGGTATTTATGTCGGGAGCGTATACACAGTCCCTTGAAGATAAGTACAATAATCAGCTCCCTATTCCTGAGACCTTAAAGGCTTTGGAGGAAAGGATATCTCTGCTTTACGGAATCGGCAATAAGGTCTCAGATCCGATAAAGGAAATCGATAATTCAACAAACAGCGACAGAAACAGCTTTGATGAGACTCCTGATGAAAAGAATGAGGCTGACGAAGATGTGCTGAAAGTTACGACTGTGCTGACTGACAAGAACGGGGAAACGGTTACTACCGGCGGTGAGGAGAATGCAGAGAACGGTAAGGGTACGACAGCCCTGCCAAGACCTGCCGCTACGACATCTACCACAACAACTACTACGGAGAGCACTACTACAAATAACGACGCTCCTTATGTGACAACTACTACAACGGAGCCGGTGCCTGACACAACAACAACTACTACGACAGCCTCAGATACTGAACCGCCGGATACTTCAACTACCACTACAAGCACAGGCGCCGAAACAGAGCCGCCTGTTGACATAACCTCCTCTGACGAGAGCGAGTAGATATGAACAGCAGATTTGATAATCCGTTTCCCTATTCCGACGACAATAAGCGTTATCAGACATATAACTATTATCTGAGAAAAAGATTCGGAAAAAAGGTCTATAAGGTTCCGCTGAATGTGGACTTAGGCTGTCCCAACAGGAACGGAACGAAGGGCGTGGGCGGATGTAAGTTTTGCTCCGCTAAAATGAGCGGAGATTTCGCAGGCGACCCTGCTGACGATATTCTCACTCAGTACAATGAAATAAAGAGAAAAATGCAGAGCAAGTGGGCTGACGGGCTCTGCATACCTTATTTTCAGGCAGGGTCAAATACCTACGGAGATATTGAAACACTGCGGAAAATGTACTATACTGCGCTGGATTTTGAAAATACTGTGGGCTTGAGCATAGCCACAAGAGCGGACTGTCTCAATGAAGAGAAATGCTCTCTGCTTGGAGAGATAGCGCGGAAAACCTATCTGACAGTAGAACTTGGCTTGCAGACTATCCATAATGTTACGGCAGAGAAAATGAACCGATGCCATACCTATGAGGATTTTCTTGCAGGATACGGAATGCTCCGAAAAAACGGCGTTAACGTATGCGTTCATATAATCAACGGTCTGCCGGGAGAAACAAAGGAAATGATGATCGAAACAGTCAGAGAGCTTAGCCTGCTTGACATTCACAGCATAAAGATACATCTTCTGCATATTCTAAAAGGTACAGAACTGGGCGCAATGTATATGCGGGGAGAGTTCCCCGCTATGGAAATGGAGGAGTATGTTTCGCTTGTATGCGATCAGATAGAGCTTTTGTCTCCCGAAACGGTAATACAGCGTGTGACGGGTGACGGAGCAAAAGACGATCTTATCGCTCCGCTGTGGAGCCTTAAAAAGTTCTGCGTAATGAACGAGATCGATAAGGAACTTGGCAGGAGGAATTCATGGCAAGGGATAAATTTTGTAAGATAATTGATAAAATTAAGAAGGTATATAAAAATGAGGGTTATTTTACAGCGTGAAAGCGTATGTATGAGCGACGATTGCAATGCTCCCAACGAGAAAATCGTACAGTTTGATGACAATACAACCGTTTCGGAATTTCTGGAATATTGTGCGGTAAATTATGTTCCGAAAATGCATAACAGCGTATGGGTCATATCCGACATAGATTTTAGAAAAAAGTATGTTATAGGGTATATAGTTACAGATGCTAAGGGCAATATCAGCCTGTTTTCTTCAAATGAGGGTAAACCTATATCCGATGTGATTTCTAACGGAGTTTTCTGCCGATATTACTATCCCAAAAAGACAGCCGATCTGAATGACGTCAAGGATTGCTTTGAACTCTATGAAAAATTACGGACACGGGAAAATTGACAAAAGAAACAGTATGTGATATAATAATTAATGATCAATCTTGCTAACAACAGCAAAAAGAAATAGCCGCCCAACTCTCACATAAGGCGACTATTGTTTATTAATAGAAACTGATATGGAGGTAAACCGCTTACAGTGAGCACCTCTCTTTAATGTTATTATATCACATAATGAGAATTTGTCAAGAGAAAATTGACAATCAATATACGTCGGAGGAAATTAAAATGCAAAAGGCAATGAATATTTCTTATGAGATCGGAAATAAGCTGTATCTAAATATCACAAATAAATGTCCTTGTGCCTGTACATTCTGTATAAGACAGAACGGTGACGGAGCATACGGTTCCGATCCGCTGTGGCTGGAACATCAGCCTAATGCGGACGAAGTTATAGCCAATCTCAGATCAAGATGTCTTGACAGCTATGAGGAGATAATTTTCTGCGGCTACGGCGAGCCTACCTGCGAGCTGGAAATTCTCAAAACTGCGGCAAGGTATATCCGCAGTATGACTAAAACGCCGATAAGGCTTAATACAAACGGACTTTCCGATCTTATCAATAAAAGGGAAACTCCCGCTGATTTTGAAGGGCTTGTGGACATAATATCTATCAGTCTTAATGCTTCGGACGCAGAAGCCTATGCGGAAGTAACAAGACCGAGCTTCAAGAATGTAAACTGTTTTGAGGAAATGCTGTCCTTTGCAAAAAGGGTAAAAAAATATGTACCAAGCGTAATGCTTACGGTAGTTGACATAATTGGCGAGGCGGAAATATCAAAATCACAGGCTGTAGCCGACAAAGCGGGAATTACTCTCAGAGTAAGACCGTACGAAGCTAACTAGGGGCTGTGTTCAAAACACGTCTTTTCGGCGGAATATTAACGGAAAATCAGCAGAACAAGCAAAAGCAGCTTGTTCTGCATTTTTTATTAAAAAACAGCTCCGAAAAACGGAGCTGCTGTATCTTTATCAAAGCTTTGAATAACCGAAGCTGTTAACAAGCGCGTCTACTTTTTGTCCTGCCTGACACATAGGGCATTCGCCTGCCGGATAGTTCACATAGTGCGGTAAATCGTCCTCTGTGAACAGAGCATGTACAGGCATTCCGTGAGATTCCTTGATTGCGGAGAATATAGACGCGATCGCCACCAGCTGTCCGTTGTAGTACTGCAAACAGTCAATGGCTCTGCCTATGCTTTTTCCCGTGGACGCCGATGAGATCAGCACAAGCACCTGCTTGCCCCATATCTTCTTCTGAGTATTATCACGGAAAATCATCTGATTGCCCGAATTGAACTCGGGTGTAATAACAGTTATATCCGCGCCGCTGTTAATCCCGCCCTGAGAAAGATATTCCGCTAAAAATGCGCCGAGAATTTCCGTACCCTCAAGGCAGATTATCGTATCGATATGTGTGCTTGTATATGTAGATCCAAGCTCTGCCGCTGCCTCTTTTGCCATTTTTAGACTTGTCTTTATTGCGGTCATGGCTACATAATGATTAACATGGGAATGAGTAGTAGCGAAATGTCCGGGAATAATGCCTATCTGTACCTTTCTGTTTTTTCTGCACTTTATAGTTTGCATACGTTCTTCCAATTTAAATGCCTCCTCTGAAATATTTTTTGATTGCTTTAAGGCAGTACCGCATATTTTTTACGGCACTGCCTTAATATCCTATTGGTTATTATAACACATTTTATTATTAATTGCAACCGCTTTTTCAATAAAATTGTACAGAGATATTTGTGTATTTAAACAGAAAACAAGGAATATTGGAAGTTTTTACTGAATATATGGATTTTCCTGCGCTGCCGCGGTGTCGAGCTCACGCTGAAAAGCGTCTAATATCTCCTCCTCTATTTCATTTCTTGCGGCTATGGTTATAGGGTGCACAATGTCTCTGTATACGCCGCTGTCGTCACGTCTGCTGGGCATAGCTACAAACATTCTTTTTTCGCCCTGCACGATCTTTATGTCATGTACGGCAAATACTCCGTCGAAGGTCACGCTTACTATGCCTCTTAGCTTGCCCTCGTTCAAAAATTTCCTGACTTTTACTTCGGTAATGTTCATTACTGACGTCCTCCCTCGATGTTTTTTGGAAAAGTTTTGCTTTCTGATTAAAATTTTGTCCGTAAATCAAAAAAATATTCAAAAAGGGCTTTATTTTTTTTGAAAAATGTATTATAATAAATATAACTATATAAAATGATATTGTTGAATATTTTTATTTTATTATTCCTTAAAAGAAAAGAGGAAACAGACGATATGGTAATTTCAGATGAGATTTTAAAGAGTGTAAAGCACGTTCATTTTATTGGTATCGGCGGTTCGGGTATGTACCCTTTGGTGCAGATATTTCACTCAAAGGGTTTTTTTATAACAGGCTCGGATAATAACGATACGGAAACTCTTGACGCTGTGAGAAAAATGGGTATCACCGTTTTTCTAGGTCAACGTGAGGAAAATATCAAAGGGGCGGATCTCATAATCTACACCGCCGCTATTATGGCAGACAATCCTGAGCTTATCGCCGCTAAAGCAAGCGGCGCTTATGTATGCGAAAGAGCGGATATTCTGGGACTTGTCACAAGCTGGTATGACAATGCGCTGTGCGTATGCGGTACTCACGGCAAGACCACTGCTTCGGCTATGCTTACGCAGATTTTTGTGTCCTCTCAGATAGATGTTTCCTGTGTTATCGGCGGAAAGCTCCCCAGCATAGGCGGTTCGGGCAAAGCCGGTTCAACTCAGACAATGGTCTGCGAATCCTGTGAATTTGAGGATCATTTCCTTAAACTGCACCCTGACGCGGCGATAATTCTCAATGTTGACGCAGACCATTTGGAATATTTCAAAAACATTGAAAATATTATCAGGAGTTTTCATATCTTTGCGGATATGGCTACCAAGGCAGTAATTTACAACGGTGATGACGTTAACACGCTCAAAGCTGTCGACGGCATAGACAAGAAGATGATATCCTTCGGCTGGGACAGAAATAACGATTACTCTGCTGTTATAAAAAATAAAAAAGGATTACAGACTGATTTTGACATTTATTACAAGGGAGAGATCGTTAGAGCCTTAACTATAAATGTTCCCGGAGATCACAATGTGCTTAACGCTCTTGCGGCAACGGCGGCGGCCAGATACTCAGGCGTTGACTGGGAAAGTATTTCAAAGGGGCTTTCGGAATTTTACGGCGCAGTCAGAAGATTTCAGAAGATAGACGAAGTGGACGGCATAATCATTGCAGACGACTACGCTCATCACCCTAAGGAGATAGAATGTACTCTCAAGGCGGCAAAGGGTCTTGATTTCAAACGGGTATGGGCGGTGTTTCAGCCGTTCACATATTCGAGAACGGAAATTCTTATGGAGGATTTTGCACAAGCCTTGTCGATTGCAGACATTTCCGTTATTACTGATATTATGGGAAGCCGCGAAAAAAATAACCATGGTATATACACTGAAATGCTGGGTGCAAAGACCTCCAATGCAGTATGGTTTGAAACTCCTCATGAAATTGCGGATAAGCAGACCGCAGAGCAAAAGGAAAAGAACTTCGATCTGTGTATCGATTATATCGTAAAAAACGCCAAAGCAGGAGATTTTATTATCACTCTTGGCTGCGGGGACGTATACAAGCTGGCAAAAAAGCTTGCCAAACGATTAAGGGAAAAAGGATAATTCAGAAAGGACAGTGGCTATGAAAATTACCGATAACGAGCGCAGAGTATTTGATTTTATCAAGCAGAGAGTGGAGGAGGGCTATCCTCCCACAGTCAGAGAAATATGTGCTGAATTTGGCTTTAAGTCTACTTCGACAGCTCACAGGTACATTAATTCTCTTACTGAAAAGGGCTTTTTGGAGAAAGGCTCAAAGCAGAACAGGGCTATCAAGCTTACGGGCAGCAGCGGTATGAAAATTCCGTTGGTAGGTACCGTTACTGCAGGTGTGCCCATTACGGCAATAGAATATGTCAGCGAGTACATCAATTTTCAGCCTGCAAGGAACTATTCAAATCCGCTGTTCGCTTTAAAGGTAAGAGGGGAGTCCATGATAAATGCAGCTATTCTTGACGGAGATATTGTTATTGTCGAGCAGACTCCCGTTGCAGAAAACGGCGAGATAATCGTAGCGCTTGTAGACGGAGAAGCAGCAACAGTCAAGACTTTTTATAAAGAGGACGGGCATTTCCGTCTTCAGCCCGAAAACGACACTATGGATCCAATAATCGTTGACGAGGTTGCAATTCTCGGCAAGGTAGTAGGCGTCATAAGATACATTTAATCCGACAGGGGGTCAAACGGCTATGAAAAAGGTATGCGGATACTGCGGGGCTGTGATAGATGACGGCGCAAAAATCTGCACTAACTGCGGAAAAATGATCGCTGCAAGGGGCTCGGCTCAGAAAGAGGGAGGACTTCAGTTCAGTAATTACGGCGGAAGCTCCATGCCGGTTCAGAATAAACCGGACGTAAGGACTCCTTATATGTCCAGATCTAATGCGAAGCAGGCGCGGCAGGAGGCTGACAACCGTGCATATCAGCGTGCGGGACAGTCCACACAGCAGCGCAGGACGGACAGCGGATATGACCCTGTAAGACAAGCTCAGCAGCAGAGAGTTCCGTTTGTGACAAACACTTCAAGCGGAAAGGAAAAGACCAAGAGCAAGATCACTCCGATAATAGGAGCATTGGTAAAGATCATACTTGCGTTAGTTATCCTTTATGTTCTGTTCGGATTTATAAGAGTAATGCTTGTACGTTCGGCAGATTATGATTTCAATCTGGGCGAGGGAATGACGCTGGAATGTGAAAATTACGGTGAAGCAATGGATAACTATTTTGAAAAGGGACACTGGAGATATCATCTCAAAGGCAACTGTGTGACCTATACAGGTGAAACAGATTCAGGTGAGGTGTATGAGCTGACCTTTGGCAAAATAGACAAGCAGACGGCTGTCACAAGACTTGTGATCGACGGCAAAGCAGTAGATAAAGATAAAATTATGGACGTTTACATAATGGGAATGTTTATGTGACTTAGAGGTCTAAAATGCAAAAAAAGCAATGGCGGATAACATCCGCCATTACTTTTTTTTCTTAGCCGACACCAGCTTGACTATACCGCAAATTCCTGTTATAACAGTCAGTATAAGTCCGATAATGATACATACCCAATTTGAATACTGCGTAGTGATAAATTCCGAATAGGCTTGCGAGCCTGCAAGAGCCTGCGCAGCATCTTCAAGGTCAAATGCTGAGAAAATAAGCATAAGCGCAAATCTCAGGTTCATTATGCAGAATATCACAGCCGCAAGGAAAAATGCGCACTGGCACAGCACAGGGAAATTATCCTCTTTTCTGTATGCGTTAACGCCCAGAACCAATGACGTCACACAAGCGGCAAAGTACAGCGCATAGGCTGCGATAAGCCCCACAGCGGCAAGCTTGTTTGCATTGTTTACAATAGTCCCCATAAGGAAGATCAGAGCGGCGGCAAAGATCATCGTCATGATCATTGCACCAATGGCTGATTTTCGGTATTTTATTTCGCACGGCTTTATCTGCGGCTTTTTTATTTTGATAGGCATTTATTTTTCCTCGCTTTCGGATTTTTCTTCCTTGACAATTCTTATTTTTATACGGTCGATCTTCTGATCGTCGTACATTTTGACCGTCATCTCAAAGGGCGGACAGCTTACATGTTCTCCCTGCTCGGGAATACGCTCAAGCAGATCCATTATCCAGCCGCCCATTGAATGGCGGTCTGTTTCAATAAAGCTTTCGGGCATATCCAGTCTATCAAGAAAATCTGAAACTGAAAGCTCTGCGGATATATCGCAGGTATTCTCCGACAGCTTTACAAAAGAAGTGTCCTCCTCGTCGCTTTCGTCATATATCTCGCCCACAAGCTCCTCAATAATATCCTCTAAAGTGCATATACCTGCCGTACCTCCGTACTGGTCTATAATGACAGACATATGTATCTTCTCTCTCTGCATTGTCCGCAGAGCTTCGGAGATTTTCTTGTTTTCGGTAATGTACAGAGGGTCGCTCATGATTTTATGGATGTCGTCCTTACTGTCAGAAACGTACATTTCAAAGAAATCTGCCTGATGAATAACGCCCACGATATGATCAATGTCCTTTTCATAAACAGGCAGCCGGGAATATTTGGTCTGAATAAAAATATCCCTGATCTCTTCTATACTGTCGGATATCTCCACCGCGGCAACGCTTACTCTCGGCACTAGTATCTTATTTACAGTGATCTCGTCGAAGTCCAGAGCGGATCGTACAAGGTCTGATTCCTGTTCCTCCAGAACGCCCTCGTCCTCGATCTCGTCTATGATATATTTAAGCTCTTCCTCCGTAACGGACGGAGCCTCGGTTTTTGAGCCCACAATTTTAGATGCAAGCTTTTTAATACCTGTGAAAATAAAAATCAGCGGGGTTATGATAAACATAAAGGCAGAAAGCGGAGCAGCCATAAGCGTTGCAAAGCTTTCTGCGTTTTCCTTCGCAAGGCTTTTGGGAAGGATTTCTCCGAAAATAAGCACCAGAACAGTCATAACAACGGTAGCCATACCTACGCTGCCTGCGCCGAATTTTTCAGTAAAAAGTACTGTTGCCAGCGATGACGACAATATGTTGACCACATTGTTTCCGATAAGGATAGCGGTCAGAGCTTTATCAAAGTTTTCGCAGATACTCAGAGCCTTAGCCGCGCTTCTGCTGCCTCCGTCAGCCATTTTTTTAAGTCTTATTCTGTTACAGGAGGAGAACGCAGTCTCCGTAGCGGAACAGATAGCGGATATTACCAATAATACGGCAATAAAGACTATGTCCATAAAAAATCAAAAGATCCTTTCTGTGGTAAAATTATTTCTTAGCTGTATTTATATATAATAACACATTGCGGAAATAATTGCAAGAATTTTTTATTATTTTTATCACATTTTTTACGATGCTATGCATTGTCATAAAATAACAGCGCACATCTATCAAATCCGTATAGATGTGCGCCGTATGCGGAAATTTTCTCTTTTCGCTCATGTGATGTTTTTGTGTCGGCTTATCATTTCTGTTTGCTTAGCGGCTTTTTTCTTTCCTTTTTCCCGCCTATGCTCATTGTGAATATTTTATCGCTCATAAATATCCTCAATGCCAGAGTCATGCAGATCACAAGGAACGCTGCCTGATAAATCAAACCGCCCCAATATATTCCCATATTGCTGAACATAGCATTCTCGCTCGCCATAAAAGTGTGCGTGAAAGGTATAGCATAAACGATATATCTCAGCACCGGCGTAACCGTTCTTACATCAAGCACCATTGAAAGCAGATATGGGATCATTGTACTGAAAGTAATAGGCAGCAGTAAGGTCTGAGCTGATTTTGCGTCTTTGGCAAGCGCACCTAATATCATTGATATCGAAAGTGCAATAAGTATTGACAGGAACATCTGCACGCCTACCATTATGTATTGTCCCGCATTCATTGTCAGTCCCAGATTTTTCATTGCATCGTCGTACACCGACGTAGCTTCCGAGCCGCCGGTCATTCCTGACATCATTTCCTGCATTCCTATCATATAGACCACTGCCTGCAATGCCGCAACAATTCCCGCCGCAAGCATTTTTGATGATATTACCGACAGTCTGGAAACGGGCGCGGAAAGCAGAGTTTCAAGTGTTTTATCTATTTTTTCAGTGCTTATAGCGCCGAGTATCATCTGCGATGAGAACATTATCAGCACAAACATTATGATCGGTACGATCATTGTCTGAGCCGAACAAAGCGACATTACAATGCTGCTTGAAATATTCTCCGACTTATCTGCAACTACCGTATGCTCCTCAAGAGCCAAAGGAGCCTCGAGCTGAATTACCTCTTCCATTGTCATAGAACCGTCGTTGATTTTATCCGCATATATTGTGGACTTTACTGCCGCTTCCAGCATCGCAAGAGCTGCGTCAGAGCCTGTGGTGAGATTTGACATTGTTGCAAGAGAGGTCATCTTCTGCACGAA
Organism: uncultured Ruminococcus sp.; assembly: GCA_964399215.1. Classification (GTDB taxonomy): domain Bacteria; phylum Bacillota; class Clostridia; order Oscillospirales; family Ruminococcaceae; genus Hominimerdicola. Next base: position 43,106 of record CAYNPW010000005.1, on the reverse strand, counting down.
TTCAACGGTTGCCTGCTGATCGGACTCCACTGTTTCTGTAAAGCCCTTAGGTATCACAACACAGCTTTTTATGTCCAGTCTTTTCATTTCTGCTGCGTAATCCTCCGATTGGATCTCAACTGTCCTGACTTCTCCCCCTGCGGTTTTAAGCTGATTTGTAAGTTCGGTAAGCACAGCGTCGGTGAAATCCGTTTTATCCATATCGCAGATAGTAATATCCAACATATTCGACGTGCTTTCGTCCATTGCGTCGGACATCGCCCTTCCCGCAAAAACAAGAACTATGACCGAAATTACCATGACCGTAATAGTCTGCATATTCAGCATTTCTTTAAGCTCTTTCCTGAAAAGATTATAGAATTTCACAGCTTGTCACCACCTTTTCAAATACTTCTTCAAGATTTTTTGTACCGTATTTCTCCAATAGCTCGGCAGGTCTGCCTGTCTCCAGAAGACGTCCCTTGGCGATAATTCCCACCCTATCGGAAACATACTCTATCTCCAGCATATTATGTGAACTGAGCAGAAAGCTCATACCCTCGGATGCAAGTTTTTTTATCATACGGCGTATCTCCAGAGCGTTGATAATATCCAGACCCGAAGTCGGCTCGTCAAGGATAGCGAGAGCGGGCTTTGACATAATTGCCCTTGCAAGCAGGAGCTTTCTCTGCATACCTCTCGAATAGGAGCTTATTTTATCGTTTAGCCTGTCTCCCAACTCGCATATCTCTGAGCCTGTTTTAAGGAACTCCTCAGCCTGTAGCTTGCTGTCAGCATAAAGCTCCGCCATAAATTTCAGATAAGCCCTGCCTGTCATATTTTTGTACGCGCCTGCCTCGTCAGGCAGATATGTAATATTCTGTCTCACCTTTTCAGGCTTGGTAAGAATACTGTGTCCTGCCACAATAGCGTCGCCTTCCGTTGCCTGAAGCAGAGTAGAGATCATGCGTATAGTAGTGGTTTTGCCTGCGCCGTTAGGTCCTATCAGCGCAAAGATCTCGCCCTTGGCTACATCAAAAGATACCTTTTCCGAGGCATAAACGCCTTTCCGGTACTGTTTGGACAACCCCTTGACCTGAAGGACTTTTTGTGAATTTTCCATATAAGAATCTCCTTTCATTACAAACAGTAATAGCAAAGTAAACTTTGCGAAAATAGTATAGCACACTTTGCATTAAAAGTCAATAGCAAAAAATAAAAAGCGGAGTACATCTATTGTTTCGGATATGCTGTACGCCGCTGCGGAGACCTTTCATTCCTCCGTATGTCTTATATTCGTGTAGTAAAATACTGCAAGCTGAGTTCTGTCACGAAGTCTCAGCTTTTCAAGTATACTGCTGAGATAATTGCGTACCGTACCCTCGCTTAAAAATAGTTCCGAGGAGATTTCCTTATTACTCAGACCCTCAGCCACAAGCTCGATGATCTCACGTTCCTTTTCCTGCAAGCCATACCGCTCAAAATCGAATTGCGGCTTGCTTTTTATAAGTATGGGGAGCTTGCTGATTATCTTTTCTCCGAAGACGCTCTGTCCTCTCATTACAGCCTCCAGAGCGGGAGCTATTCCCTCGAAATCCTGCTTGAGAATATACCCCTTTGCGCCCATAGTCAGCGCTTTAACTATATACTCGTCGTCGGAAAAGGTTGTAAGATACAGTATTCTGGCTTTCGGGTCATCGGAGAGGATCCTTTCTCCTGCCTCAAGTCCGCTCATGCCCTGCATTCTTATATCCATAAGCATAACGTCGGGCGAATACTCTTTGTACAGCGAAATCGCGCTTTCTCCATTATTTCCTATTGCGGCGACAGTGATTGCTCCCGTACTTTCAAGAATGGTTTTCAGTGACAGCGCAACAAGCCTGTCGTCGTCAACTACTATAATTTTCATACTTGTTTCTCCCTATATAGTATACTAATTGTACCGTCCGTTTTTGGGAACGGATAAAAATACCTTAAAGCCTTTTTTCGAGGTCGTAAAATTAATAATTCCGCCTGCCTTGTCCGCTCTGTCTTTCATATTTATAAGACCTATGCCGCCCGGTTGGATCTTTTCGCAGCAGCCGTTATCCTCAACGGCGAGCTGATAGAAAGCCGGGTGTTCCCTTAAGATGATGTTTATTTTGTCGCCGTTTGAATGCTTTATACAGTTTGAAACGCTCTCCTTTGCCACGCCTATAAGACATAGCTTTATACTTTTATCTACCTCGCCCGTTACATCGTATTCAAAGAAGATTTCAAATCTGTTTTCCGCAGCTTTTAGACACTCCTCAACGGCTGATCTCAGATCTATGGAATTGTCGTAAAGATTATGTACGCTATGCCGTATGCTCGTCATAGCGGTGTTAAGCGTATCCTTAAGACTTTCCAGAGGCTCCTTCAGATTTTCGTCCTTGTTGATGACCTGAAATGCTCCTACCTGCAAAATGGAGCGTGTAAGCATATGCCCTACGTTGTCGTGTATTTCTCTTGCAATACGGTTTCGTTCCGCAAGAGTTGCAAGATATATCTCGCTGTCCTGATTTTCTGTAAGCTGCCTGTTCTGACGTTCAAGAGTGTCGGTTCGTTCAACTGAAACATCTCTTAGCGAATTAAGCTTTTCATGGGTATGCTCAAGATCCATAGTACGCTGATACAGTATATATGCAATAATAAGCCCGATAAAAATTATCGCGAGCTGTAACGGAGTAAAACGCGAAAGTCTGATAATGACTGTCAGACAGGGCAAAGCAAGCGCCGGCTTTTTCTCCCATAAAGCGTCGTAGAGCATAAGAGGCGCGCCGCAGAAGAACTCGGGTATAAAAATGCACATGGACGAGACCAGGAATATTATTACGGCTCCCGATCTTTTACCCGACATATACTGAGATATTGAGGAACATCCCACAGACAAAAGCAGAGTAATTACAGGCGCTGTAAGTCCGCCTCCCGCTATGGAGGCTATAACGCATATCATCAAAATGACCGCTTTGTCCGTAAGTCTGTTCATTGTTTCACCGTCCTTTGCTCATAAGAGTTAACGCTTTGTTCATTATAACATATCCGACAGTGTTTTTCAAGCATTAAACAGTATTTTCATGACATTTGTCACATCAGAAACTGACATTTGACACTTACATTTTTTCGTCTGATAGGTTATAATATAATTATAAAATTAAACGGGAGGATATATTATGGAAAAAACTGTTGTAAAAATAGATAGTCTTGTTAAGAGATACAAGGATCTTATTGCACTGGATCATTTCAGTCTGGAGATAAAGGAGGGCGAGGTTTTCGGACTTTTAGGACCTAACGGCTCGGGCAAGACTACCACTATCAACTGCCTGCTGTCTTTGCTTTCCTTCGATAAGGGCGATGTGGAGATATTCGGCAAGAAAATGACCCCTGTGGCTTACGACATCAAGCGTGAGATAGGCGTTATCATGCAGAACGTTGCGGTTTTCAACGAAATGACTGTGTATGAGAATATCGACTATTTCTGCGGACTTTACATAACCGACAAGGCTCAGAGAAAACAGTACGTTGACGACGCCGTTAAATTTGTAGGACTTGAGGATTTTCTTAAATTCTACCCCAAAAAGCTTTCGGGAGGACTTCTCCGCCGTCTGAATATCGCCTGCGGTATAGCTCATAAGCCTAAGCTTATCATTCTCGACGAGCCTACCGTTGCAGTTGACCCCCAGAGCAGAAATAAGATACTGGAGGGCATTTTAGAGCTTAACAGGAACGGAGCAACTATCATTTACACCTCACACTATATGGAGGAGGTAGAGCAGATATGCACCCGTATCGCCATTATGGACAAGGGCAAGAAGATAGCCGAGGGCACTACCGACGAGCTTAAACGTATGATAAAGAAATCCGAAACGGTGACTATCGACATTCTTCATATCCCGCAGGAGGTTCTTGACGAGATAGGCAGGCTTCCTCACGCGGGGGAGGTAGAATATTCCGAAAGCAAGCTGACCGTAAGCTTTATGGGCGGCAAGCACAATCTTATCAGGATACTCGATCTTTTGCAGAAAAATAATCTCAGCTTCGGCAGAGTTTATACTACATTGCCTACCCTAAACGACGTGTTCCTTGAAATAACGGGCACAGAGCTGAGAGACAAGGAGGACTGAAATGTTTCTGCATAATTTAAAATATGAGATACTGCACAGTCTGAGAGTAAAGGATGTGATCTTCTGGCTGATACTTTTCCCTATTGTTCTGGGAGCATTTTTCAAGATCGCGTTTAACGGCATTTATGAAAAATCAGAGAAGTTTTCTACCGTTCCCATTGCCGTTGTTGAAACTGCTGAGGACAAGATATTCCACAGCGTTATGGACAGCATAGAGCAGTCCGACGACCCGCTTTTCAAGGTCACATATACCGATGAGGAAAAAGCTCTCGATATGCTGAAAACCCAGAAGGTTCTGGGAATTATCCTCATAGACGGAAAAGAAAAGTCCCTTTCGGTATCGGGCGAGGGTATAGAGCAGACTATTATCAAATCATTTCTGGAGCAATATGCCGTACAGGAGCAGATAATCACCGATACGGCAATGACAAATCCGCAGAATCTGGAGAGCGTTGTTTCCGCCCTTAACAGCGGGGTCAGTAGTATCGAGAACATACCGCTTACCGAGGACGATCCCGACCCGTATGTTTCTTATTTTTACAATCTGATCGCAATGGTCGCGCTGTTCGGTTCTATAACGGGTCTGCATATAGCTATGGAAAATCAGGCTAATCTTCACCCGCTGGGTGCAAGAAAGAACTGCTCGCCTACTCCTAAGCTTATTTCGCTTATAGCGTCTCTGCTGGGCAGCTTCGTGATTCAGGCAATATGCGTTATCGTCAGTGTAAGTTACATAGCGTTTGTGCTGAAAATAGATTTCGGCACAAGACTTCCCCTTGTGTACATTTCGGGTATTTTAGGCGGAATTCTCGGCGTTTCAATGGGATTTATGGTAGGCTCTTTCGGTTCTATATCCCTCGGCGCAAAAACCGGCATAACTATGACGGTCACAATGCTATGCTGTTTCTTCAGCGGACTTATGGTAGGAAATATGAAAGCTTTGGTTGCCGAAAAAGCTCCTTGGTTCAATGAGATAAATCCCGCCGCGCTTATCTCCGATTCATTCTACTGTCTTGAAATTTACAGCGACTATGACCGATATATTGAGAAAAATATAACAATGGTGATAATCTCGGTCATCTTTATCATTATCGGATTTTTACTGACAAGGAGGAAGAAGTATGCAAGTCTTTAATGCATTTATGAAGGTGCTGAAAAAGCGCATAGGCGTGGCGATGATATGGGTCGTTGTATTCCTCATTATCAGTTTTACCGTTGCAAATAATGCAGACGCAGGAAAATTAAAGTTTGAGAGCGAAAAAATAGATATATGCGTCTTTGACGAGGACGGTACCGAGGCAAGCAAGGCTCTGACGGAATTTCTAGGTGAAAAGCACAACATAGTTACCGTTGAAAACGACAAAGACTACATACTTGACGCCCTTTATTACGGACGTGTAGATTGTGTAATGACCATAAAGGCAGGCTACGGACAAAAGCTTGCCGCAGGAGATACCGAGTCGCTTTTCACAAGCTACCATGTTCACGACAGCTATGAAGCCACGCTTGCGGAAAATCTCACCGATGAATATGTGGGTACTGTAAGCGCTTATCTGACAGGCGGAGAGGAGATGTCCTCCGCTTTGACTAAAGCTGAAGAAGCGCTGTCCCAAGAGGTCAAGGTCACGACGGAGACCTTTGACGAGGGCAAAGACAGCGGCGGAGTTAACGAAATGTTCTTTTATTTTCAGTATCTTCCGTATGTGTTTATCTCCGTTATGATAGTAGCGCTTTGTCCCGTGCTTTTAAGGCTTAATCAAAAGGAAATAAGACACCGCACAAACTGCTCCTGCATAACCGCAAGATCGCAGTCGGCGCAGATAATTTTAGGCAGTACGGTTTTCGTTATTGCCGTATGGATAATATTTATTATAGCGGGTCTTGTTCTGCTTGGAGAATTATATAGCGAAAGAATGTGGTATGCCGTTCTCAACAGCTTTATTTTTGTAGTGATCTCAGCAGGAATAGCAATTCTCATTTCTGCATTTTCTCCCTCAGAAAATGCAGTCAATGTAATTGCAAATATCATAGGCTTGGGCATGAGTTTCCTCTGCGGAGTATTCGTAGAGCAGAGCCTGTTGGGAGACGGAGTGCTGAATGTGGCGCGGTTTCTACCCGCATTCTGGTATATCAAGGCAAACGATATGCTGGCAGGATCATCGGTAGAGGTGTTCTCAAAGAGTAAGATATTTGAATATATGGGCATAGAAGTGATATTTGCCGCCGCAATATTTGCAGTAGTCCTTATAGTAATGAAAGTGAGACACGACAAAGCGGATTAATACAGGATATATCAAAAACAGCAGACCTGATCAGGTCTGCTGTTTTTACTTTTATGATCAATAAAGGCTCTTTACAGTTCCTCTGATATATCCGTTGATCTTACCTGCGTCTGCCGTGGTGATCTTACCGTCTCCGTTAACGTCCGCCACAAGCATCTGATAGGAGTCAAGCTGTTTTGTACCTCTTACATGAGCGTTTATAAGACCAACATCTGCTGTGGTGATTTTTCCGTCGCCGTTTACGTCGCCCTTCACATAAAGCTTAATGTTAAGCGTAGCGTTGCTGTTCTTAATGGTTACGGAATAGGTGCGGTTTACATACTGAGCGCCTGCCATTGAGTAACAGGTGACCGTATAGGTTCCGTTAGCAAGACCTGTTATTGTGTAAGTACCGCCTGCGGCCGCGCCCTGAGTTTTGTTTCCTGCGGTAATTCTTACTGCTACGTTTGATGTACCGGTAAGGTTATATGTTGCCGGAGTAACTGTCTCTGCGGGCGCTCTGTTTCTGTATTCCGAGCGGATAAGCTTTCCGCTGTCTGTCAGGCTGCTTTCGCCTGCGGGAATACTTTTCAGATTTGTTCCGCTCTTGAATGCCGAAGCAGTTTCGCTTTTATCGGCAAGAGACCAGTTGATGTAACCGATTTGCAGACTGTCAAGAGTATCCAGCCACTTGACTGTCTCGGTTTTGTTAAATCCGCCGTTGCCGCTTGAATCGCAGGTGCCGAACTCTGATACAAGAATAGGAATACTTGACGAGCAGGTAGTGACCCTTTCTCTGAGCCAGTCTGTATGAGTATTTGCATAGAAATGAAGCGCATAAACACAGTTTTTATCTGTAAGGGCATTTCCCACAACGTCCTGAATATCCTGGCTCCACGTTCCCGTACCGCATATAACTATAGAATTTTTGCCCGTATTAGCCTTTTCTGCGGTTCTGATAGTATTGACTACGTCTGTGCAGTAGGATTTGATGCCGTTTGTACCTGACCATTTGACGCTGCTGCCGTTAGGCTCATTGCAGATCTCGTAAAGTACATTATCATAGCTGTTGTACTTGTTAACCATTTCCTTGAAGAAAGCCTGAGCCTCGGTTTTATGAGTATTAGGATTTCCGTCGCTTAGGATATGCCAGTCAATTATAACATACATACCCAGCTTTTTAGCGTTTTCTACGCCCGTATCGATCTTTGCTTTAGCCTGTGCGGCATAGGTTGAGCCGGTGGTATATCCGCCCCACTCCTCAGTGTACATTGCGATACGTATCGTATTGCATTTCCAGTCGTCTCTCAGAACCTGAAGGCTTTCATAGCTTAATACATCGCCGTATGTTTCCCACATAATACCATGAGTTGACATACCTCTGAGCTGGAATACGTCTCCGTTTTTATCCACGATCTTATTTCCGCTGACCTTAAGTCTGCCGTGAATAGAAACATAATCCACCCCTGTTTCCGCCGCAGAAGCTGTAACAGTACCGAAGTCTGTACCCAACGCGCCGACTGCTCCCGTGACCGCCATAACGGCGGCTGCAAGAAAAGCGGTTAATTTTCGTTTTAAATTCATTAGCTTTTCACTCCTGTCAATAAATACAATCCGCACAAAACGGCTGCGCGGTATTGTCTGAAAAATTCTATAATAATTATATCATATAAAAGTGAATTTGTAAACTGATTTATTTCACAAAACGAACATAAAATTTCACTATATTTTGCCGAAAGAAAATACAGAAACTGTCATTTAAAAGATTACAAAAGGTTAAAATTCGGTAACAAGAACTTTTTTGGACAGTTTAAAATTGCCGTTGAAAGAATTTGAAAATGTTGAAAAGTCTGTTGAAAGTGTTAAAAAGTCTTGATTTTATGCATTTGACAGTGTGCTCATTGTTGAAAACTTATTGAAATTTCAACAACAGTCCTTTTTTTTACCCGTATTTGTAACCTTGACGTAACCTTTTAGTTACATCGGTTTATCCAAAAAAATGTACAGCCCCGCAGCGGTTCGGCAAAAAACGATTATCGGTTTGTAATTTATGTGTAATACTGATTTCAAAATTTTTTGTATTGGAGTATTTCCGCCGGAGTTATTTGATCTCGTTATGGATACAGCATATATCTTACTGATATTGGAAAAGCGATCAGTATGCGATGACAGAAGCGCTGTAAAAAAGCTGCGGCGCACATCTATCGGTTCAGATAGATGTGCGCCGTCTTTTTCGGATTTTTTACTTTTAAGCTGTCTGTACTATCCTTTTGCTTTATACCAGCTGTCACCCTCTCCTACGTCTACTGTGAACGGTACGGCAAGCTTTACTGCATTTTCCATTTCTTCTTTCAGTATTTCCGCCGCTTTCTGCTTATCTTTTTCCGACGTTTCGATGATAAGCTCGTCGTGTACCTGCAATATCAATCTTGCGTCAAGCTTTTCGGATTTCAATCTGTCGTAGACCTTTACCATTGCGATCTTGATAATATCCGCCGCCGCACCTTGTATCGGAGCGTTCATTGCCGCTCTTTTTCCGAACGCCTGCAATACTTTATTGCTTGCAGACAGCTCGGGAATATATCTTCTTCTGCCGAAAATAGTCGTTACATATCCGTTTTTGATTCCGTCCTCAACAGTCCGTTCCATAAACTGCGACACCTTGGGGAAATTATCAAGGTAGCTCTGAATGTACCTTTTAGCCTCAGCAACCGACACGCCTATATCCTTTGACAGAGAAAATGCACCTATGCCGTAGATAATACCGAAATTTACCGCCTTTGCGGCAGACCTCATCTCAGGCATTACAAAATCCTCGGGAATATCAAAGACCTGCGACGCCGTCATTGTGTGTATATCCTTGCCGCTCGCAAAGGTCTCCTGCATATTTTCGTCTCCGCAGACCGAGGCGAGCACTCTCAGCTCGATCTGACTGTAATCGGCGTCAAGGAGCGTATATCCCTCTTGCGCTACGAAGAATTTACGCATATTCCTGCCGATCTCTTTCCTTACCGGAATATTCTGCATATTAGGTTCTGTGGAGGATATCCGCCCTGTTCTGGTTTCTGTTTGCTTGAATACAGAGTGAACTCTGCCGTCGGATTTGACTTCCTTCAAAAGTCCGTCAACGTAGGTCGAATTAAGCTTTGTTAGCGTCCTGTACTCTAAGATCAGCGGAACGATAGGGTGCTTGTCAGTCAGGCTTTCGAGCACCTCGGCGTTTGTGGAATAGCCCGATTTCGTTTTCTTTTTTGCGGGAAGCTTAAGCTTATCGAATAGGATCTCTCCAAGCTGTTTCGGCGAGGATATATTGAATTCCTCCCCTGCAAAGGCGTATATTTCGATTGTAAGCTCCTCTATTTTTTCTTTAAGTCCCACACCGAATTCTTCGATGCCCGCTGTATCGGCTTTGACTCCGAAATGCTCCATAGAGGCCAGAACCTCGCAGAGAGGAAGCTCTATTTCATTATAAAGCTTAATCATTTCCGTCTGTTCAAGCTGCATTTTCAGATTTTCCGAAAGGGCGGACAAAGACGAAATATCCGCGTATTCTCCCATATCGGAACGGTATGTCACCTTATATGTGAGACAGAGATTTTCAACCGTATATTCGCTGGACTGTGAATTCAGAAGATACCCTGCAAGATCGCAGGCGAATGTAAGGTTTTTGAGTTCCGTTTCGTTATCAAAAGCAAATTTGTGAGCTGTTTTTCCCTCAAACGTAAGCTTTTCACAATCGCTTGACAAAAAGTCAAGTACAAGCTCCTTGTCCTCTGAAGTATAAATGTTATTTCCGTCGAACGCTTGAATTCTTCCCTTGTCAAATATAAAGCAGATATTCTTTCCTGACATAGCTTTTATGTCCTCGGAGGTCAGTTCGGAAGCTTCATATTTGGGCATATCCTTTAGCTTTAGCTTTTTTTCTGTTTCCGCTTCGGATTTTTCCGCAGCTTTGCCGGTCAAGCCCAGTCTTTCCATGAGCCTGAGCATTTCAAGGTCTGTAAGCATAGCCTTTGCGCCCTCGGTATCTACCTCGCCCAATTTGTAAAACTCTGTAGCTGTCTCCACGGGAGCGGTAAGGCATATCTCCGCAAGGAAGCGGCTGTCGATAGCGTCCTGATGACCGCTTTCCAGCTTTTTGCGTACCGACGGGGAAAGCGTAAGGCTGTCAAGATCGTTATAAAGCTCATCAACAGAGCCTGTCTGCTGAATAAGGGACAGAGCGGTTTTCTCTCCTATGCCCTTGACACCCGAAATATTATCCGAGGTATCGCCCATAAGAGCCTTGACCTCTATCATCTGTCGGGGAGTTACGCCGTACTCCTCGTTTATGCGCTGCGGAGTATATATCTTAGTTTCCCTTGTACCCGCAAGGCGTACCGTTACCATGTCTGATACAAGCTGAAAGCTGTCTCTGTCCCCTGTAAGGATATAACACTCGTTGCCCGAGTCCGCTGCAGCTTTTGACAGCGTACCGAGAATATCGTCCGCTTCATAGCCCTCGCATTCTACGATCTTAATGCCCAGAAATCCCAGCAGTTTTTTGATAAGGGGCATTTGCTGAGCAAGCTCCTCGGGCATACCCTTGCGGTTAGCCTTATAGGACGCGTTTGCTTTATGTCTGAACGTGGGAGCGCGCAGATCGAACGCCACCGCCACGCAATCCGGCTTGACTTCCTCAAGCTCTTTCAGATAGATATTCATAAAACCCGTCAGGGCGTTGGTGAAAACTCCCTTTGAGTTGGTCAGCATTTTTATGCCGTAAAAGGCGCGGTTCATTATGCTGTTACCGTCGATACACAATAGTTTCATAGCTGTTCTCCTATCATTACTTAGCTTTAAGAGTGTTTATGATCTCATTTGCCTTTGAGTAGATGACCTCTGGCTTTTCGCCGATAGCAAATCTTCCGTTTTCGTAGAGTATCTTTCCTGCGCACATAGTAAGCTTTACATTCTCCTTGGAGCCGCTGTAAACTATGTTCTTGCCGATATTGTTAAGGGGCTGCATATTGGGTCTCATAAGGTCTATAACGACTAAGTCCGCCTGTTTGCCAACGGCAATAACGTCACAGTCGCTCAGTCCCATTGCTCTTGCGGAGTTTACCGTTGCCGCTTTCAGTACCGTATCTGCGGGGCAGGCGGCGGCGTTTTTATCCGCTATCTTTTGCAGACCTGTCATAAGGAACATTTCTCTAAACATATCGAGGCAGTTGTTGCTTGCAGGACCGTCCGTACCCAGCGCCACATTGATACCCATTTCCTGCATTTTCGTAATGGGAGCGATACCGCTTGCAAGCTTTACGTTAGAGCCGGGACAATGAACTGCGTAAACTCCCTTATCCTTGAATATTTTCAAATCCTCATCGGACATATGAACGCAGTGGAAACCCGCTCCGCCGTAGTTATAGATTCCAAGCTCATTAAAAAGAGCTGTAGGAGTTTTGCCGTACTTCTCAACGCACTCCCTTACCTCCTTTTCGGTCTCGGAGTTATGCGTTGCTACGGGAGCTTTATACTTTTCCGCAAGCTCGCCTGCGGCTTTTAAAAGCTCAGGATCGCAGGTGTACTCTGCATGGAAACCGAGCATATAGCCGATAAGAGGGTGACAGTTCCTGAATTTAAGATAATTACTTTCAAGTCTTTCAATATTGGATATATCTCCGCTTACCGCGCCGCAGAGGACGCTCCTGAAACCGCTTTCCGTGCAAGCCCTGACGTAGTCGTCAAGCTCGAAGTACATATCGAATGCGGCTGTACAGCCTGATGAAAGGTACTCCAGTATGGCAAGCTTTGTAAGCCAGTAGACACACTCGCCGTTAAGCTTAGCCTCCATAGGGAATATCTGCTGAAACAGCCACTCCTGCAAAGGAAGATCGTCGGCGTAGGAACGCAGGAACGTCATAGCCGAATGGGTGTGAGCGTTCTTAAAGGAAGGCATAAGCAGATCGCCTTTAAGGTCATATTCACGCTCGAATGTTTTACCCTGCAAGTCCTCCGCTGTGGGATTGCCCGCAAAGGCTATTTTGTCGTTGTCAGTCCATACCTCGATATTCTCGGGGGTTATGCCGTCACGCATTGTTATTACCTTGCCGTTATAAAATCTTATCATCTGAGATCCTCTTTTCTTCTATGTCGTTTTACAGGTCTTTTTCCATATATCCGCAGGTAAACGGAAAGAAATCATACTTTTTCGTGCCGATATGCTTAAAGCCGTAATTTTCATACCATTCCCGCAGTACTTTATTTTCCTCAACGATACCGACATTTATTTTTGTATAATTCATTTCGGCGGCTTTATCAAAAGCATATTCAAGCAGCAAACCTCCGATTTTTTTGTGACGGTATGCAGGAAGTACGCATAGATTGTTTAATTCACATTCTGCATTTTCCTTGACTTCCAGAGAAAAGTAACCGATTATTTTTCCGTTGTCGTCATAATATCCAAACATAGGACGTTTTTCATTATACTGCCAAAACAGCCGTTCATTACTTATTGCAAATGCAGTAAACCTATGAGCGTTTTCTGCGGTGAAATTAAATTCATCAGCTACTGTAAGAAAACTTTCTTTAATAACATGAACGCATTCGGGTATATCTCTTTTTGATATTCTCTTGATCATCTGAGTTCCTCTTTTCTATGTCATTTTACGCTATTTTTCTTCCTCGAAATCAAAAGGCGGATAAAATATCCCTTTCTCCGTAACGATAGCCGTTATAAGCTCCGCAGGAGTAACGTCAAACGCAGGATTAAGACATTCCACGCTGTCGGGAGCTATGGGCTTTTCAAAATACATTTTTTTGATCTCGTCGCCGTCGCGCATTTCTATTTGGATATCCTCGCCCGTTTTGCAGTCCGCGTCGATAGTTGAAAACGGACAGAACACATAGAACGGCACACCGTAATGCTTTGCCAGCACCGCAAGTCCCGACGTACCTATTTTATTCGCGGTATCGCCGTTGACGGCAACTCTGTCACAGCCTACGAATACGGCGTTTACAAGTCCCTTGGACATAACGTAGCTTGCCATATTATCGCAGATAAGAGTAGTTTCGATACCCGCGTTTGAAAGCTCGTAGGAGGTCAGTCTTGCACCCTGCAAAAGAGGTCTTGTTTCGTCCACATAGGCGTGGAATTTATATCCTCTTTCCGCACCCAGCAGGAGAGTTCCCAGACCCGTGCCGTAGCGTGAAGTCGCAAGCGCTCCTGCGTTGCAATGGGTAAGCACGCTGTCGCCGTCCCGCATAAGAGTAAGCCCGAACTCGGACATTATCTGACAGGTCTCTATATCCTCCTCATGGATTTTTACAGACTCGTCTTTCAGGGCTTTCAGAAGCTGTTCTCTGGGCAGGTCATTATTTTTTTCCGCACAGGAATACATTCTGTTTACCGCCCATGAGAGATTTACAGCGGTCGGTCTTGCTGAGCTTATACAATCCGCTGCGATCTTCAATTCTGCAAGGAATTCTCCGCGATCTTCTGAGGAAATTCTTTTTGCGCATACGAAAACCCCGTATGCGGCGCATATACCGATACACGGAGCGCCTCTTACCTGAAGCTTTTTTATTGCCGAATATATTTCCTCCGCAGTGTGCAGCCGGACTGTTTTAAGCATATTCGGCAGTAAAGTCTGATCGATTATTTCAATGGAGGCATCGTCCTTTGTCAATCGGACGGGATCTGATTTTTTGTATTTCATTTTTTCTCGCTTTCGGTTTTTACATTTAGCGGGAGCGGATATTTCCTCCGGCAGTGACCCGCGCTTTTGTGATGTGAACGCTTAATTATTGTTGTTTTGCCTTGTATTCTTTCTGTATAATTCACATATTTTATCTGCGATCACAGCAGGAGAAAATTCTCCGCTTATGATATAGTCGGAATGTGCCGCATACAGCGGCTTACGGACATCAAACCGCTCTTTAAGCTGCAGCTTTGTGGAATTATATGCTATGGGTCTGTGGGGATCGTTCTTGATACGTCCGTAGCATGTTTCAAAAAGAGTGTCTATAAATACTACCATTCCTGCCTTTTTTGCCGTATTTCCGTTTTGCTCGGTAAGGAGCGTGCCTCCGCCTGTCGCCACAACTCCTCCGATATCTGCAAATTCCTCCAGAGCATTAGTTTCCAGTTTTCTGAAATAAGGCTCGCCCTTTTTTTCAAAGATCTCAGGTATTGTCATATTCTCCTTGTTCTCAATGTACTTGTCCAGATCGACGCACTTGCAGCTGAGCTTTTTAGCAAGTATTTTTCCTACTGTTGATTTGCCGCAGCCCATAAAGCCGCATAGAAAAATCGGTTTCATATTTGTATCCTCCGTTATAGCATTCTGTCAGTTTTTACTGTTATTAATTCCCCGTCGGAGGGGCGTTTAAACGTTACCTCACCGCAGAGCAGCGCCTGAGTTTTTCTCAATGTGCAGTCTCCGCCGTACATATCGTCGCCCAGCAGCGGATAACCCATATATGCTGTATGCACACGTATCTGATGTGTTCTTCCCGTTTCAAGTATAAATTCGCACAGAGCGTGATCCTTACGTCTTTCAATTACTCTCCAGCAGGTTGCGGCGTACTGTCCGTCGTCTCTTACACAGCGGAGTATTATAGAATCCTGCTGTCTTGCGACAGGCGCACAGATACGTCCGCCCGAAAATTTCGGAGAGGGAATCAAGCCGTAATAGATTTTACCGACACACCCTTGAAGGATGTGGGCTGTATGCTGATTTTTGGCGCATACCACGCAGCCCATGGTATCCTTATCAAGACGATTGACGGGACGGAATGTCAATCCGGGGCATTTTACCCCGAAGAAGTTTGCAAGGGTGTCGTTTCGGTGCTTTATGGATTGATGTACAGGCATTCCGGGCGGCTTGTCAAACACGATAACGTCAGCGTCCTCATAAAGTACGGGAACGTCAAGCTCGGTATTGACGGACGGGACTTTCCCCTGAATATCCTTTATGACTATAACGTCGTTTTCGTATACGGTATCTACTGTGCGGATCAGTTCACCTAAGCAGGTGATTCCACCCTCTATACGTTTAAGCTTTGTTACAAGTCTGCGTGAGAAACCTCTTTTCCGCAAAAGGTCTCCAAGAACACATCCGTTTTCCGCAGCGGTAACAGTGATCGTCATCGGCAGTATTTCCTCCAGCGTTTTATCATTCCGGGCATTTTGTCATGGTTGTATTCTCCGAGAAACTCGTCCATAAGCAGTGTATAGCAGACCTTAAAATACGGATATATAGCAAAAACGGGATATACCAGAAAAAGAGTAGGGATAAACTTTATAAAGCTTGCAAGAAATCTCACATAGCGGTAGTGCCGTCCGGTCATAAGCCTGACTGACAGATCGCATGCGTCAAAGATATTTGTACGGGGGTTGAGCGCCATAATGTACGGAGTGAGACAAAGAGAAATATAGTAATGACCTGTAATACCTATCCATATAACAGTAAATCCTACGCACAGCATAAGACAAAAAAGTCCGCCCGAGGTAAGCTCGTCGATCCGACAAACATAACTCCAGTAATAAATGCCGTAGATACTTATAAAACCGGGTACAGCGACGGTAAGCTTTATAAAGAA
Source organism: uncultured Ruminococcus sp. (assembly GCA_964399215.1). GTDB lineage: Bacteria > Bacillota > Clostridia > Oscillospirales > Ruminococcaceae > Hominimerdicola. The sequence goes on along the minus strand of CAYNPW010000005.1, from coordinate 27,142 downwards.
CTGCACAAAAGTTGATTTATACGCGGTTTTATAATAGCTGAAGGAATGCGCTGAGATATATGACCGTGCTTCCGTAAGACAGCCGCCTCTTGCGATGTCAATGAAGTTTCTTCTTACAACGGCAAGCCGTGGAATAAGAAACGCTGCCTCTGCGGCTGATTTTATAAGCCAGAAACTACGCACGATTCCTTTTTTAGGTATAAGCGAAATATTGTACATCCATTGCCGTCCCATGGATTTCAGCAGGACAAATACCACTGCTTCACACATAAGGATAAGCGCAAAATTAGCGAAAAGGAAAACTATCAAAGAAATGCAGTCTCCGCCGTTAGAGCTTATTCTGCTTCTTGCAAGCATTTTGATCTCCTTATCCGTCATTTTTTCACTCTCCCTTTATTGCTGTGCGATAATCGTTATTAACTGTTAAAGTATTCCTCGTCCTCGTATCTGTCAGGATATCTTCCAAGAATTTCAAACGCTTCGGAACGCTGCCACATTGACGCAGTAACCATTACCTCAAAGCCCTCTCCGAAATCGCAGGCAAATTCCATGGGCTTTCTCTTGGGAACTCCGAAGCAGCTCAGCATATTCATTATAATGCCGCCGTGAGTCACAACTGCGACATTGGTCATTCCCTCGTACATCATATCCGATATTATTATTTTTATAGCCTCGTAACAGCGTGTAACTACGTCTCTGATACTTTCCCCGTTAGGAGCGGGATTGTCCAGTCCGCCCTTTATGAATTCCTTATATACATCGGTCTCCATTAAATCCTCTGCTTTTTTGTTTTCAAAATCACCGAAGTCCATTTCTCTCAACTCGTCCATTTCCACAGTATATCTGTTCGGATAGAGTATTGAAGCTGTTTGCTTACAGCGCTTCAGAGGAGAAGTGTAGACCTTCTGCACCTGCGGATAATCAAGCGTGTCAGCTTTTTCAAAAAGCTCCCTTGAGCCAAGCTCACTGAGGGGCAGATCTGTGCTGCCTATATATCTTCCGTCCTCATTAGCTTCGGTCATTCCGTGTCTGATAAATGCTATTCTGTAACCTTTCATAAGGATTTCGTCCTTTCTTATTGTTATTTATTTTTCAGCTTTTCTATTTACAAAGGAATAAATTTGTAGTATAATTAAAAATGGCGGTTCAAGGAAATACAAATTATGGACCGATCAGGAAGGAAATATAAAATTATGAGTAAATCAGAAGATGATAAAAACCGTAGCTATCTCGGCGGTGTTGGTGCAAGACTCAAAGGCGTAAGGCTTTCAAAAGGAATAACTCAAAAGCAGGCGGCTGAGGATACAGGGATAACACAATCCTTTTTATCGGCTGTGGAACGGGGTAAAAAGTCCGCATGTACGGCGCAGATAATCTCGCTTATCAGGTACTATAATGTGTCCTACGAAACGATTTTCGGAGACTATGAGGGAGGCTACTCCCTTGAGGATTTTTCCGCAGGAGAAGGTCTTGTAGTATGCAGCGGTCTTCTCAAAGAATTGATCTCTGAATATACCTCCCTGGAGGTTGGAGCGGAAAACTGCCTCAAGATATGCATATATATGCTTTTAAGGGCAATATATCATGAAAATCCTCACAACAGTCAGAAGATATTTTCCATAGATTATGAAACGGCTATGACAGAATCGGAAAAGATAATTAGAAACGCGCCTGAAAATCTGTCACGTTTTATCAGACAGAGCAGAGAGATAAATCCCAAGGCTCTGGAGATACCCGTTCAGTACAGCGGGGAGCTGAGGTCATTCATAAACGAATGCGAACGAATGCTGTGCAGCAAGGAAAGCTGAAAGTTATTTTAATTATAGCACATAAGCGGCGATATTTCAAGTGTTAATCTCTGATTGATCATATGTGTGAAAAGAATTAAAACGGACTGAGGTCTTATGCTCAGTCCGTTTGCGTTTGAAAAAGCTATAAGGAAGTAATCCGATTTTGCTGCCAAATTATTTTAAAATCCGAAACAAGTTCTTTACATTCCTCAATGCTGTCTGAAAGATAATCGGTTTCGACTTCATACTTCTCATTACAACCAAACAAATAATAACGTTTGTCGTTAGGGTATTTTGCAATAGCATAATAAGAAATATGTGCAGCAATGTCTCCCGTTGTATAGTTCAATGTTTCATAGTATCCCTTTGGTGAATATAATAAGACCTTAGCATTATCCAAAAATACAGGAAACATAATTACTTCCGAAAAGTTATTTTAACTATTATTTATATACATTATATCAAACCGATCTGGATATGTCAATAATGATGCAAATCCGCTTTCGGCAAAGTGTTCCGCAATGACCCGATAAATGAAAATTATGTCGCTCTGTTACGAAAAAATCAATGTAAAACACTCTTTTCCGCAGTTGACAAACAAGGGGAAATAAGGTACAATATATAATGTGTAATTATATAATTTTTCCAATCAAGGAGGATGTGGATATGACAGCTTACGAAAAGCTTATGAGATGCTATGAATGTGTTAAGGCAAAGATCGATTTTAAGCCTGATATCGCTCTTGTGCTCGGTTCGGGACTGGGAGCCTTTGCTGATGAGATACAGGTCGTACAGACCGTTGATTACAAGAATATAGACGGATTTCCCACGTCTACCGTCGAGGGGCACAAGGGACGTTTTGTTTTCGGATATGTGGGAAAAGTACCCGTTGTGATAATGCAGGGCAGAGTTCATTACTATGAGGGCTACTCTATGCAGGATGTCGTTCTTCCCGCAAGGCTTATGTCGCTTATGGGAGCAAAAACACTGTTTCTGACCAATGCCTCAGGGGGGATAAATCCCTCGTTTTCGGCAGGCGATTTTATGCTTATTACAGATCATATTTCAAGCTTTGTGCCCAATCCTCTTATCGGTGCAAATATTGAAACGCTGGGAACGCGTTTTCCCGACATGAGCGAGGTCTACAGCAAAGAACTGAGAAATGTTATCATCGATACGGCAGCGGAGCTGGATATAAAGATACAGCAGGGAGTTTACGTTCAGCTTACAGGGCCGTCCTTTGAAAGTCCTGCTGAAATACGAATGCTGAGAACGCTGGGGGCTGACGCGGTTGGAATGTCCACGGTATGCGAGGCTATTGCCGCAAATCATGCGGGAATGAAGGTCTGCGGAATATCCTGCGTGGCAAATCTCGCTGCAGGAATGACAAATAATCCGCTCACTCATGCAGAGGTTCAGGAATGCGCCGATAAGGCGGCTCCGCTGTTTAAAAAGCTTATCGGAAAAGCCATTGAAAATATAGCGGCGTTGAGCTAATCGGACGGTTCCCTGAAATTCGGAGGCGCTATCTCTTTTGACAAAATAAGTACTCCCGCCATATTTGGCAGAGCCATAAGTCCGTTGAAAATATCGCTGACGCCCCATATCAGCGAGGGATTGTATACAGATCCCAAATATGTGCAGATTATGAATATCATTCGGTAAGCAAGGCTGTCCCGTCTACCGAAAATATACTGCCATGCCTTTTCTCCTATGAAAAACCAGCCGGCTATTGTGGCGAGGGCGAAAAGTATAAGAGAGACAGAAATAAATCCCTGACCGATACCGCCAAGGGCATAAGAATAGCCTTTTACGGCGCTGTCCGCTGTAAGAGGAACTCCGCTGACAATGATAACGAGAGCGGTCAGAGTACAGATGACCATAGTGTCTATGAAAACCTCTGCCATACCCATTATTCCCTGGCTTTCCCCTGATCTTGCATTGCAGGAGGAGTTCACCGCAACAGTAGAGCCTAAACCGGCTTCGTGGGAAAAGGCTCCCCGCTTGATACCTTCAATGCAGACTGTGCCTATTCCGCCGCCGATGAAAGCTTTTGGTGATAATGCGCAGGACACAATGTCCTTTAAAGCCTGTAACGTTTTTATGGGGTGCATAAGTATAACTGCGAGGCTGCCACCTATAAACAGTACAGCAAGCAGGGGTACGAGTTTTTCGCAAAGTCCTGCGGCGGAGCGTTTTCCCAGAACGGTGATTGCAGTAAAGAGCAGCACGCCAAATGCAAGAAGATAGGGTGAAATACCCAGACCGGACTTGCCTGCGGAAACTGCGGCGTTTGCCTGCACCATATTTCCCATTCCCAGCGAGGCAAGTACGGCGAATACGGCATATATGACTGCCAGTATCTTTCCTTTTCCTATTCTTTCAAGATAGGCTGCTGCACCGCATTTCCCGCTTTGTTTTGCGTATTTTACTCCAAGCCTGTTTTCGCAGTAGGATATTCCCATACCGATAAAGGCGGAGACCCACATCCAGAACACTGCGCCCTTTCCGCCTGCGGCAAGAGCCGCGCCTACGCCCGCTACCGAGCCTGTTCCTACTGTGGCGGCAAGGGCAGTCGAAAAGCTCTGAAACGGAGTTACTCCGTTTTCGGATACCTCCTGTGAACGCAGAGAGTTTACGGTGCTTTTTAGTATCTTAAAGATATGTATCTGTGCAAAGCGCAGCTTCGCGCTGAGAAAAACACCTCCGCCGATAATTAATATCAGCACGGGTATTCCCCATAAAAAATCGTTTATACGTTCAACTGTTTCTATTGGCGTATTTGACAACATTCTTTACCTGCCTTTTTATATCATAAATATGGGCGGCGTAACGCACGCCTTACAGCTTGTCATTTTAATGATATGACAAAGGCGGATAAATAATGACTTTAGGAGTTACTTAATGAAAATATACAAAACCTCGAAAAAGCCGTTGGTGCTTATTTATATACTTTTGCTGCTTTTTCTTTTGCTTATAAAATATGCCCTTAATCTTGTGGCTCGTTTTATTCCCTTTACGGACTACTACGTATTGCTGCCGCTGTGGATAGCTGCGTCGCTGTTTGCAGTATTGGTACTGCCTTTTTACTTTCACAAGTGCCGCTTTACGGTATCTTCAAAGGAGATCACCGCAAAGGGAGGGCTTATTATCACAAGCAAGCATTTTATGCTTACGGAGGCTGTGAAATCCGTAACTACCGTAATAACGCCCCTCAGCGGTCTTACGGGACTTAATTTCGTGGTGCTGAATACTCTTGGGGCTCGGCTTATGATGCCGTTTCTTTCAAAACACGACGCTCTTGAAATAACTGCGGCAATAAACAATACGATACGAAGCAGAAACCATAACTAGGGCGCAATGCTTGCGAGCCTTCTGTGTATTTACCCGGAAGGCTCCTGCGGGCTTTACGAAAAAGCCGCATAACGCGTTGAATCAACGATCATTGTCAATTTATTTTATGAGGAGACTGATATGACACAAGTTCAGAAAATCAAGGAAAGGGGCGGCAGGATAAAACACTTTTTCAGCCGGCGTCAGCACCCCATAATGATTTTGTCATATATCGCCAAATACCTTTGGCTGCTGCTTATCCCTTTGGGAAAACGATTTATAGCCACCAAGTATAACTTTCAGGACTGGATCGCCGCAAACTGGGTAGATATTCTCACACTGTCTGTGATCTTCGGCTATGGCTTTCTCAGGTGGGTGTTTATCTTCTTTGAGATAGAGGAGGACTGCGTAGTGGCGCACACGGGATATTTCGGCGTACAGAAAACCAGGGTGTATTTCAGCGAAATGTCCTCAATGTCTCTGTGTCAGGGATATATTTACAGAGCGATAAGAGCGTGTACGCTTTACATCGATACCGACGCAAAATCCTTGCAGGAAGCGGATATAAAGCTCGATATAACTCAAAATCAGGCAATGAGGATATATGAACTGGCTACCGGTAAATGCAAAAATATGCCTAAATATATTTTCAATTCAAAAAAATCCAATCTTATGATCTTTTCTTTGCTGTTCTCATCTACACTTTCGGGAGTAATTCTTGCGCTGACTTTTATATTTGAAGTCTACCGCATAATCGGCAGAGAAACCGAGGAGGAGCTTTTGCTCAGGGTAAATGACGAGCTGGAAAAGGCTGCGATCTACATTCCTAAGTATCTGCTTGTCAGCGCGCTGGTAGTAGCAGGGGGCTGGTTCATTTCTTTCATGTCAAATGTTATGCGGCACTGGAATTTCTCCTGCACACGCTGCTCGGATATGCTGCTTATTCAAAGCGGTAAGGGTACAAAGCGCAGGCACGTCCTTATGCGTGACAGGATAAATTATATAGATTATCAGCAGTCAATGCTTATGAAGCTTTTCAATATCTGCTCGGTTGCGGTGCAGTGTACAGGCTACGGCAAGCGCAGACTGGAAATTTCTGCGCTGATACCTATTACAACCAACAGCAGAGCGGATATGTCCATAAAAATGCTTATGCCGGGAGTGCCTCCAGAAAGATACGACGTGCGGACGGGAAGAGCGGATATAGGAAGATTTATCACGCTGCCGATACTGTTCTGCTTTATTCCGCCCTCAGCCTACTATCTTCTGAAAATGTACAATTCTTTGAAAGAGTCGGGAGTATTCGGCTTTATCGACTGGGACAGAGATATAAAGATCCTTGCGGCTCTTTCGCTGATACCGCTGGTGTGGCTGCTGATAGTAAAGCTTGCGGCGGCGTTCAATACTGCCGTTGGCTTTGACAACGGACATTGCACTTTGTCTTACTGCCGTTTTTACAGATTTCACAGAACAGTGGTAAGGCTAGACAGAATAAGCAAGATTACAGTAAGCCAGAATCCTATGCAAAAAATAAGCAAAACCTGTAATCTTATTATTTATACCAATTCCGAAAAGGTAAGCAGACATACTGTAAAAGGTCTGAATAAGCAAAAGATAACCGAGCTGTTGAGCGCATGCGGGTATCCTTTCTGAAAAGTACAAAGGAGGAAGCTGAATATGCCTAAATTTGAAGCGGGTATGGAGGTAATGCTCGACACATTTATGTTTGAAACGGGCGAGCTCCTTGAAACGCTTGACGAAATACTTATGCGTACCGAGCAGGAGGAAGCTATCGGCTCTGATGATATAAACGAGATATTCCGTACAATGCATACGATAAAAGGATCGGCGGCTATGATGGGATTGCAGAATATGTCTCACCTCGCCCATGCCGTTGAGGATCTGTTTTATATCATACGAGAGGATCCTGATGTAAGCTATGATAAGTCTGCGCTGTACGAACTGCTTTTTACAAGCTCCGACAGTCTTAAAAGCGAGCTTGAAAATCTTTCTGACGAGAGTATTCCGCTTACGGATTTTACCGAGCTTAAGGGTAAGCTACTGGCTATGGCGGATCAGATGAAAGACGGAGAAAAAAAGCCCGACAGCATCGCGTCGGCAGACTTTCCCGATAAGCTTTTTACAGAGGACGAGCCTGAGGACATGCTGACCTTTAAGGTCACATATTCGGCGGACTGCGCGATGCCCTCGGCAAGAGCAATGGTTCTGCTGAGAAAGCTGGGTATGATCGCCGAGGTCTGCCGTACATTTCCCGAGGATATGAACGCTGACAGCGCAGACGGAGCAATTATCTCGTCGGGTCTGTACATAAAGCTTATTACAGACGATAAAGAGGGCGTGCTTACAATACTCAAGGGAGGACTTAATGTCAGAACTGCCGAGGAGATAAAAAAATCCGACGTTCGCAAACCGCCCGTTCCCAAGCCTGCGGTGCAGGCGGAGGAAAAGCCTGAAAAGCCGAAATCCGTCACTCAGACGGCTAAAAAAACGGAGCAGAGTATGATATCCGTAAAGCTTGAAAAGCTTGACCGGCTGCTTGATCTGGTTTCGGAGATAGTAATTTCCGAGAGCGCAGTCGTATCATCTCCCGACCTACGGAATACGGGACTTGACCTTGATCGTTTTAATAAGGCCTCGAGAGAGCTGCGAAAGCTGACAGATGAATTGCAGGACGTGGTAATGTCCATACGAATGGTGCCGGTCTCAACAGCATTCCAGAAGATGAACAGAGTTGTGCGGGATATGAATGCAAAGCTCGGGAAAAATGTTACTCTGGTTTTTGAGGGTCAACAGACAGAGGTTGACAAATCCATTATTGATATTCTCGGAGACCCGTTAATGCATATCGTAAGAAATGCCGTTGACCACGGAATTGAGTCTCCCGAAGCAAGAGCCGCTGCAGGAAAAACCGAAAAACCTACCGTTACGCTCAGCGCAGGATACGATTCAGGCGAAGTAGTTATTTCCTGTACGGATAACGGAGCAGGGATGGACTCCGTTAAAATTATGGCGAAAGCCCGAAAAAACGGACTTCTTACAAAACCCGAGAATGAATATACCGAAAAAGAAATTCTTGATTTTGTGGTTGCCGCAGGCTTTTCAACGAACGATCAGATAACCGAATACAGCGGACGCGGCGTTGGCATGGACGTTGTAAAGAAAAATATCGAAAAGGTAGGCGGCAAGCTTTTGGTGGACTCTGTTTTCGGACAGGGCTCAACCTTTACGATACGCATTCCGCTGTCGCTGTCTATTGTGGACGTGCTTAGCCTACAGGTGGGAGAAAGCAGTCTTTCGGTACCGGTTTCATCGGTCATAGAAGCGTTTTCCTGCGGCAAAGACAGCTATATCACAGATCCCGACGGAAACGAGTTTGTATATCTGCGGGGAGAATGTCTGCCGCTGATACGTCTTTCAGAACACCTTGAAATTTCCAATGCTGTAGAGGACGTTTATCGGGGCATAATGATACATTGCCGGGAGAGCGGAAAAAGCGCAGTGCTGTTTGCTGACAGCATTGTCTGCGATCAGCAGGTGGTAGTAAAGCCGTTTTCGCCTCTTCTATCACATATACAGCTGAAAGAGGCGGGATTAGCAGGCTGTTCAATACTTGGCGACGGCAGTATAACTATAATACTGGACGTAAAAGAAATACTGACAGGAGGCGGTTCGGATGACAGATGATGAAAAAACAGAATTTGCTGAAAATGGAGGACAGGTGCTGTCCTTTATCGCTGACGGAAAATTTTACGGATTCGAGATACTGTCTGTGTCGGATATTATAGAGATACCTGATATAACGCCTATACCCAAAACGCCGAAGCATATTTTAGGCATTATAAATCATAGGGGCAAGGCAGTACCTATAATGGACTTCCGGCTGAGGCTGGGACTTCCCAAGTGGGAGTATGACAGCAGGAGCTGTGTGATAGTACTTGAAATAAACGGAATGCAGTACGGCGTGCTGGTTGACAGAGTATCGGACGCAGAAAACTGCCTGCCCGAGCAAATAGCTCTGTCTCCGGCAGATAACAGTGTGGTGAGCTGCTTTATATCAACGCCGAAAAAAAGAATATCATTGTTAAATCCCGAGCGATTGGTAAGAGGATAGTACGCACCGCCCCGTGTTGCGTTCATCGGATCAAAGGAAAAACATTACCGCTAACGGAACGTAAACTTCTGCACATAATAATATAAGAGTTCATATTTTAATTCATTAATAAAAAGTTCAAAAATAAATTTTTCAGCGTAATCGTTTTATGCCTTGCATTATTTTGGTTTTGTTGCTATAATGATATTCAGTATTAAAATACATAAAAATGTTCAAATTTTAATACTGAAATTAATATTACAAGGGAGTTGGTTATCATAAGTATCTCATACAACAAAAAATCGAGTACCTTCAAGCTCAGAGCCAAGGATACGGACTATATGCTCAAAGTAGCCGAGGAGGGCTATCTTACACACATTTATTACGGAAAAAAGGTCTGCGACGAGGACCTCACTTATCTCCTGCGATTTGACGAAAGCCCTTATACGCCTGCGACTAATGACAGAGACAGAGCGTCGTTTATGGACAGTCTTCCGCTGGAGTATCCTTGCTTCGGTCTGGGTGATTACAGAGAACCTGCACTGATGATAATGGACGCAAACGGTATGTCAACCTGCGATCTGAGATACGTTTCACATAAGATTTATAAGGGAAAGCCCGCTTTGGAGGGTCTCCCCGCTACATTTGCTGCTGAAAACAGCGGCTGTGAAACACTTGAGATCATTATGAGAGACGAGCCTGCAAAGCTGGAGGCTACTCTTATTTATACAGCTTTCGACAAGCTGGACGTTATCACACGTTCGGTAAACTTCAGAAACTACGGCGAACAGCCTGTTAAGCTTACCAGAGTTATGTCAGGCTGCGTTGACTTTGATACTCACGAATTTGATATGATCACTCTTAACGGCTCATGGGCAAGAGAAAGAGCTATAGAGCGCTGCCGTCTGCACCACGCTAAACAGATCGTAGATTCCTGCAAGGGCGAGTCGTCGCATCAGAACAATCCTTTTGTCGCGCTGTGCGAACACAAGGCTGACGAGGACAGCGGCGAGGTTTTTGCATTCAATCTGGTTTATTCGGGTAACTTCTACGCCTGCGCGGAGGTCACTCAGCATAAAAAGACCCGTTTTATTATGGGTATAAATCATCTCGACTTCGAGTGGCTTCTGGAAAAGGACGAGGTATTTACCGCTCCTGAGGTAGTTATGGTACATTCGGACGAGGGTCTGGGCAAAATGTCTAGAACTTTCCATGACCTGTACAGAGAAAACCTTATCAGAGGCGAATATAAGGACAAGAGACGTCCCATACTTATAAATAACTGGGAGGCTACCTACTTCAATTTCAACACAGACAAGCTTATTGAAATTGCAAAAGAGGCTTCAAAGCTCGGCATTGAGATGCTGGTTATGGACGACGGCTGGTTCGGTCACAGAGACGCCGATAATTCGTCTCTGGGCGACTGGTTCGTATATGAAAAGAAAATAAACGGCGGACTGAAATATCTTGTGGACGAGGTCAACAAGCTTGGTATGAAGTTCGGTATCTGGTTCGAGCCTGAAATGATATCACCGGACTCTGAGCTTTACAAGGCTCATCCCGACTGGGCTATCCAGATAAAGGGCAGACCTCTGACGCTTTGCAGAGAGCAGTATGTTCTCGATTACTCTCAGAAAGAGGTAAGAGATTACGTTTACGGTATGATGAAAAAAATACTCGACTCCGCAAATATTGAGTATATCAAGTGGGATATGAACAGACAGCTTACGGAGGTAGGTTCAAACTTCCTGCCTAAAGAAAGACAGAGAGAGCTGTGGCACAGATACGTTCTGGGCGTTTACGACGTAATGAACAGACTTACGACCGATTATCCCCACATACTCCTTGAAAACTGCTCCGGCGGCGGCGCAAGATTTGATCCGGGTATGCTTTATTATTCGCCGCAGATCTGGTGCTCCGACGACACTGACGCTATTGAAAGACTTAAAATTCAGCACGGTACTTCAATGTGCTATCCCTGCTCAGCTATGGGCGCGCATGTTTCCGACTGCCCTAATCACACGGTAGGAAGAAATACTCCGTTCAAGACCAGAGGACACGTTGCAATGGTAGGTACTTTCGGCTATGAGCTGGACGTTACCAGAATCCCGCAGGAGGACAGAGACGCTATTCCCGGACAGATAGAGGAGTTCAGAAAATACAATAAGCTTGTAAGAACGGGCGATCATTACAGAATAGGCAATATGTTCGAGGACAACACATGGGACGCCTGGATGTTTGTAGCCAAGGACAAATCTGAGGCGCTCTTTGAGTTCGTTCAGGTCATGGCAAGACCTAACGAGCGTTCAAGAAGGATTAAACTTAAGGGTCTTGAACCTGAGGCTTACTACTATGAGGAAAGCAGTCCCGACGATCTGATCTCGGGTTCTGCGCTGATGAACGCAGGTATCAACATTGCTAAGATCTGGAACGGTGACGGGCTTTACGGTGATTATGCGTCTAAAATCCTGCACTATATAAAGAAGTAAAAACATGCAGGGAGGGGGTATACCGACTCCCTGCGTTTTGTTATTTTCGATTTGAAAGGAATGATATTATGTATAGTCCATATATCGCAGACGATAAGAGATACGAAAAAATGGTTTACAGAAAGTGCGGAAACAGCGGTCTGAAACTTCCTGTCATATCATTTGGTATGTGGCAGAACTGCGGATACGGTTCTGCTTTTGAGAATGTTGAAAAAATGTGCAGAACTGCTTTTGACAACGGTATCACATATTTTGATCTTGCTAACAATTACGGAAATCCTTACAACGGCTCTGCCGAGGAAAACTTTGGCAGAGTACTTGAAAGAGGTCTGGGCAGATACAGAGACCAGCTTATTATTGCAACAAAAGCAGGATACGATATGTGGGAGGGTCCCTACGGCGACAGAAACGGCTCCCGCAAGTATCTGACGGCAAGTCTTGACCAATCCTTAAAAAGAATGGGACTTGATTATGTTGATATTTATTATCATCATATTTTTGATTCGAATACTCCTCTTGAAGAAACCGCCCTTGCACTGGACAATACCGTTAAACAGGGAAAAGCGCTGTATGTTGGAATTTCAAACTACAACAGAGAGCAGACTGCGGAGATAGCAGAGATTTTCAGAGAACTGAAAACTCCTTTTATTGTAAATCAACCTTCGTATTCAATGCTCAATCGTTGGATCGAAGAAGATAAGCTTGATGAATTTGCAAAGAATAACGGTATAGGACTTGCGGTATTTTCCCCGCTGAATCAGGGACTTCTGACAGACAGATATTTAAAGGGCATTCCTGCGGACTCCCGAATAGGAAAGGGAAGCACATGGATAGGAGATATGCTCACAAAGGAGCTTGTGGCAAAGCTTAATAAGCTGAATGAAATTGCAGCACAGCGTGAACAAAGCCTGTCGGAAATGGCATTGTCGTGGGTACTTCATAACAAGGCGGTCACCACAGTAATAATGGGGGCAAGCAAGCCTGAGCAAATAATTACAAATGTTAAAACAGCGCAAAAGCTTTATTTTGAGCAAGAAGAAATAATGGCGATCGAGGAGATCTTAAAATCCTAATAAAACGCAGGTTCAACGGCACGCTCTGAACAGCGTTTAATAAAAAGCCAAAAACCGCTTTCCGTATTGGAAAGCGGTTTTGCTATACAAAGTATAAGTAATCAGATAAGAATTACTTGAGTTCAACAGTTGCGCCGGCAGCCTCGAGCTTAGCCTTGATCTCCTCAGCCTCAGCCTTAGGAGCAGCTTCCTTAACAGCCTTAGGAGCTTCCTCAACGAGAGCCTTAGCTTCCTTAAGTCCGAGACCTGTGATCTCCTTAACAGCCTTGATAACGCCCATTTTAGCGTCGCCGAATGAAGTAAGAACTACGTCGAACTCAGTCTTTTCTACTTCAGCAGCAGCGCCGGCACCGGCAGCAGGAGCTGCTGCAACAGCAGCTGTTACACCAAATTCTTCCTGAATTGCCTCTACAAGCTCTGAAAGCTCAAGAACTGAGAGAGTCTTAATATCTTCTACAAATTTCAAAATCTTTTCTGAAGCCATGATAATTATTCTCCTTTAAATTAATTAAATTTCGGTATGACCGATAAACTTTGCGGACGCCTTATGCAGTCCGTCTGAATTGTAAAAAAACTATGCTGCAATTAAGCGGCGTCGTTGTTCTTGTCCACAACAGCCTGCAATGTAGCTGCAAGCTTCTGCATAGGACCCTGGAGCGAGCCAACCAGCATTGCGAGAAGTACTTCTCTTGAAGGGATCTTTGAAAGCGCGTTAACGCCTGCCTCATCATAAACCTCTTCGCCGATGTAACCTGCCTTGAGAGCAAACTTCTTGTTCTCAGTACCCTCGGCAAACTTTCCGAGAATTCTTGCAGGAGCTGTCTGGTCGTCGTTGGAAATTGCAATAGCGGTAGTGCCCTCAAGTACGTTTGTAATGTCGTCAAGACCTGCGTTCTTGAATGCAAATCTGAGAAGCGTGTTCTTTTCTACAAAGTAGTTGACGCCTGCCTCTCTCATTTCCTTTCTGAGCTTTGTATCCTCCTCTACCGAGATACCCTCGTAATTAACGAGAACACCCGAAGCAGAATTCTTGATGAGGTCTGTAAGCTCAGCAACTCTTGCCTGTTTAGCAAGTAAAACCTTTTCACTTGGCATTTCTGATTTCACCTCTTTGTATAATTTTACAAAGCGTATACTAAAAAGAAAATCCCTTTCATCACATAAAGACAAAAGAGACACAAAGTCATTATAAAACTTTGCTATTCCTTCCTCGGCGGGACTTACGCTGTAACGCTGCCTGCTGTCTTTAGATACGAATGCGTATATATTATAACAAACCCCTGACAAGAAGTCAAGGGTTTGTATAAATTGTTTTGTTAATTTTTTATTAACTCACTCAGCTTCGGAGCAATCGGTATTTTCTGACGAATCCTCTTCAACGTTTTCACCGTCAAAAACATAATTACCATCCGTTTCGTATATATCGCCGCTCGTATACATTATTATCGTTTGGTCATCGGATTCGCTTGTAATATCATCATCAACAGTAAGGGTTATTGATGTATCTGTATCCTCGTCTACATCAACACTGTAAACTTTGTATTCATTGCCGTCCTCATCAACGCCGCTTTCTACATAATAAACGTCAGCGTCAACCTCCTCGCCGTTAATGAATAGACTTACCTTTGATATTGTATTCTCTACTGCGTCTGTGATAGCTCCGTCCGTTGCAGCGTTAACCGAGATCATAGAAATTGCCGCTGTTGCCACTGCAGCCGCTGCGATCATAAGCGGTCTTATTCTTTTCTTTGTCATAGTGATTTGTCCTTTCTCGTTTTCAAGTTTGTTTTGAACGGAAAGGCTTATGCTGTCAACGCTGAAATCATCTTCGTCCGCCATATTGCGGGGAACAAACCGTTCATTCCAATTAAGATCTTTCATTAGTGTAACCCCTTTCCGCCAGATATTTTCTAAGCTTTTCTCTAGTCCTGCTAAGCTTTGTCTTGCAGGCGCTTTCGGAAATTTCAAGCATTTCGCTTATATCCCTGAGCTTTTCTCCGTAATAGTAAAATCTTACGAATATTTCCTGTTCTATGTCTGAAAGTCCGCCCAGACACTCGGTTATCAGATTAAGCTGAGAAGATACCTCATAGCTGTCCTGAATACTGTCGGAGGAGACTATATCCTCAAACAGCTCGTCAGCGCAGTAGTCGGTATGCAGCTCCCTGAGCTTATTTTTAGCGCAGTTTCGGGCGCAGGCGGCAAGATAAGGGCTTATCGGACGATTTTCGTCCAGCTTTTCGGAGATCTGCCACAGTTTTATAAAGCAATCTGCGGCAGCTTCCTCCATATCCTCTTTTGACATAGCCTGTCCGATAATATTTCTTATGATAGTGTACACATAGGGGGAATATTCCTTTACAAGAATATCAATCGCCTTTTTATCCTTATTTTTCAGCTTTGAAATCAAACGTTTTTCAGTCAAGCCTAAAACCTCCCGTCTGTCGGCTTTCACTAATATATACACAATTCATCAAAAAAGGTTACATTCTAAAAATAAAAAAGAGAGGAGCGACGATGCTCTCTGCAAGCGTTTCGGAGTCGCTCTTGATTCTTTGTTTTAATTTACGGCAGCGCTTTTTCGACAAGCTGAACGTGGCTCAAAAATGTTCGTATTTTGAAAATAATGTATAAAAGAACAAAAAAAGTGCCGAGCAACGGTGCCCGGCAGAAAATAAAATAAAAAAACTATGTGTAGAACAAAAGAAAGGAGACAACAAAACGGATGTTAAATCAAACAAATATTGTTCAATATCCTTAACATCAATTAAATTATAACCTTTTTTAGTTCATAAGTCAAGAAAAAGTTGCAAGCAAATTGCATTTTCCGAATAAATTCGGCAGTCTGCACAAAAACAATTACATAAAATAACCACTTCGCACACAGATTTTGAGCTTTAACTAAAACCAGCTTAAATTTGTTATTGTAATTAACTCAAATATGTTGCCTTCAGTTCAAATTTTAATATTGTCCTCTGTGCAGATACATATTACCGATCATTGTTTTGCCGGAGCTTTGGAAAGGAAGTCTGTGATTAATTTGTCCTTGTTAATTAAGATATTCTCAAAATTGCAAAAACAGAATAATCTTTCCCGAACCTTATTTCGCAAACCCGTGCCTTTAATCAGTCCGAAAACAGACTTCCTTTCCAAAGCTTCGGAAATCCTTTCCGAAGCTTTTGCCTGATTCGGTATTATCCCGGCAGTAATTCTCTTTCCTTGAAAAACAAAGAAATGCACCAAAGCGCGGATACCGCAACAAGAGTGTAGATAATTCTCGACATTACCGCAGCTTGTCCTCCGAAGATGAACGCAACAAGGTCAAAGCCGAAAATACCGATTAGTCCCCAGTTAATACCGCCTATGATAAGCAGCGCAAGCGCTATTCTGTCCAGCATATTTATCATTCCTTTCTGTTTGCTGTAAGTATTATTGTCCCTTTTGCAAAAATTATACGAAAAAAATATCAGGCGATCAAAATTTTTTCCGATTTCTGCTCATAAGAAAAAAATCTTTATTAAAAAGTGTAAAAAACGGTTGAAAACACTAGACAAATTTTATTAATTATGTTATAATAAATTGAATATAATCGTTTAAGGAATTTATGCAATTTTACCTATAATTTTTTTGTATAAGGAGTTTTAGCAGTGAATAATATCAACAAAATAAGTCTAAATTTCAGTTTCAAAGGTGCAAACTGCGTAAAAATGCAGTCGGGTAAATATACGGCTGTAATCGCCCCCGCAATGGGCGCCGCCGTACTGAGACTTCACGATGACGAGAACGATATTGAGGTCTTTAGATACAGAAAAGAGGTTACCGCTGAGACTATCAACGGTCAGCGTGAGGTGTGGGGACTGCCTACCCTTTATCTTCCCAACCGTTTTGACAGAGGTCTTGTAAAGACCTCCGACGGAGAATATCATCTGCCTGTAAACGAAACTAAATTCGATAATCACCTCCACGGCTGGGTACACCTGAGAGAACACGACATTGAATGTTATTCAGAGGAGGACGGAAAATGCGTGCTGGTCACAAGCTATACCTTTAATGAAGAGGACGAGATGTACAAGTATTTTCCTGTGGATTTTAAAATCTCGTACACATTCACGCTGTCTGCAAACGGACTTCTTCAGGAGATATATCTTACCGATAACAGCGATAAGGCTCTGCCTGTTTCGATCTGCACGCATACCTGTCTTAACGCTCCTATGTGCGGCGGAGGTCAGGAAAGCACTATGAGAATGTGCGTTCCAATAGGCGAAAAATGCGGACTTACAGACAGATTTATTTCAGATGAAAAGTTCTATCCTCTCACTGACTGGGATTTAGAATATAAAAACGGAACAAAAGTCCCCACAGGTCAGATAATTGAAAACGATATGTACAAGGCTGAAATGAATACCTATAAGGGCAAACCTTTCTATGGCTCAGTTATTACCGATACGGCAAACGGACATGTTATATGCAACGAAGTCTCAAAGGAATTTAAATTCTGGAATATGTGGAACGACGAGGGCGAAAAGGGGTATTTCTGTCCAGAGCCTATGACTGCGCTTATCAACGCGCCTAATCTCAGTCTGCCCCGCGAGGTATCGGGTTATACAGAGCTTAAAAAGGGTCAGACCTTTAAGTGTTGGCAGAGATTTTTTACAGAATAGAATAATTTTTCACAGAAAAAATTTCAGAGAGGGGTAATCTGAATGGATCCGAATATAAAAAAACAATTTGAAAAATTGCGCGAGGACCGCCGCGAAGGCCGCAAGTGGACTGCGTTTTTTGCAGTATTTGCCTTGGTGTGTATGCTGGCTATGGAAGTAACAAGCTACTCGAAAAAGCATTCCGATCTGCTGGGCGGACGTAAGACCGTGGAACAGTATCTTCACTCGAACGTTACCGCAATGGTGATAATTCTGGGGATATTCATAGTCTTTGTAATTGCGGTGTTCAAGACGTGGAAGGGCATAAAAGGCTCGATATATCAGTTTATGATGACGATATTCGCTGCATTTATAATCATTTGGACAGGTTCAAGCAAATTTCTTGCCATACATAATATAACCGATGATCTGAACAATGTCCGCGAGGTCACGGCGGCGGAATACGTTCTCTGTCAGACTAACGGAAATACTTTTTATTTGGGATTTGAGGACAAGGGTGAATACATACTTCTTGTAATTCCAAAAACGAAATACAATGAGCTTAAACAGGGTACCGTATCGGACGTTCATACCGATAACGAGGTTTACCGCCTTGTTGTTGATTCCGAGTACGGCGGCTACGAGGACGCGGAGCTGTACTGCACGCCTGTGACAGTCAGGTATTACTTTAATTCCGCTATTTACGAGGAAAGCAGTTTTTCAAATAAATAACCAACAAAAAATAAAAGGAGAGATAGCGATGAAAAAACTTTTGGCGGTCATATGCTCCGTTCTCTGCATAGGACTTTGCGCCTGCAGTGAGATCGAGGAGGAAAGTCAAAACGCTCCGGGTCACGTAGACGCAGACTCCCAAGCGGCGGAAAACGAGGTACAAAAGTCCGAAGAAAACACCGACAGCGTGGACAGCGTCGCCTCGACCGTTATAGTAGACGAAAGCGTAGCATCCAGCTATATCGAGGAAAGCGAACCGTCCGAGGAGGCAAAAGGCACTTCGGACAATACCGCTGACGAGTTCATAACGGGCGCAAAGGACTGCATTACAAAGTGGACAGAATATATGAGCAATGCGGAATATTCCAAAGCCGCAGAGCTTATGACCGAGGGATTTGCCGAAGAAACCTATATGTCTGAAATGGTCGACGGCGAGGATCAGGCGGCTGCATCAGTCACATTTAACGACGAAAGCGTCAGCGTTACAGACGCGTCTGACGGCAGCGTTTACATAGAGCTTGAAATTACTTTAATTCCTGAGGACGAACCCGATTTTGAACTTCCTGCAAAGGTGACTGTTGTCTATGACGGTAAAAAGTATCTGTTTTCGGGCATTGATGAAGAAACCTCCTCAGACGGTTATGATATTGATTCCTCTCAGTTATACGCCGACAGTATGGCTAAGACTGTTTTTACCGCTGCGGCAACCCTTACCGCCGATATGGAAACAGAGGGAAAAACCGTTCCCGACGGCGATTATGACAAGAACAGCGAGGGCGAATACACTGAACGTCTGAACGAAATTCTTAAGGATTTCGACATTGACGGAGATCATACCGTAACGATCCGAGACGGCATACCTGTAAAGGTCACTTATACAGACGGCGAATATACGGGGCAGTACCCTAACAATAACTAACGGAAATTAATTAAGCAATTAATTTTATATAAACCAAAATCACAGGAAAGGTGGAAAATTTGATGAAATTCGGATTTTTCGACGACGTAAACAAGGAATACGTCATCACAAACCCCAGAACCCCTTACCCATGGATAAACTATCTGGGCACTCAGGAGTTCTTCTCCCTTATATCCAACACAGCGGGAGGCTATCACTTTTACAAGGACGCAAGACTCAGAAGAATTACCCGTTACCGCTACAACAATGTTCCGGTTGATATGGGCGGAAGATACTTTTACATCAACGATAACGGCGACATCTGGTCACCCGGCTGGAGCCCTGTGAAGAAAGACCTTGACAGCTATTCCTGCCGCCACGGTATGGGATATACTGTTATCAAAGGCGAAAGAAACGGCGTTGCGGCTGAGGTAACATTCTTCGTTCCTCAGAACTACAACGGAGAAGTTCAGAAGGTTGTTCTCAAGAACACAGCTTCCGAAAAGAAGAGCTTTAAGCTGTTTTCTTTCATTGAGTGGTGTCTGTGGAACGCTCAGGACGACTCCACAAACTTCCAGAGAAACTTCAACACAGGCGAAGTAGAGATAGAAGGCTCTACTCTTTATCATAAGACAGAGTACAAGGAGAGACGCGACCACTTTGCATTCTACACCGTAAACGCTGATATCTGCGGCTTTGACACCGACAGAGAAAGCTTTATGGGACTTTACAACGGCTTTGAAAATCCTCAGACCGTTATTGCAGGACAGCCAAGCAACTCCGTAGCGGACGGCTGGTCCCCTATCGCTTCTCACTGTCTCGATATTACTCTTGACGCAGGCGAGGAAAAGACACTCGTATTTGTTCTCGGATATGTTGAGAACGGCGCTGACAAGTGGAACGCTGACGGTTCTATGAACAAGTCAAAGGCTTATGAGATGATCGAGGCTATGAATACCGCAGAAAAGGCTGACAAGGCTCTTGCCGAGCTTAAAGAAACATGGAACGCTCTGCTTTCACAGTACCATGTTGAAACTGCCGACGACAAGCTTAACAGAATGGTAAATATCTGGAACCAGTATCAGTGTATGGTAACTTTCAATATGTCTCGTTCAGCTTCTTATTTTGAGAGCGGTATCGGCAGAGGTATGGGCTTCAGAGACTCCAATCAGGATCTGCTGGGCTTTGTACACCAGATACCTGAGAGAGCAAGAGAGAGAATTCTCGATCTTGCGGCTACTCAGCTTGAGGACGGCGGATGTTATCACCAGTATCAGCCTCTTACCAAGAAGGGTAACGACGAGATCGGCGGAGACTTCTCCGACGACCCGCTGTGGATGATACTTTCAACTGCGCAGTACATAAAGGAAACAGGCGACTACTCAATTCTCGACGAAATGGTTCCTTACGACAACGACGAGAGCAAGGCTCAGACAATGATGCACCACTTAAAGCAGTCATTCTGGCACGTTGCTAAGTTCGTAGGTCCACACGGTCTGCCGCTGGCTATGAGAGCTGACTGGAACGACTGTCTCAACCTGAGCTGTCACTCCGACACACCGGGTGAGAGCTTCCAGACATACACTTCGCCTAAGTACGGCGAGGAGAAGTTCAGCCGTGTGGCAGAGTCAGTAATGGTTGCTGCAATGATGTCCTACATCGGACCTGAGTACGTTGCACTCTGCAAATACAAGGGACTTGACGACGAGGCGGCAAAGGCTGACGAGGCTGTCAAGACAATGAACGCAAACACAATGGAATACGGCTGGGACGGCGAATGGTTCTTAAGAGCATATGACGATTTCGGTAATAAGGTAGGCTCTCACGAGTGTGAGGAGGGAAAGATATTCATCGAACCTCAGGGCTTCGCAGTTATGGGCGGTCTCGGCAAGGAGTCGGGCAAGGATATTCTTACAATGAACAGCGTTAAGAAGTATCTTGACTCCAAGTACGGACTTGTGCTTAACAATCCTGCATTCACAAAGTACTACAAGGAATACGGCGAGATCTCCACATATCCCGCAGGATATAAGGAGAACGCAGGTATCTTCTGTCATAACAATGCGTGGATAATCTGCGCTGAAGCTACGATAGGCAGAGGAGATCAGGCGTTTGAATACTATTCAAAGATAGCTCCCGCATATCTCGAGGATATTTCAGACCTCCACAGAACCGAACCGTACGTTTATGCTCAGATGATCGCAGGTAAGGACGCAGGCAGACACGGCGAGGCTAAAAACTCATGGCTGACGGGTACGGCGGCTTGGAACTTTGTAGCTGTTTCGCAGTTCATTCTGGGCTGTATCCCTGCATACGACGGACTTATGATAGACCCGTCTATCCCTGCTGAGTGGGACGGCTTCAAGCTCACAAGAAAGTTCCGTGACAATACATACAATATCACAGTAAAGAATCCCGATCACGTTTCAAAGGGTATAAAATCCGTTACTGTTGACGGCGTTAAGGTAAACGGCAACGTTCTCCCTGTATTTGAAAAGGGTACGAGCCACGAGGTTGAGGTCGTAATGGGATAAAATCCCACGACAATGATTATAAAAATAAAAGCTGCGGAGATAATGGTTTCTCCGCAGCTTTTCAGTTTACTGTACGGCAAAGCTATCATTGTTATAGAATCTTAGTAACCGTTGTGACTGACGGTTCTTTTTTACTTTCAGGCTCTTCTTCTTTATTGGTATTCTCCCGATCATATATCATGTCCTGAATTTCGTCTGAAATATCCTCTGGCGGCGTAGCAGGCGTTGTGGTAGTAGCCGCTGTATCGTTGTACACGTCAGAGTTATTGTCTGTGACGGTTTGTATTATCCCGAAATTAGAGTATTCGTTGCCAAACACATTTGCCGTATATACACCGCTTTTCTGGTGATCATCTCCGAGATTTTCTAAATACAGACACAAATCCCCGGTATTCTCATCGAAAAGTACTGTGTCGTTTACCGTTACTTTTAGCGAACCCTCTACGTATTCTCTGTAGATCTCATTAAAGCCGTCAGCCTCGTAAACGACAATATAGGAATCAGTAACAATATCCTCCTCATTACAAATGCTTTGCGTCATTATAATGTATTTTCCGCCGTAGGATACATAAAATCCGTCGGCAATGTCTGAAAATCTGTCATCTTCCTTTTCGACATCGTAACCATAATCGCTTATACCGATAGTAGAATTTCCATTATCATCTTTCCTTGACAAGACAGTAAAACTTGCTTCGGTACAGCTGAAATCATATAACTTATCGCTTCTCATCATCACAGAATGTGAGCTGTTATATGCGCAATCAAAAAAGCCCTCTGCTTGGTTCACATCTCCGCTTGATGTGTTAAAGCCGCCCAAGATCAATTTCCAAGCGTCGCTGTTATTATCATAATAAGAAAAGCCGTCAAAATAGAGCGACTTACCGTCGTTCGAGGGATAAATATCGCTGATCTTTATAATTTGATTTTCCTGAGACTTCTCTTCCGTATCGCACATAACAGACGTTTTTCCATCCGCTGTGACTTCGTAAATCCTGTTTCCTGTGAAAATATCATTTTTCATTACATTTGCCAGAATAAACAGATTTTGTCCGTCATGAGATACTTCCGTTCCTTCAATAGTCTGATTAATGCCGTCCTCCGTTACTGAGCTTATGTCAAAATCAAAAGCGTTCACAAGCTCGCAGTTAAAATCGTAAAACTCCAAATGAGCAGTTTCTGCTTCCATTTCTGCGACAGACATTACAGATTTAACAGCAAAACCATTATCGTAAACCCGGACATTTCGTTCTCCGCTAATTTGCAGAACGCTTTCAATGGAATTTGTTTCTCCGTTGTAAATGATATAATCGTAAACTTCATCGGTATTAGTTTTAAAATTTTCGCTCTGTTTTACCAAAAATTTGCCATTTGACAATCTCCATATTTCGGAAGACAGTCCGAATTTGTCATACACCGTATAAGCGTCCTCGTCAAAATATCCGTTAAATTCCACATTTTCTATATTACCCGAACTGCTGTCCGCCGCATATGCAGCGCTGCTTGCGTTAGCATTTTCTTTATCGGGTAGATCCCTGTTCTTCAGCAAAAACGCTCCGCATCCCAAGCAGAATACAACAGCTGCCGCTGCTGCAGCAATACGTCCTCTCGGCGCAACTTTTGCCTTACCGTCTTTGTTTGTCTCCTTAATTATAGCTTTTTCATTATTTTCCGCATTTCCCGTTGTAGTTATAAATCCTTCTCTTTTATCTGTTTTCATAGTATCACCCGTCAAGCCTTTCAGAATTTGCGCTTTGACGTTTTCATCAGCGTGAATTTTACCGAACTCACTGCGGATAATATCTTTCAAGCCGTTATCGTTAGCCTTTTTATTATCTGCCATTGCGCTCACTCTCCTAAAGTTTTCTGTAATTTCTTTCTTGCCCTGTGAAGATATGAATACACCGTATTTTCTCTGCATTTCATTATTTGCGCGATCTGTGAAGCTGTCAGGTCCTCGTAGTAGCATAAGTAGACTGCCATTTTTTCTTTATCCGGAAGTCTCATAACAGCGTCGAGGACTTCTCCGTACTGAAATCCAACAGACTGATCCTGCACATTATGTATGCTGATATTTTTCCGTCTTGCCAATCTGAGGACGCTTTTACAGGTGTTTTTTGCTGTAACGATGATCCTCGCTTTGAAAATCCGTATAATTCTGTAGATATTTCATAAACACGGATTGTACAGCGTCCTCGGTATCAGCTTTATTTCCGTTAAAGTACATAAAACAGATACGATAGACCATATCGAAATAGCGTGAATAAACAGCAGAAAAATCCGATGAATCATTATCACAATTCTGAATTGACATAAAACCACCCCTTTTCAGAGCAGACCGCAAGGGGAGCGGCGGCTCTTAATTGGTTTTCACTAATAATACGTTTGAGAAAGTGATATCCTTGCAGGAAGCTTTTACATTTTACCGGTTTTCCGATTCAGTCATAGAATACTGTCCAAATCACGGAGGGGGCTGTTGCACCCCGCAACAGCCCCCAAAAATTATCACTTCAAAATCCTAAATATCATAAATTGTAATATCGAGCCGAAAATCAGCCAATACCGAACCAAGCCCTGCCGCAAAACAGGGCTTTTTTATGTTGATCAAATTTGCCAAATCTACGCCGTATTCAGCTTAAAAAGCGAAATTCCCAGCCGTTTTCCCGAAATCTTTGCAGAAAGCTTCTTTATGTTGTACGCAAGCCCAATCAAAAGCATCTCGGCTTTGATGTTTTTGCTGCCCCTGCAAAGAAATCTAGCGAGGGTTGTCCATACAAGCAGAACTGTACAAAAGACAGGAGTATACAGGCGGAGGGAGCATTCGGGGTGTTAAAGCAAAACTACGGCTTCAGAATATCTATCAGCATTAGCTTCAATTTTAGTGCCGTCTATGAAAAGATTTTCACCGCTTATCTCGCCGATACCAAGCAAATATTTGACAACATCATAAAACACCTGCTCTATCTGATCTCTCATTACGAAAGCGTGATATAGTTGTGGCTGCTTAACGGCTTTCATTTTTGTTCTGCTTCACTACTTTCTAGCGGTCTTTTTAGCAGCCTTGACCTTGTACATTTCTTTATCGGCTAATTTGACCATTTCATCCATATAACCTATATTTTGGTTATTGACAATATGGTATCCGCAGGAGCAGGCTACTTTAAAAGGAAGACCACTGGTGTTGTTGTATTGCTCCAATATTTCACCGACTCTCTCTATTGCATACCGCACCTCTGCTTCTTCTGCTCCGCTGAGTATTACGCAGAATTCATCTCCGCCCGTTCTGGTGCATACGCTTCCTTTTGGCATCGAATTGAGTATAGCCTCCGCAGTTTTAGTTATAGCAATGTCTCCTGCCTCGTGACCGTATTTGTCATTTATAGGCTTTAGATTATCTATATCCGCGCAGATTATTGCTACTGTGCCCGAGTTGTTTTTCGCCTGCTTGATAAGAGCTTCGCCGTACCGCACCATTCCGCGTCTGTTGTAAAGGCAGGTCAGAGGATCTCGAACATTAAGACTGTCGAGCTTTGCTACCAGATATTCCAACTCGTTGTTCATATAGAAACAGCCTGCATTGTTAGAGATCGAAGTGGTCCATGATCCGAACAGATCGCCGCAGCCCTCGATCTTTGAAGGCTCATAGGCAAGGTAACCAAGGAAGCTGTTTTTGAAGTAAATGGGGGAAAATGCCATAAATGCCGGCTTATCGCAGTCGAGAAAGCTTTCCGGGACAAGCTGTCTTGCCGGAAATTCATACCCGATCGGAACCTCGTGACCATACTGCACCATAGATACCACGTTTTCAGACAGCTCTTTAAAGGACCGATCCAATTCATCGTCAATACTGCAAAAACGTTCTCTTATATTTGAATTTATGCATATATAAAGCTTTTTAAGACCAAAGAATTTTGCGCCCTTGATAGTGCTGCCGTAAAGCTCCGTACTGGTTTGGGCGGTTGCAAACTTACTGTTCAGTTCCAGAAGATAGGTATTGAATTCCTTGTATCTGTTATTTGTGCTGTGCATTAATTTATAGAAATCTACATGATCGGATTTTTTCTGACAGCCGCAGGATTGTCTTTTAAGCAGTTCGCACTCCACATAATTGATTTCGCTGACTGATCTTCCTTCCCAGACATCTCGCATAATGTCTACCGTTCTGCTTCCGGCAGATGAAAACGCGCGTCTTACGGTAGTCATCAGCGGCGTATACATTTCACAATCCTTGATTCCGTCAAAGCCGGTGACTATAACGTCCTCAGGAATTCTGTAACCTAGTTTTTTCAGTCTTTCCATGCTGAAGATCGCCATAGCGTCGCTGGCGCAGACTATCGCCTGCGGCTTATCCTCAGTCTTCATAAACTCCTCTGTGCATTCGGCGGATTTCAGCCAGAATTCGCCGTAAGCTATCCTGTTTTCTTCTATGGGAATATTATGGGCTCTAAGCACTTTTTTGTAAGCGGACAGTCTTTCCTCAGTCTGAAGATTTCCGGGGAAACCTCCGATAAAGTTTATTTTAGTAATATTATGTTCCTCTATAAGATGAGTGACAATAGTTTCCATAGCGGTTTTATCACTGAGGATAACGTTATATTTCAGCTTGTGGGTAGGATCGTTTATATTAACAACGGGAATATTATGCTCCGACGCTTTTTGGCCGATTTTATATATGACGTCCTCCTGTATCATTGAGTCGCCCAAGATAGCTATTCCGTCCAGCATATCGTAATTTATAAGATTAAAAAGCTCAATTTCACCCAGTATTGTTTCCTTTGGAAGAACTCTGTCTGAATTCAGTTCGGGGCGTACAAGCAGCGTAGCAAAAACCAGCAGGTTAATATCAAGTTCCTGACAGCGTTTATACATTCCGTCAACAACGCGGCTTTCATATTCCCAATCATATCCTGTAACGCACACAGCAATATTTTTGCGGTTCATTGTTCCTACCTCCGCTCAGAAATTATACATTTATTATACAACTTTTTAAATATAATTGCAATTATTTTTGATAATTTTCTTTAAAGCTGTTTCTAGTTTTATTGAAAACAGAGACAATAATTTTAATGAATGTTAAGATATGAGCATTATAATAAATATCTAACAAATAATTCGTAAGGCAAGGCTTTGTTATTATCAAAAAAGAGGGTTAACTTAGGCATGTCGCAAAATAATAACGCCATAGTATTCATGACTTTGTCACAAGTACTATGGCGTTATTATTTTTGTTAATGAAATTTGCCACGGTTTATTTCATTAAATTGAAATGTTTTTCGATCATATTACATATTTCTTCTCTTGTATCTGTTTTGTTATCTTGTCACACAACTGTGAAAAAAACGCTTTCTGCATATTCATCATAATGCTTTTTACTGTTGATAAGCGCAAGTCCTTGTTTATAATTTTCCATAACAAGTTCGGGATTTTCACAGCTAGTTCCCTATCGTAAGAAACTGCTTTTAAAAGCTTCTTTATCAGATGCTAATCTGTTGTATCTCTGCCACCAAAAAGATGACACCGATATACGCCCTATTTTGCGCCATTT
>CAYNPW010000004.1:33257-68538 GCA_964399215.1 uncultured Ruminococcus sp. | reverse complement strand
TTGATTGATTCTCACTCCATTTTGAGAGTGATTGGTGAAAATTGATTTGCGTGTAAAAACAATTTTCGCTCTTGACAAAATTAAAAGACGGTGATATAATAAGCGTATATATTGTAAAAGCTGTGACGGAGACAGTAGACCGCTATGCGAAAGGCTCAGCGAACCGCAGACAGTGTGAGTGCGGTGTGATTAGCTTGCGGTTGAATATCACTCCCGAGCTGCGGAACGGAAAGAGCTTGCTTTTACAGGCGCAAGTATGTTCCGACGCTTTTCCTGCGTTACGGGGAACGCATATTATCGTATGCAGTAAAACGGGTGGTTTAATGCGAAAGTGCGCTTTCGTTCCGGTTTTCGGAACGAAAGCTTTTTTTGTTGCCTGAATTTACGAATATTATTGGAAAGGAATGATTTCTCGTGTACAAAAAGGTCGACACCAACCTGAACTTTGTTCAGAGAGAAAAGGAAGTCGAAAGCTTCTGGAAAGAAAACAAAATATTTGAGAAAAGCATTGACACACGCAAACAGGGTGAAAGCTATGTATTCTACGACGGACCTCCGACGGCTAACGGCAAGCCTCATATAGGTCACGTTCTTACCCGCGCTATCAAGGATATGATACCCAGATACCGCACTATGAAAGGCTATAAAGTTCCCAGAAAAGCAGGCTGGGATACTCATGGTCTGCCTGTTGAGCTTGAGGTCGAAAAGCTTCTGGGGCTTGACGGAAAGGAGCAGATAGAGGAATACGGCCTTGAGCCTTTTATCACAAAATGTAAGGAGTCCGTATGGAAGTATAAGGGTATGTGGGAGGATTTCTCAGGTACAGTCGGATTCTGGGCTGATATGGATAACCCGTATGTTACCTATGACAATAGCTTTATCGAGTCCGAATGGTGGGCTTTAAAGCAGATATACGACAAGGGTCTGCTCTACAAGGGCTTTAAGATCGTCCCATACTGTCCCCGCTGCGGTACTCCCCTTTCCTCTCACGAGGTAGCGCAGGGTTATAAGCTTGTTAAAGAGCGTTCGGCAGTAGTCCGCTTCAAGCTTAAAAACGAGGGT
The DNA here is from genome assembly GCA_964399215.1 of uncultured Ruminococcus sp. Classification (GTDB taxonomy): domain Bacteria; phylum Bacillota; class Clostridia; order Oscillospirales; family Ruminococcaceae; genus Hominimerdicola. The sequence goes on along the minus strand of CAYNPW010000004.1, from coordinate 67,476 downwards.
GCTTACTTCCTCGCATGGACGACTACCCCATGGACTCTGCCCTCAAACGTTGCTCTCTGCGTAAATCCCGACGAGACCTATTGCAGAGTAAAAGCCTGCGACGGTAAAACATACATTATGGCTCAGGCTCTGCTTGATAACGTTCTCGGCAAGCTTGCAAAGGACGGCGAGGAGGCTTACGAGGTCATCGAGACTTATAAGGGTAAGGACCTTGAATATACGGAGTATGTTCCGCTGTTTGAATGTACAGCCAAGTCCGCTGAAAAGCAAGGCAAAAAGGCTCATTTCGTGACCTGCGACAGCTATGTAACAATGTCCGACGGTACGGGTATCGTTCATATCGCTCCCGCATTCGGCGAGGACGACTCCAAGGTAGGAAAGAAATACGATCTGCCTTTCGTCCAGTTCGTAAACGGCAAGGGCGAAATGACCGAGGAAACTCCCTATGCAGGACTTTTCGTAAAGAACGCAGACCCCGAGGTCATCAAGGATCTCGACGCCGAGGGCAAGCTCTTTGACGCTCCAAAGTTTGAGCATGAATATCCGCACTGCTGGAGATGTAATTCCCCACTTATTTACTATGCAAGGGAAACTTGGTTCATCAAAATGACCGACGTTAAGGACAGGCTGATTGCAAATAACAACACTATTAACTGGATACCTGAAAGCATAGGCTCGGGACGTTTCGGCGACTGGCTGAAAAACGTTCAGGACTGGGGTATTTCAAGAAACAGATACTGGGGAACTCCCCTTAATATCTGGGAATGCGAGTGCGGTCATAAGCATTCTATCGGCTCTATTGAGGAACTGAAAGCAATGTCCGACAACTGCCCCGAGGAGATCGAACTACACAGACCCTATATCGACGCAGTTACCATAAAGTGCCCTCACTGCGGCAAGCAGATGAAGAGAGTCCCCGAGGTTATCGACTGCTGGTTCGACTCAGGCTCAATGCCTTTCGCACAGCACCACTATCCGTTTGAGAACAAGGAGCTTTTCGAGGAGCAGTTCCCTGCGGACTTTATTTCCGAAGCGGTTGACCAGACAAGAGGCTGGTTCTATTCTCTGCTGGCAATTTCCACCCTTATCTTCGACAAAGCGCCTTACAAGAACGTTATCGTACTGGGACTTGTCCAGGACGAAAACGGACAGAAGATGTCCAAGTCAAAGGGCAACGCAGTAGACCCCTTCGAGGCTCTTGCAGCCCACGGCTCGGACGCTATCAGGTGGTATTTCTACACCAACTCAGCTCCATGGCTTCCTAACAAGTTCCACGGAAAGGTAGTTACAGAGGGTCAGAGAAAGTTTATGGGCACGCTTTGGAATACCTACGCATTCTATATCCTCTATGCAAACATCGACAGCTTTGATCCCACAAAGCATACTATCGAATACGATAAGCTGTCCGTTATGGATAAGTGGCTGCTGTCCAAAATGAATTCAATGATAAAGTCCGTTGACAACAATCTTGAAAATTACAGAATTCCCGAAGCGGCAAAAGCAATGCAGGATTTTGTAGACGATATGTCCAACTGGTATGTAAGACGCGGACGTGAAAGATACTGGGTACAGGGTATGTCCCAGGACAAGATAAATGCGTATATGACCCTTTACACAGCCCTTGTAACCGTCAGCAAGTGCGCCGCTCCAATGGTACCTTTCATCACAGAGGCTATCTATCAGAATATGGTACGTTCCGTGGACAGCGCAGCCCCCGAGAGCATTCACCTGTGCGACTTCCCCGCAGCGGACGAAAGTATGATAGACTTAAAGCTTGAATCCGATATGGACGAAGTACTCGACATCGTAGTTCTGGGACGTTCCGCAAGAAACGGCGCAAATCTCAAGAACCGTCAGCCGCTGAGCGTAATGTACGTTGCAGCAGACCACGCGCTTGACAGCTACTACGTTGACATAATCAGAGACGAGCTCAACATGAAGAGCGTGGAGTTCTCCGACGACGTATCGGCATATATCGACTATAAGTTCAAGCCTCAGCTTAAAACTCTCGGACCGAAGTACGGAAAGTTCTTAGGCGAGATAAGAAATCTCCTTTCTCAGCTTGACGGACATAAAGCAATGAACGAGCTTACTGAAACGGGAGAGCTTAAGCTTACGATCTCCACAGGCGAGATCTCTCTCAGCAAGGACGACGTCCTTATCGAATCCGAGCAAAGGGACGGTTTCTATACGCTCACAGAGGGAAATACAACTGTAGCTATCTGTACAACGCTCACAGAGGAGCTTATCGAAGAGGGCTATGTAAGAGAGGTCATCAGCAAAGTCCAGACAATGCGTAAGGAAGCGGGCTTTGAGGTAATGGACCACATTGTCCTGAGCATATCGGGCAATGATAAGATAGCTGAGCTTGTAGAAAAGAACAGAGCCGAGATATGTACCGACGTGCTTGCGGACGAGATAAAGATCGGCGCAGCAACGAACTCTAAGGAGTGGGATATAAACGGCGAAAAAGTAACCATAGGCGTTACAAAAATATAAAACAAAAGCAAAAGCCGCCCAGCGGAGCAAAATGAAAAGCCAACATAAAACTATGGCGTGAGTTAAAAAGCGGAGGGTCAAGCCCGCCGCCAGAGGGCTTGCGAGGGTCAAGGGGCGAGGAGCCCCTTGTCGCCTCCGCAGAGGCGAAATCTCCAAAATGAGAAGCACAAAATCAGCAGCGTAGAACAAACAACAGAAAAGTTCCCACAAGGCGGCGCACAGAAAATAACTCTAAACCGAACAAAAAGAAAGACGGCGCACAACCTATCAAACCCGATAGATGTGCGCCGCCGTGCTTTGAACAGCGTAGCGCATTTCAAAGCACTATGCCGACGTCAGGAGGCATACCCCCGCAGGAACAATCCGCACGGACGGAATTTATAATGATATGCGATAGGAAAAGCCCGAGTAACGAACACTCCGTATAAATCAGCGGTCATTATAAATTCAGTTCGTAAAGATAAGTACTGCGGGAGTATGCCTCCTGACGTCGGCATAGCAATTTTAATGCGCAAATTCCTAAACGGAATTTGCTGTAAAATTGCAGGCGGCGCACATTTTCGGGTTTACCGATTTTGTGCGCCGTCTTTCTTTTTATTCGGTTAAGATTTATTTTCTGCACGCCGCCTTTGGAGCTTCTCATTAGTTCGCTTTTTTTTGGCGATCTCGTACCGTAGGTATGGAGTGTTTCGCCTCTGCGGAGGCGACAAGGGCGCTGCCCTTGACCTGCGGGGGATACTCGCCCCTCGACCCGCGCCTTTTTGTTTTCCGCTTATTTATTCACTGAACGGATTCTCTGTCGGGTACATCATTCCCTTCGGCTGATTGAAGCCTATATCCGTCATTCCCAAATACGTCATCACCGAATGGATAGCCTTGCCGTAATGTCCGAACGCAACCGCTCCGTGATGAGGATAATTCTTCTCTATAAGCACATGACGGTAAAATCTTCCCATTTCATTAATTGCAAAAATACCGATAGAGCCAAATGAACGCGTTCCCACAGGAAGCACCTCGCCCTGTGCAATATATCCTCTCAGCTTCGCGTCCGCCGTAGACTGAATACGGAAGAATGTAATATCCCCCGCTTTAATATCGCCCTCTATCGTACCTCTTGAAATATTAGGCTCGCCGTCAGGCTCAAGATTTCTCTTCATAATTCTCTGGTACTTCATCTCAGGTTCACATACAAGACAGGACGAAGTATTTCCGCAGTGAAATCCCATAAACGTGTCCTTAAGCGTGTAGGGATACTTCCCTGCGATCTCCTCGTTATAAATGTCCGTAGGGACGGAATTGTTTATATCAAGCAGCGTAACGGGCCTGCCTGAAACACATATACCCACATATTCGCTTACCGCGCCGTAAATATCAACCTCACAGGCAACAGGAATACCCTGTGCGGTAAGACGTGAATTCACATAGCAAGGCACAAATCCGAACTGCGTCTGGAATGCAGGCCAGCACTTGTTTGCAAACGCAACATAATCTCTTGAACCCTTGTGAGCCTCAGCCCAGTCAAGCAGAGTAAGCTCATACTGAGCCAGTCTTGGCAGAATACCCGACATTTTATTCCCGGCTCCGAGCTCCTTTTCCATATCGGCAATTACCGCTGAAATCCTCTCGTCCCCAGCATGTTTGTTAAAGGACTCAAACAGATCCAGTTCCGAATTTTCCTCGATCTCAATGCCCATATTGTAAAGCTGTTTAATAGGAGCATTGCAGGCAAGAAAGTCCTGCGGACGAGGACCAAAAGTGATGACCTTCAGATTTCTCAGTCCTATAACAGCCGCCGCAACGGGAACAAACCCGCTTATCATCTTTGCGACCTCGTCCGGCGTACCTACGGGATATTCGGGTATGTATGCCTTAACATTTCTCAGAGCAAGATTGTAGCTTGCATTGAGCATGCCGCAGTAAGCGTCACCTCTGCTGTCAACAAGCTCTCTGCCGCAAGGTTCTTCGGCAGCTGCCGCGAACATAACAGGTCCCTCAAAGTTTTTAGCCAGCAGTACCTCGCTGCTCTCAGGACCAAAGTTACCCAGATAAACCACCAAAGCATTACAGCCCGCCTCGCTTAGCTGTGAAAGAGCCTCCAGCATTTCCCTCTCGTTCTCAACGACCGTGGGACATTCGTAAATATCACCGTATTTAGCATACTCCTGACAGACTCTGATTCTTCTTTGCTCTGACAGCGATTTCGGAAAACAGTCTCTGGAAACCGCTACAATACCCAGCTTGACCACAGGGATATTTTTCATAAATTTACCTCCGTTCGAGCGGAATTTACCGCCGTCAATTTTTTTGACAGACCTGTTTAATAATCGGAGAAATACCGAATAACGCAGAAACTTCAAGCAAGATCCGCTGACAAAACGACAAGTTAGACAGTGCTTCGGAGGTTATTAAACAGGTCTGATATGAGTATATCATATTACCGCAGAATTTGCAACCATTTCAATTCAGGAACATTATCCTGCGTATTGTTAATTTACCTCATGCTCTCTCTTATTTCCCGCCAGCCCGGACAGTATTTTTCAACCAGTGACCAGAACTCGACGCTGTGGTTCATATATTTAAGATGAGCAAGCTCGTGAATGCAGACATAATCGATATGACGTTTTGAATAGGTTATGACCTTGTAGTTTATCGAGATATTTCCGTCGGAGCTGCACCTGCCCCAGCTTGCGGTCATAGATTTGAGCGTTACCTTTTTAGGCATAAGACCCATATTTTTTGTGAGCCTGTCCATACTCTCCCTTACCTCTTTTTCCGCAAGGGAAAATATAAAACCGCCAATCTCCCCGGCAGCATATTCCCTGTCACACTGATCACATACCGACACCAAAAGCTTCCCCTCGGAAATTCTCGGCTTGAAATATCTGTCGGAGTTCACAAAACTTACGGTAAGCCTTTCACCCAGCAGTCGTATGACCTCGCCGTCCTCATACCTGTACGGCATACCGCTTTTTTCAGCGGTTTTACTGATCGCCGAATGTATCCACTCGATATTGTTTTCAATAAATTCTCTGACCTGTGCAGCATTATACCCCTTCGATACCCGAACGGTCAGCCTGCCCTCTCTTGCCGCCAAAGCCCAGCGTTTTCTGTCTGAAACGTCCAGAGTAAATTCAACTTGCTCCCCGTCCTTAGTAATAATGTATGTGTTCACTCTGGACATCTCCGCACCTCCGCCCAAAATTATTACTCTGATTTTTCCTCAAAGCATTCAATATGTATATTCGCATTTGAAAGCTTTTTGTTTGCATTCTCAACGTACCTTCTGCAAAGCTCCGTCATTTCAAACATAAAATGTATCCGTATGGAGTAATCCTCAAAATCCTTTTCGGGGTAGGTTTCCTGATACTGTTTGCTGTCAATATACCATATATACGAATTTAATTTGTCCTGAAGCATCATCATATGATCGTATTCAAATTCACCCTCAAAGTCCAGATGATCGTAGATCTCCAGAATAAGCGTACTGTTCTCATAAGCGACCGCGTCTATCAGATCATTTTCCGCAATGCTCACCTGCTGTTACCTCCTTAATACAGAACAACGGACGATCCAAGCCGCCCGTTGTCTGTAAATTTACTGCTGCCAACTTGGTATTACCGTCTGATACTCGGACAGATAATCCCTGTAAATATATCCCGTCAAAGGACCGTCAATATTCTGGAAGGTGATCTTAACATAACCGTTATCCTCATAGCCCAGAACCGTTACCTCAATACCCGGAGACATACAAACAATGTTCTCCGACTCATTTTCGGGAGCGGTATGCAGATAAGCATATTCCGTAATGTACATCACTCCCAGAGACTGATCTTCCTCAGCCTGAGACGTTACGGTTTCCGATATGCTTTCAGTTCCGACTCCGCTGTCGTCGGCACCGATACTGCTGTCGGATATCTCAGTCTGAACAGAACTGTCGGGAATGTATTCGTCCGTTTCGGGTTCATCAGTATTTATAGTCGCCGTATCCAGCCCCGTAGGGACCTTAGCGGAGTTACTGGAGAAAAGCCCCTTTGCGAACAGGAATATCACGCAGGCGGCAAAGATCCCCACAACGATTATAGCAGCAACACCGGAAGCTCCTGCGCTTTCGGGGTTTTTAGCATTATTGTTTTTATCCATAAAGCTCTCCTTAATCCGATAATCTGACACTATACATTATAATTCATTTTAAACCGTATGTCAATGACAGTTTAATTACAATTAAAGCAAGAAGATATTTTGACAGATTAGCCAAAACAAGGAATTAATATTTGATAAAAATACCCTATTAACAAAGTCTGTTATGTATGGTATAATTATATATCATACTATTATTGCTGATCGTATTAACCGTTTAACAGGTCTGAAAAACGTCAATATAAGGGGGGAATAACTATCAGACTAAAAAGAACAGCGGCGGCTTTATTTGCTGCTGTATTCATATTTTCAGCTTTTTACGGATGTGGTTTTTCTTCCGACGCCGAAGCTGAACCACAGACCGGCAGTGTTGTCGAAACAGTGGACAGCGTCAAACAGCCCCAAAGCTTCTTCAGCGATTGGAACGGCGAGAAAATAACTCCCGAAGCCGCAGCCGAAAACGGATGTGTTTTCTCCGGCGCAGAAACGGAAAACAACAGCCTGCTGTGGAATGAATTTGTAAAAGACATAAACAAGCGAAAGCGTACGGAACTGAATTTCTGTACGGAAAATTCAATTATAAACGTCTGCTGTACTGAAGGAGCAGAATATAAAGCGAATATAAATATCCGCACTATGGAGAACGGAACAATATCTGAAGTAAACAGGATAATATCTCCCGCAAAGATCTGCAGCAGATATAATGAGGACGAAGAAACAGAAGAGTATTACATAAGCGACTGCCTGATATATTCGGTGCCGGGCAAAGACGGTGACAGTGAGGACATCCCTCTGGAATTTAAAGTTTATACTGTCAGATCCGACGCGGGGATCACATTCCCTTACGAAAAAAAGTTTACATCATACAGCGACTTTGAAAAATACTATAAAAACTACAACGACGAGCTGGGGCTTGACGAAATAAGAGCCGATATGGAAGCCTTTGATAAGCAGGGCGGTTTCAACGCTCACGTTGTATTTTTATGCGGAGATATGACAGTATCGGGCACAGGAAAATATACTCTGCTCGGAGCTGTAAGACAGGATAAAACTCTGACTATAAATGTAAAAAAAGAGACCAGCGCCGATAAAAACGGCAAAGCTGAAAAATGTCAGCTAATCGCAGAGATACCGGGAGAATATTTAGTCGACGTAAGTCCCGAATGTATAAGCTGGGTAGTTTACAGCGAGTAAATCGCTGTCCGCGATTTCCATGAATAGATATTTTGTTTCGTTATTATAACTAAATATAAATCTATATATTTGTGAATAACAACAAATCGGTGAAAGTCTCTTGACAAACCGATACAGTATTGATATAATAGAATTAGAATAATTCTAAAAAATAAGGTGAGGTTAGAGGTTATGACAAAGTATTCAAAAGCGATTCTTCAAATCATAAATAACTCAAACGAACACCTTACCGCTGAGCAGATATTCTTCAGGCTGAAAAGCATGTTCCCCAAGGTAGTGCTTGCTACGGTTTATAATAATCTTAACCAGCTTAGCGAGCAGGAACAGATCAGAAAAATAACATTGGAAAACGCAGCCGACAGGTATGATAAAACCTACAGGCACGATCACCTTATATGCAAAAAGTGCGGAAAAATTTCAGATATCCCCCTTTTTGACTTAACGGAAAATCTTCAAAAAGAAATCGGTGTTGAAATATGTTCTTATGATTTAAAGCTGTTCTATATCTGCGGCGAATGCAGGAAAAACGACAAAACTAATTTAAATACACAATCGGGAGGAAACTGATATGGACAAAAAAGCAATGTACAAGCTTACCTACGGACTTTTCGTGCTGACAGCAAGGGAAAACGATAAGGATAACGGCTGTATCGTAAACACCGTTACTCAGGTCACAACCGAGCCGAACAGAATCACCGTCGCGGTCAACAAAAGCAATCTCACCCACGATATGATCGTAAATACGGGAATTTTCAACGCGTCGATCCTTACCGAAAAGGCTAAGCTTGACACTTTCAGGCATTGGGGTTTTCAAAGCGGCAGAGATGCCGATAAGACCTCGAATGTTCCCTGCAAGCGTTCTGAAAACGGAGTTATTTACATCACTGAGGAAACCAACGCTTACATCAGCGCCAAGGTTGTTTCCTCAACCGACCTTGGAACACATACACTGTTCCTTGCAGACGTCACGGACTGTGAGGTTATGAATGACGAAGCATCTGTCACATACGAATATTATCAGAACAACATTAAAACTGCTCCCGCCCCCGCCGAAAAAAAGAAGGGGTTTGTCTGCACTGTATGCGGATATATATATGAGGGAGACACACTTCCCGAGGACTTTGTCTGTCCATGGTGCAAGCACCCTGCGTCAGATTTCAGACCCATAAACGAAAATAAAACTACGGAGGTAAACACTATGAACAAATATGCAGGAACAAAAACAGAGAAAAACCTCGAAACCGCTTTTGCAGGCGAATCTGAGGCAAGAAACAAGTATACATTCTTCGCGTCTGTAGCCAAAAAGGAAGGCTATGAACAGATCGCCGCTCTTTTCCTTAAAACTGCCGAAAACGAAAAGGAACACGCTAAAATGTGGTTCAAGGAGCTTCAGGGTATCGGCAATACTGCGGAAAATCTTGCTGCGGCAGCCGAAGGAGAGAACTATGAGTGGACGGATATGTACGACGAATTTGCAAAGACTGCCGAAGAAGAAGGCTTCACCGATCTTGCAAGAAAATTCAGACTTGTTGCCGCAATAGAAAAGCACCATGAAGAGCGCTACCGCGCACTTCTCAATAATGTAGAGACCGCTAAGGTATTTGAAAAGAGCGAGGTCAAGGTATGGGAGTGCAGAAACTGCGGCCATATCGTAGTCGGCACAAAGGCTCCTGAAATATGTCCTACCTGCGCTCACCCAAAGAGCTACTTTGAGGTAAGAGAGGAAAATTATTGATCGTCCAATGATAATATTTTAAAGACAGATTGCCTTAAAATCATAGACAGTAACACAAAACGTCAGCCTGATATAGCTAAAAACTATATCAGGCTGACGTTTTTTTGTATTTTACAAAATCATGTCAATGAGTTATACTAGTATCAGATAAAAGCGTATAAGATCAAACAAAATATTCAATGAAAGGAAGTTATTATGAAAACATCAATTATAGGATATCCCCGTATCGGCTCTCTGCGTGAGCTTAAATTCGCAAGCGAAAAGTACTTCAGAAATGAAATTTCAGCGCAGGAGCTTGAAAACACAGCAAAGGAAATCCGCCTGGCCAATCTTAAATTACAGCAGTCAAGCGGTCTGGACTATATCCCCTCCAATGACTTTTCATTCTATGACGGAATGCTGGATACTTCAGTTTTACTGAACGCAGTTCCCGAAAGATACAGAGCTCTCGGTCTGTCAGAGCTAGACACATATTTCGCAATGGCAAGAGGATATCAGGGCGAGCATGGCGACGTTAAGGCGTTTGCCATGAAAAAGTGGTTCAATACCAATTATCATTATATGGTTCCCGAGATAGACGACGGTACGCAAATCAAATTGTCAGGCAGCAAGCCGTTCGAGCTTTTCTCGGAGGCATTGCAAAACGGCGTAAAAACAAAGCCTGTAATAATCGGAGCATATACGTTCTTAAAGCTTGCTAAATACACAGGGAAGAAGTCTGCGGCGGATTTTATAAGCTCTGCAGCCGACGCATATAAAGCTATTCTGAAAAAGCTATCCGAACTGGGTGCAGAATGGGTACAGCTTGACGAGCCTTGTCTTGTTATGGATATGACAGACGGAGACAAGTCGCTGTTTGTACAGCTTTACAAAGAAATACTTACAGAAAAGTACGGCGTTAAAACGCTTTTGCAGACCTATTTCGGAGATGTCCGCGATTGCTATAACGATATTTGCTCACTTAATTTTGAAGGCATAGGACTTGATTTTATCGAGGGCAGGCAAAGTCTTGAGCTTGTAAAAGCAAACGGATTTGATGCAGATAAAATTCTCTTTGCCGGAGTTGTCAACGGCAAGAACATATGGCGTAATCATTATGGCAGTACGCTTGATACCGTTTCCGAACTGAAAAAATACTGCGGTGAGATCGTACTGAACACCTCCTGCTCGCTTCTGCATGTTCCCTGCACTCTGAAAAATGAAACTAAGCTTTCCGACAGCTATAAAAAGCATTTTTCATACGCCGAAGAAAAGCTTACCGAACTTGCCGAACTGAAAAGGATACTCTCATCCGACGATCCTGAGAAAACAAGCGAATATATTGCAAACTGCAAGCTCCACAGTGAAACTCGAAGCGGAATAAACGCCGATGTACAGAAAAGAGTTTCTGAGCTTTCTGACAAGGATTTTGTGCGTCTGCCCGAATTTGCACAACGTGAAAAGCTCCAAAAGGAACGCTTTAAGCTTCCGCTTTTCCCCACAACGACCATAGGCTCTTTCCCTCAGACCGCCGAGGTCAGAGCAAAGCGCGCGGCATTCCGCAAGGGCGAAATATCCGCAGAGAATTATGAAAGCTATATGCAGTCAAAGATCGCCGAGTGTATCGAACTTCAGGAACAGATCGGCATTGACGTACTTGTTCACGGCGAGTTTGAGCGCAACGACATGGTAGAATATTTCGGCGAGTGTCTTGACGGCTACATCTTCACCGAAAAAGCATGGGTGCAGTCCTACGGCACGCGCTGCGTTAAACCTCCGGTAGTCTGGGGAGATATTTCCCGCGCGAAGCCAATGACCGTTAAATGGTCAGCATATGCGCAGAGCCTTACAGACAAGCCTGTCAAGGGTATGCTTACAGGACCGGTAACTATACTAAACTGGTCTTTCCCCAGAGAGGATATTTCTCTTAAAGAAAGCGCATATCAGATCGCTCTTGCGATCCGCGAGGAAGTCCTCGATCTTGAGGCAAACGGAATAAGCATTATTCAGGTAGACGAGGCAGCTCTCCGTGAAAAGCTCCCGCTGAGAAAATCTGACTGGAAGTCCGATTATCTTGACTGGGCTATTCCTGCATTCCGTCTTGTTCACAGCGGCGTAAAGCCCGAAACTCAAGTTCATACTCATATGTGTTACAGTGAATTTGCGGATATAATCAAGGATATAGATGATATGGACGCAGATGTTATCACCTTTGAGGCAAGCCGTTCCGATCTGACAATTCTTGATGTGCTTAAAGAAAACAATTTCCGCACCGAGGTAGGTCCCGGCGTCTATGATATTCATTCGCCGAGGATCCCCTCAAAGGAAGAAATCAAAACTGCACTGAGAAAAATGCTTGACCGTATTCCCGCCGAAAAGCTGTGGGTAAATCCCGACTGCGGACTTAAAACCAGAGGAAATGCGGAGACCGTTCCAAGCCTTGAAAACCTTGTTAACGCTGCAAAAGAGGTTCGCGGCGAAAACTGCTGAGAATAAAAGCATAAGCCGACTCAAGCTGCAAACACCAAAACTCCTATGGCTCTCAGATGCCATGGGAGTTTTTTCAGACATAACGATCTCCGATATCAAAAAACTATTGACAAATTATTCTTTTGGTGGTATACTTATTTTTCGGAAAGAGGTTGACCATGATGACTGTTAAACAAAAGCTTCTGGAATTATTTGAACTTAATAAAGGCTCGTTCCTGTCCGGCGCCGAGATAGCTCACAGCCTGTCCTGTACTCGCGGAGCAGTCTGGAAAGCCGTTAAATCGCTTCAGGAGGACGGCTATGAAATAACGGCAGTCTCGGGTAAAGGCTACTGTCTGGAAATCCGTACCGATGTGCTGTCCGAAAACGGCATAAAAAGGTATCTGTCTCCAAAGTGCGGAGTTCTGACCGTTCAGGTTCACAAAATCATAAATTCCACCAACACGAGACTGCGTGAACTGGCAGCAGACGGCGCTCCCGAGGGTACTGTAGTAATTTCCGGCGAGCAGACAAAAGGCAGAGGCAGACTGGGCAGGAGCTTTTTTTCGCCCTCCGATACGGGAATTTATATGAGCCTGCTGCTGCGTCCGCAAATGACCGCGGACAGTGCCGTAAAGATCACCACAGCAGCGGCTGTATCAGTAGCAGAGGCTATTGAAAAGCTGTCCGGAAAGTCCGCTGACATCAAATGGGTCAACGACATTTATATGGACGGCAAAAAGGTTTGCGGAATTCTCACCGAGGCAGCATTCAGTCTTGAAAACGGCGGACTCGAATACGCTGTGCTCGGTATCGGAGTAAATGCATACGTGCCCGAAAACGGCTTTCCCGAGGATATAAAAGACATTGCGGGAGCAGTTTTCAGCGAACGAAAAGACGATATGAGAAATAAGCTTGCCGCAGAAATTCTCAGCCGATTTAAAAAATATTATTCTGAGCTTGCTTATAACACCTACCTCGAAAGCTATCGAAAACGTCTTATGTGGAAAGGCGAAAAAATCACCGTAATCTCAGGAGGATCCAATACCCCCGCCAGACTTTTAGACGTGGACAAGGACTGCCGACTGCTCGTCGAGTACGAAAACGGAGAAAAAGCCGCTGTATCCTCAGGAGAAATAAGCGTCAGAAAGCTGACATAATAAATTGTTCATCGTTCTTTAACTGAACTGTACACTATGAGAAAGGTCTTGATAAATATGACAGCAACAGCAACAACACCGGCCCGCAGAAAAACAACCATGCTCTGTATGTGCGCAGTTTTCACCGCACTCACGGCAGTAGGAGCATTCATAAAAGTTCCTATCCCGGTAGTACCTTTTACCCTGCAGTACCTTTTCACAATGCTTGCAGGACTGCTCTTAGGCGGAAAATACGGAGCTGCAAGCGTGGGCACTTATGTGATTCTCGGCTTAATAGGACTTCCTATATTTGCAGAAGGCGGAGGATTTTATTATGTACTTAAGCCCAGCTTCGGATACCTTATAGGTTTTATAATCGGAGCATACGTCACAGGAAAAATTGCCAACAAGACCGCTTCCCCCTCCTTTCCGAGACTTCTTGCTGCCAACTTTTCCGGACTGGCAATAGTATATCTTGCAGGAATGATATACTACTATTTCTGCGCCAATTTCTGGATAGCGGGAAACGAAATAAGCCTCTATTCTCTGTTTATATATTGCTTTGTACTCGCAGTACCCGGGGATATAGTGCTGTGCATTCTTGCAGCATTTTTAGGAAAAAGATTAGTTCCCCTGACTGCAAAATTCCGAAAATAAAAAGGAGTGCGGCAAATGTCTGTATCTGAACTGAAAAATAAAATACTGGGCGGCGGACAAATAACAAGAGACGAAGCGCTGACCCTGATCGACGCTCCTCTTGACGAACTGACAAAGGCGGCAGACGAAATACGCCGTCAGATGTGCGGAAATACATTTGATATCTGTACCATTATAAACGGCAAAAGCGGACGGTGTTCCGAGAACTGCAAATACTGCGCCCAATCGGCGTACTATAAAACCTGCGTAGAGGAATACCCTCTGCTGGACACAGGCACTATCGTAGATCAGGCGTTACACAATTATAAACAAGGTGTGCTGAGATATTCCATAGTATGTTCGGGAAAAAGGCTCTCCGACAGCGAGGTGGATAAGCTGTGCGAGAGTATCAGAGCAATAAAAAAAGCCTGTCCTATATCCATATGTGTGTCTCTGGGACTGCTTGACGAAGAAAACTTCCGCAAGCTAAAAAAAGCAGGAGCGGAAAGAGTGCATAATAACCTCGAGACATCGCGGAGATTTTTCCCACAGGTGTGTACCACCCATACCTTCGACGATAAGATCAACGCAATAAAAGCCGCACAAGCCGCAGGACTGGAGGTTTGCAGCGGCGGTATAATGGGATTGGGCGAAACTATGGAGGACAGAATAGATATGGTATTGGAACAGCGTGAGCTGGGAGTAAAATCCGTGCCTGTGAATATGCTCAACCCCATTGCGAATACTCCTTTTGAAAATAATCGTATCCTCACACAGGAGGAAATGCAGAGAATAATAGCGATATTCCGCTTTGTGATCCCCGACGGATTCATAAGACTTGCAGGCGGACGGGGAATAATGAAAGATAAAGGCAGAAGCCTTTTCACCTCGGGAGCAAACGCCGCAATATCGGGAGATATGCTGACAACGCAAGGCATAACAACAGAAAAAGATATGCAAACCCTAAAAGAATTAGGCTATAAAGCAGAACTAAAAAAATAATCTCAGCGGAGCAAAATGAAAAGCCAAGCAGAAACAACGACGTAAGTTAAAAAGCGGAGGGTCAAGCCCGCCGCCAGAGGGCTTGCGAGGGTCGAGGGGCGAGGAGCCCCCGCGGGTCAAGGGCAGAGCCCTTGTCGCCTCCGCAGAGGCGAAACCCCCATACCTGCGGCACGAAATCATCAGCAAAAGCGAACTAATGAGAAGTCCAAACAGGCGGCGCACAGAAAATAATTCTGAAACACACAAAAAGAAAAGCACCTATCAAACTACCAAACCCAACAGATGTGCGCCGCCCGTGCTTTGAACAGCGCAGCGTTTTCAAAGCACTATGCCGACGTCAAGGAGGCATACCCCCGCAGTATTGTTCCGCGCGAATAAAATCGGGAATGACCGCAGGTTGAAAAGTGCGGGTAACGGAAATACAATCCGGACTTTCGGGCGTATCGCCGTCGATACGCTCAGGCAGATAATATCCATTAAAGTTAATGGTAAGATGTAAGATTTGTTCAGGGCGGAAAATACGCGGATAGTGTTGATTTAAATTCACTTGAACAAGTAAATACTAATGATGCAATAGCTGTTGATGCGTTGTAATATTATAGGAGTGATTTGATTGATCGTGGATTTAAATAATTCGGATATGGAAATAGTTAAAGAAATCATTGTGCCGGACTTTATACACAAAGAAGTTATAAAAGCTCAGTTGAAAACTGCTGTTGCTCAACGAGAATACTGCCATGATTATTTATTTATTCATTTTGACGTTGATCATACTTTACCCCCATATCCCACTTCATTAAGGGTTCCTGTTTCTATGCAGTACTATTTTAGCAAAAGCGATCCGATTGATTTTTTATTGCATATAGTTGATGGCTATGTAAGCTTACTGGAGATAATGGATGTTGCAGGCGGAGGATTAAACTTTAATAAAAAAGATGTCAGGAAAGTGTCATATACTTATAAAACTAATGAAGGCAAAGATGCTGAGATTGAATTTAAGCTGTAATCAATAAAATAACTTGTTTAAATCGCTTTAAATTTGTAAATACATGTAATCGGTATCCCTGTCAAAAGTAATTGGGGAAAATATCTAATTTGATAAACTCTGATTTTTGCCATTATTAGAGCAAAAAATTATAACTAGGAGGAATACAAAATGTCAAAAGCCCTGTTCATAACAGCAACAGGTACGGACGTGGGCAAAACCTACGTCACAGCGCTTATAGTGAAAAAACTCCGCGAAAACGGAATAAACGCAGGCTACTATAAAGCCGCCCTCAGCGGTGCGGAAAGCATATCCGAAAGCGACGCAGGCTACGTCAATAAAACCGCAGGAATAAATCAGCCCGAAAGCACTTTACTGTCCTATATGTATAAAACCGCAGTTTCTCCGCACCTTGCGTCGAAGATCGAGGGAGACCCCGTCGATCTTGAAAAGGTAAAAGCCGACTTCTCCAACGTGTCGGAAGGCTACGACTTTGTCACAGTCGAGGGCGCTGGAGGTATCGTCTGCCCTGTCCGCTGGGACGAAACGGCTCATATTCTCCTTGAGGATATCATCAAAGCACTTGACCTTGATACTGTTATAGTTGCGGACGCAGGTCTCGGTACGATAAACGCCGTAGTCACCACAGCGGAGTATATTAAATCCCGCAAAATAAATATCAAGGGCGTTATCCTCAATAACTGGACCGGCGGTATTATGCAGGAGGACAACGCAAAGATGATAACCGAGATAACAGGTCTTGAAGTCCTTGCTGTTGTAAAAAAAGGCGATGCTGACCTTGATATAGACCCGCAACAGCTTGCAGACCTCTACAAAGAAATAGAATTTTAAGGAGCACTTATTATGGACGTATCCGAACTTATTGCACAGGATTTAAAATATATCTGGCATCCCTGTTCTCAGATGAAGGACTACGAGGAGCTTAAACCCATAATCATAGACCACGGTAATGGAGTTAAGCTGTATGACAAAAACGGCAGGGAGTACATAGACATAGTGTCAAGCTGGTGGTGCAATCTGCTGGGACACTGCAATCCCAAGATAAACGCCGCCGTCAAGGAACAGATCGACGCCTTGGAACACGTCATCTTCGCGAATTTCTCCCACGAGCCTGCTATAAAGCTGTGCGGAGAGCTTATGAAAATTATACCGAAAGGACTTTGCAAGTTCAACTTCTCCGACAACGGCTCAGCATCTGTGGAATGCGCGCTGAAAATGGCTTTTCAATACCAGTATCAGACAGGAAAACCGCGTAAAAAGCGCTTTATGTGCCTTACTGACGGCTACCACGGCGAAACCATAGGCGCTCTGTCCGTGGGCACTATGGATTTGTATGCTAAAATTTACAAGCCGATGCTTATGGACACCGTCCGCATTCAGGCTCCCGACTGCTACCGCTGTCCCTATGGAAAAACAAGGGACTGCTGTCAGTGCGAGTGCTTTGAGCACGCAGAAAAATCCTTTGAACAGTATGCAGACGAAACAGCCGCCGTCATAGTAGAACCTCTCCTGCAAGGCAGCGCAGGTATGAGGATATACCCTGCACTATACCTTAAAAAGCTGCGAGAACTGTGCGACAAGTACGATGTTCTGCTTATAGCCGACGAAATAGCCACAGGCTTCGGCAGAACGGGAAAAATGTTCGCCTTTGATCACGCAGAAGTAAGCCCCGATATTATGTGTATATCCAAAGGTCTGACGGGAGGCTATATGCCTATGGCGATAACTGTCACCACACAGGAGATATACGACGCTTTTTATGCAGATTACAGCGAAGGAAAAGCCTTTATGCATTCCCATACCTACTCGGGAAATCCTCTTGGCTGCGCCTGCGCCCTTGCGGTACAGAAAATCTTTCGGGAGGATAAAATTCTTGAAAACGCACAACAACGTGCAGTCTATCTTAATAATAAGCTCACCGAACGTCTGGGAAACTACAAGCACACAGGCGAAATACGTCATATAGGACTTATAAACGCTATCGAGCTTGTAAAAGAGCCCTCCTCAAAAACTGAATTTGACAGTAAAGCAAGAACGGGTTATCAGATCTACAAAAAAGCTCTGGAAACAGGACTTCTTCTGAGACCGCTGGGTGACGTACTGTACTTCAATCCTCCCCTGATAATAAACGATCAGGAAATAGATCAAGCCGTCGAACTCTGTGCCAAAGCTATAGAACAGATTTTAGGCAGATAAGTACTTTAAAGCGCACAGCCGTACGAAATCAGGGCTGTGTGCTTTTCGATGTTCGTATTCGAAATCGTTATCGCTGTATAAAAAGAAGCATTTTTATACAGTTCTAACACAGCTTATACACAAATAGTAATTTTGCACAAATGCATAAATGACTCCGTATCGCGGTAACGTTTCCATGTAGGTGCACACCGATAAATACACTGCTTATCCTTGCACTTTTTTCAGCTCAAAGGAAAAATAATCCGGATATTTTCATATATTCTTATATGCGGATGCCTTTCATACCGTTCATTACGAAAACGTTTAAAAATACATTGCATTAACCGTTTTAAATTGCTTTGTGCAATATAAAAAAATCACACTTGCAGTAAAAGATATTTATGTTAAATATGTACATTGAAAAACTGCTGTATGCGCTTACGAACCGCCTCGCCGAAGAGCCCTGCCTGTCAATTTACGAAACCGCCGGCTACTGTTCGGATTCTAAAGTTACAAAGCAGTTACATTTGGGAATATTTTATCGTCAAATTGCATAAATTGATTGTTGAAAGTTTAGCTAACTCTACATAAATTATTACATCAAACAAAAAAATGAGAGAAAACTCTTGAAATTTTTGATAAAGTATTGTATATTTTTATTAACGGAAACGTTTGAAATGTTTAGGCGGCGAATTTGTTCACTTAAACGTTTTAAATCAAAATGAAAGGCGGAAATATCCATTGGTTTCATTAAAAGACATTTCCGTTCGTTGCGGCGTTTCGGTTGCCACGGTAAGCAAGGCCCTAAACGGGCATAAGGACGTAAGCGAGGCTACCAGAGAGCGGCTTATAAAGGCTGCCAAGGAAATGGGATACTTCCCAAATTCACAGGCAAGAGCCTTAAAGACAAACAGGACCTATAATTTAGGGGTCATGTTTTCCGATGAGGCAGGCAGCGGTCTCACTCACGAATTCTTCGCAAAGGTGCTTAACAGTTTCAAAACAGAGGCGGAAGCTGCGGGCTACGATATTACCTTTATTAACAAAGATATCGGGCGGCAGAAAATGTCGACCTATGAACACTGCAAGTACCGTAACGTAGACGGCGTGATAATAGCCTGCACAGACTTCACTTCTCAGGACGTTTATGAAATAATCAACGGCGACATCCCTGTGGTCACTATAGATCATATATTTGATTGCCGTACAGCGATTATGTCCAACAACGAAAAGGGAATTGAAGAGCTTGTAAATTATGTCACGGACATGGGTCACACGAAGCTTGCGTACATTCAAGGCAACAAGTCAGCAGTTGCCGAAAGGCGTCTGGCGGGCTTTTACAAAGCATGTATAAGCAAGGGTGTGGAGGTAAATCCCGCATGGATAATGACGGGCGACTATCACAATCCCGCAAGGACATACGAGCTTACGATAAGGCTGCTGCAAAACGGCGAAAGACCGACTTGTATTTTTATGCCCGATGATTATTCGTCAATGGGCGGACTGAATGCGATGAAGGATATGGGTCTTTCGGTTCCCGGAGATATATCGGTAGTCGGATACGACGGCATAGCTTATGCTCAGCTTTTGAGTCCGAAACTGACTACATATCTACAGGATACTGCAAAAATCGGCGTAACGGCGGCAAAACAGCTTATATCGCTGATTGAAAATCCGCAAACGACCTTTAACGAGGTCTTTACGGTTGACGGATATCTCATTGAAGGGGCATCGGTCAGAAGAATTACAACAGAGGCATTAATTTAACCGCTATTGACGAAAAGCGGTGCAACAATATAATGCAAATTAAGGAGGAAAATTATTATGACAAATCTCAAGAAAATTCTTGCAGGCGCGCTTTGCCTTTGCATGGCAGGCTCAATGCTTACAGCCTGCGGAAGCGATGACGAAAGCAGCAAAAGCAATGCTAACGGCGGCGTAGACAGCGAAGCTGCTCAGGCAGCTAAAGATGCAGGTCCTCTGGTTCTCACAAAGACACCTATGGCCGAGCAAAACGTTGAAGGCAGCGAAGAGTCACAGAAAACTCTCAGAATTTATACATGGAACGATGAGTTCAAGAACAGATTCAGAGCATATTATTCCGAGTATGACAAAGAGGCTTCCGGCTATTCAGTAGACGAGGCAGGTAACGATGTTGTCGGAGAGCATGAGTACCTCAAGGACGGCACAGAGGTTGTTTGGGTAACAACACCTTCAGATAACAACGCTTATCAGGATAAGCTTGATACAGACCTTGCAGCTCAGGCTGATTCAGAGGACAAGATTGATATGTTCCTTATCGAGGCTGACTATGCGCTTAAGTATGTAAACGGTCCATATGTAATGCCTGTTAAGGATGTTGGTCTTACAGACGAAGATCTTGCTGATCAGTATGAATATACACAGCAGATCACAACAGATGCTAACGGCGATCTTGAAGCTGTTTCATGGCAGGCTACACCTGGTCTGTTCGCTTACAGAAGAGATATCGCTAAGGAAGTTCTCGGCACAGATGATCCGGATGAGGTTCAGGCTATGCTTTCAGACTGGACAAAGTTTGACGAGGTTGCTGCTAAGATGAAGGAAGCAGGCTACTTTATGCTTTCCGGTTATGACGACGCTTACAGAGTTTTCTCCAACAACGTTACATCTACATGGGTTAACGCTAACATGGAGATCGTTATCGACGATAATCTTATGACATGGGTTGAGCAGACCAAGACTTATTCAGACAACGGATACAACAACGGTACATCTTTGTGGGATGACCAGTGGGCTGCTGACCAGGGCAGCGCCGGCAAGGTATTCGGTTTCTTCTACTCAACATGGGGCATCGACTTCACACTTGCAGGCTATGCTGAAGACACAGCAGGCGCTAAGGACGGTCTCTATGGACAGTATGCAGTTTGTGAAGGTCCTCAGAGCTACTATTGGGGCGGTACATGGATCTGCGCAGCAGCAGGTACAGACAATGCGGATATAGTTGCTGACGTTATGAGACAGCTCACATGCGATAAGGATACTCTCCTCCAGATCACAAATGATACACAGGATTACACAAATACAGTTTCAGGTATGGAAGAGCTTGCTAAGGACTTCTCATCTGAATTCCTCGGAGGACAGAACCACATTGCTCTCTTCTCCAAGACAGCTCCTACTATCGATATTAGCAACGCAGGTCCATACGACCAGGGTCTTAACGAGACATTCCAGGCTAAGATGAAGGACTACTTCCTCGGAACAGTTGATCTCGACACAGCTCTCAGCAATTTCTACTCAGCAGCTATCGAGAAGTATCCTGAGCTCAAAAAGCCTCAGTAATCGGCGTACATAATACGCAGTAAAACGCTGTTAAAACAGGGCGGGTTGATTTCAATTAGCCCGCCCGTTTTCGATTTATGTATTGATATTAGTCTGAAATGCTTAAACTTCCGGCTCTTTAGACTGACATTTATACAGCTTATTATGCTGAAAGGATAACGACCGAAAGGTTGTTTTATGGTGGATTTGCATGGCTTCTAATTATGTCAAGAGAAAGTCAATCAGCTATGCAAAATGGGGTTATATCTTTATACTCCCATTCTTTGTTGTATTTATTTTGTTCCAGCTTATTCCGCTTGCGTCGACGATCTATAACTCGTTCTTTGAGAACTATCTTATACTCGGTACAACGCAGATCGGTCCTAATTTTGTAGGTTTTGACAATTATAAAACGCTGTTTGACGCTTCTTCGGAACTTCCTAAATATTTAGGAAATACTTTTATTCTGTGGATCGCTGGTTTCATTCCGCAGATCGTTTTCTCGCTTCTGTTTGCTTCATGGTTTACAGATCTGAGACTTAAACTCAAAACAGGCGCATATAAGGTAATTTTCTATCTGCCAAATGTAATCATGGCTGCTGCAATGGGTATGCTTTTCTTTACAATGTTCTCACAGAACGGACCTATCAACAGCATCTACATGAGCATCACAGGCTCTGAATCGCCTTATCTGTTCTTTGACCACATAGGCTCGCAGAGATTTGTTATCGCGCTTATCAACTTCCTTATGTGGTACGGTAATACGACTATTATGCTTATGGCAGCTATCAACGGTATTGACCCGTCTCTGTACGAGTCTGCACAGATCGACGGTGCAAGCCCTGCCAGAACTTTTACAGACATCACAATTCCGCTTATCAGACCAATTCTGCTTTATGTACTTGTTACATCGCTTATCGGCGGTCTTCAGATGTACGACGTACCTCAGATCATCACCAAGAACGGTGAATCTATGAACCGTACAAGTATGACTGTTATCATGTACCTGCAGAAACATCTGTACAGCAAAAACTACGGTATGGCAGGCGCGCTTTCAGTTATCCTCTTTATCGTAGCTGCAATTCTCAGTCTCCTTGTATTCTTCCTGATGCAGGAGAGAGATAACAAAAAGAAGAAAAAGAAGAAGGGGGGACGTAAATAATGGCAGCACCGATCGATGCGGTAGGCGCACAGAGCAGTTCAAGAGTTCTTCTTATCAGAAGGATCGTATGCTACGTTGTCCTGACGTTATTTGCGCTTGTCTCACTATTCCCGTTTTATGTAATGATCGTCAATATGACACGATTTACCAGTGATATTCAGAAGGGATTTGCTGTTTTTCCAAGTTCATATTTGCCTCAGAACTTTAGAACCGTTATACATAATAACGACTGGAAAATGATCAACAGCTTGAAAAACAGCTTTATTATCGCAGGCTTGTCAGCATTGTTTTCTACATATTTCTCCGCTTTGACAGCCTACGCTATTCACGTTTACGATTTCAAGCTAAAGAAATTTGCGTTCACATTCATTCTTATGATTATGATGGTTCCCGCACAGGTAACCTCACTGGGCTTTGTAAGACTTATCAATTCTTGGAATCTTACAAACAGCTTTATTCCGCTGATCGTTCCTACAATCGCAGCTCCTGCTACATTCTTCTTCATGAAGCAATACATGGAAAGCGCGCTGCCTTTGGAAATCGTTGAAGCGGCACGTATAGACGGCTGCGGAGAGTTCAGAACTTTTAATCAGCTCATTACTCCTATCCTTAAGCCGGCTATCGCAGTACAGGCAATCTTCACATTCGTAACAAGCTGGAACAACTACTTTATTCCTGCCCTCATTCTCGACGACAAGAATAAGAGAACACTTCCTATCGTAATCGGTATTATCAGAAGCGCCGACTACGCAAAGTTCGATATGGGAGCTGTTTACATGGCAATCGGTATTTCTATCATCCCTGTGGCAGTTGTATATCTTATACTTTCAAAGTTTATCATACGCGGTATTGCTTTGGGAAGCGTAAAGGGTTAAACCAAAATATTCAAACGCAGTCTTTCGGGACTGCGTTTTTTATTTATATGAGTCCTCGTAGCTTTTAAGCATTGTGAACATTCCCTGTCTGTTTCCCCATATTTTAAGATAATGAACGCGCCTGCCTTTCAAAGCGCCGGTACTTATCAGATCCATTATATCCTCTCCCAAAGTACCTATGTATGTCACGCTGTGATCCCGTACGCCTCTGGCTGCATAGTCAAGCTTCGCCTTTAGACCGTCCGAGGGAGAGTAAAGCCACTGATAGTCCATAGGATAATACTTATTTCTGACTATACCGATCTGCGCCGCTGTATTGTCTGAAAGCGTATAGCTGTACTCTCCGTTAATGTCCGCCATATTTACCGTGGACAGCAGCTGTGTACTTTTAAGTCCCAGTCCGTCCTCGATCACATTTACATCTGATAAATCTATCTCCCCGCCGACATTGGGAGTAATGCATACCTTGTTTTCACCTCTGATGTATGGATAATTCCCCACAGCCTTGACAGAATAAGCAGTCACGGCGTCCCATACTGTGGATTTTTCCTTAACGTAAATATACCCTACTTGCGGTGTGTCCTGCTCGCAGCTTATTTCCGGTACGGACAGATTTTTGCTTATAAGCGTGTCAAGAGTAACATTGGAGTTTATCTTGGGATACGGTTCGTTCTGGGATAAAAGCAGACTGTAGCCTCTGGAAGAAAAGCTCAGTACATACCCCTCTTTTCCGAGTACCACCGATAACGAGTCAGGTATGCCGCAGTGACGTCTGACGTCATTTATCCACAAGTATATTTTCGTTATCTGCCATGCTAGGAACGCAGGCTTTGTTTTCAGCAGAAACCTCCCCTCAGCCTTTGAATAGTGAAGGTAACGTTCTTTTTCAAAGGTAAAGCTTATGCAGTCTGTGAAAAAAATAAATCCTCCGCCCTGCATCACTATCTGAAGCTTAACGCTATTCATAGTCCGCACCGCCAAGCTTCAGAGTATATTCCCCCAGGTTATATCCCGACTTAAAACCCGCCTCGCCCTGATAAAGTACGGGCTTTTCTATATGAAATCCGTCGATTATAACTTCTTCACCGCTGCTTAATTCCTCAAGCAGATTTGCGTAAAAGGTCATTTCCTCAGGCAAAAATTTTCCTGAAACAGTGACCTCCAAGGGGCGTGCCCCGCCGCGTCGGGTGTAAGAGCCGCTCATTCCCTCAGTACGGTAATATACGGATCTTCCCGAAAAACTGACGCTGTCTGGGTGAAGCGTATTCCCCTGAAATTCAAGAGTATGAACTACCTTGTCAGCTATTTTCATTTTCTCCGTCCTCCTCAAGACAAATTCTCATATTCAGAACAAGCGAACGCGCAAGTCTTTTCAAGGGCATTGCCTGATATACCTTGCCAAGCTCAAGTCCTGCTGTAAGCAGACCTCTGTCACCTGCAAAGGAACGGTACAAATTCTGACATTTCTCGGCAAATTCCTCATAGTCTGCAAAATCACAGGATTTTCCCATAAGCTTTATTTCTATCTCAGCGTCGAATTCTATGGCACATTTGAGGGTCTCATGCTCAACGGCAGTCCCTGCAAGTCTTATACCTTTAACGGAATAAAACCCTATATCCGAATTTCTGTAGATCAGACTGTCCACAGCAGTAAATTCATCAAAGGGAGTAAACCCCGCATCTTCAAGCTTTTGCTCCGCAAGCTGCTTTACCAGTTCTCTTTCTGCAGTTTTAATCTCCAAGTGTTTCACCCGCTTTCTCCATGGTGCTGAAAATAAATTCCGTGTCCTTTATAATGCCGTCCAGCCTGCACAGTGCAGTTATCTTTAATTTGAGCGCAGAGCTTATCCGCTTTGAATAGTCCTCATTGCTGACCGTCTTGCCCTCCGCTGTGGTGATGATTTTTTCCTGAGCCGCCCTTTTGCATATATAATCATAGAAAGCCGTACAAGCAGCTGCATATTCGCACCTCGGATAATCAGAGGTCATAAGCTTTTCTTCCGCAAGAACATTTTCAATTTCCCATGCAGCATTCTGAATAAGGCTGAGTTCGCCGTTTATCTGCTCATTATCAAGTCCCGACATCTGCTGAAATATCAGTATTACGTTTGAAATATCTATCATATAAAGCCCTTTCCGGAATGACGATTGACAATAACGATGCTCGTTCGGCACCGTAACAGTCAACCGTCAACCTACTGTCTATTAATTACTTAACATACTTCTTAAATTTCCGTTTAAACCTCAAGTACCTTTACAGCATCCTCGGTGAGAACAGAAAATCCGACGGTTATCGAGCAGGAAATGTCCTCGCACTGAGCTGAAATAAGCTTGTCAAAATCAACTATTACGTCAGTACCGAATATCATTTCAGCAGCGCATGTGCTGTCTACGCCGATTATCTGCTCCTTTGAAAGCTGATTGCACTTAATCAGAATTACGCCGAACGGAGTTTTTACCATACCCTTATCTACAAATTCTGTGGTACAGCCCTTCATCTCTGTCATAGAGAGAATATCCGCCATTGTGGCAGGCGAGCACACCATAACGTCCATATCATGGTCAGTCATTGAGCCCCAGAACGCCGTAAGATCGTCAAAAGTGATACTGTCTCCTGCGATGACGGAGGCGGTAACATTCTTTGAGATCTGACTCATACAAAGAGCGTTAACGTCCCTTGCAATAGTCGCTCCAAGACTTCTGAGGATCACCGCAAAGCTTTCTATCCTTTGTTTTCTTACAGACTCGTATGAGCAGGAAAGCTTTCTTGCATATTTTGTAAGAGCGTTTGACGCAGCAGAAAGCCGTACCTTGGTAACAGGCATTTCGTTACCCTCGGTCACCGCGTCAGCAGATCCTGTCTTGGTTACCGTAAGACCTCTGAAATCAGCTGAATCTGTATATGAGATCGCGGCGCATATCTTACCCGCAATATTGGCGTCATCCATACCCTTTTTAATAGAACGTCTGACAAACTCGGGGAAAAGAACTGCTGATTCCGCCGAAATAAAGAACTTCTCTACTCTGTCTGAGCCTGATCCGCTGACATGAATGTCGAATCTTTTGAGCTGTCTCTCAAAAGCGTCCAGCCCCTTAAGCTCGGTGTTCTCGTAAGCAGAATCAGGGTCAAGTTCCGAAAGAGCCTGAGTAAAGGTTTTTCCTGTGATAGAATAAAGTGATTTTTCAAGTTTGATATTGTTGTACATAATTCATTTCTCCTTTAGATTTTATTTATATAATTTTCCAATGGCTTAACCGCCCATTAAGAAACCGTCGTTGCCGTTTTTCGAGCAATCCTCTTCGATTTCGGCGGGAGCATTCAGTTCTCTCACCTGCTCCTCCAAAGACTTTTTAAGCGCAATAAGCTCATAAGCGTTAAGCTCCTCTGTCTGCTCTCTTACAGCCTTTGCGGATATAAACGGCTTTGTAAAGTAGCTTAGACGGATAATATCTCCTCTTATCTCATCGCATAGCTTTATAAGCTTGTCTCTGCTATCGGGATTCTCAGCGGCTCCGTAACTTTTTGCCGTCTTGGTCACACCTGCATTTCGTTGCGCCGGAACAGCAACAAAAGACCATTCATAAGCGTCCGTTGGATTTTCAAGAGTTGCAAAGCACAGCTTTTCACCGTAATACTTTCCTTTTATGTGGGAGCAGGGATTTTTCAGCATATCCGCTCCGCACACCGAGCATATCTTCGCTCCCACTGAGCAGCTTACAGAAACCTCTTTCTTGATACCGCCGTCTATCTCGGCAATAAGGGACTTGTTGTCCTCAGTCCTTACCATATAGGCGCAGCCCATAAGTGCGGTATAAGTCTCACCCGAAACTGTTTTTCTGTCAGGATACTCTTTTACCTCAGTTTGATAAATTCTCGCTGTCTGATTTTCTCCCTTGGGATCGTGATCGAAAATCCCCGTCCTGCCTATGTACATCTCTGCCAAAGCTTTTAGGGACTGCTCCGAAAACCTCTCGTGATCCCTGTCTATCTCATTGTCGCAAAGCAGTACTGAAAAGCAGTAAACCTCCTCAGCCGTCAAAGGCTTTACAGAATGCACATTTATCTTTTCAAGAACCGATTCTGTTATATCTATGGATTTGTCCAATTATTTACCCTCCTTTTTTTCGTTCTCCATTTCCATTTCTTTTGCCTGAGCGTTTAAAAGCCTCGATCTAGCAAGAGCCTCCTCGTCCTGAAGATTGATATTTTCCCACTCGATATAAGCTCCGCTGTCCGTACCGCACAGCCGCAGGAATGTCGCACATATCTCAGTCAGCACGGGATCAAGCAATCTGCGGTAATATTCCAACTCGCTGGTAAGAATATCAGCCTGCTGAGAGGACATTCGCTCCGTCGTTGACCAGCTCAGTCCCAGTAAAAACGGAGGAACGCTGAGTTTAGACACTATCTGCTCCATAAGCTGTCTTACGGGTACCTGAGTGTCTATGATCTGATTTTCCGCTCCGATGACCTTAATGTCTACGTCGCCTACTGCAATAAAATCCTTTACAACGCCGTTTCTCGCACTGTGCATCCCGTCGGACCAAGCCGCCGCTATCTCTTTGGCACGCTCTTTTGCGAACATTCTGTCCGCAGCGTCGGCAGACGGCTTGTATGTCACAGCATAACGCACGTTCCCCACACGGTCAAAATTCTGACCTATGCACTGATAGATACGCATAAGAATATCGCTCATTGCAGGCAGCCCCCTCAGTACCGACACGCCCTCGGGATGCTTGGGACTGGGATTAAGCGTGGTATACAGAACAGCCTGTGAATCCCTGATCCTTACCTCCCTGCCGCCTACGGTACTGTAGATCTCTTTTTCCAACGGTCCTTTACCCTGTCTTATGCTGTACATTGAACTGTCGCCTACCACAAGACCTTTAACCGACATAGTTCTGCTGTCGGTGATTATCTTTCCAACAGCCTTGCCGTAGGTCAGCAGAGAGTCCAGATACATATCTGCGAAGGTGTTAAGCGACTTTCCTGAAATGCCTACTGTGACATTTCGGCAGAATCTGTCAAGCTCAGGCTGATAGCGTTCGTCCTCGGCATATACTTTGAAGTCCCCTGTAAGACGGATTATCTTGCCGAAACAGGCGTCGATCACAGGAACACAGGCTCTCAGGCTATCGTAGATACCGCTTTCAAGATAAACACCGTTCGCTGCAAGACGATATGGAGACATAACAGGCTGAGAGCAGTAAACCGCTCTGTTAAAATCAACGCTTTCCTTTTTCCTTTTGAATAGCTTCAAAAAATTACTCCTTCCTTTAAATGTTAGACGTATTAGTTATAACTACGCCTGTATAAACCTCTTTAACGATAATACCTCGCCCCTTTCTATGCTTCTGCGCAGGCGCGCAAATGAGATGTCGATTTAAAATTGCGCATTGCGATCAAGAGATATTGCCATAAACGGACTTTTCTCCCCGTCCCCCAACGAGGCAACAAAGTACCGCATATCGTCCATAGCATGATCGTGCTCCTTTATGGGACAGTCCCTGCCTGCGTTTTCATCCCAGCGGTAAAGAGCAAATTCCCTGAGGATATCTTCACATATTTCGTTTATCATAAGCTTTCCGCCCCTGATAAGATCCGAGGTCTTTCTGATTCCCGAAACTACGTCGTTTACCGCAGGTATTACCCTATATTTTCCGTGTCTTTCTATACACTGGATAAAGGACGCCGCCGAGGGATCGCACACCACATAATCTATCTCGCGGTTCCCTATAAGCTCGCACAAGCCCTCGTAATGCTCCTCGTCGGTACGGCGTATTCCCTCTTTTGCGGAGTCATAGTAGTACTCGGCAATCCTCAGCCATTTATCTCCCCGTCTGCCCCACAAACCGAAACTGGACGGATTTACTGTTCCGTAATCGCAGCTTACCGCATACTTCTCACAGCATATGTCCTTTGGATCTTCCGAAAAGGTATGCTTTGCCCTGTTGAACATAGGATACACCAAACCCTCCGCAGCACACCATTTTCCCAATACAAAACGTTGATAAAACGCCCCGGTGTAAAGCCTTGAATAACGCTCTATGACCTCGGATGACAGCGACGGATTGTCCGATAATGAAAAATGCAGACGCAGCAAACGTTTTTCCCTTGCCTTATCTATCCACTCCCGCTTGAACCAATGGTAGGGATTGTCAGGATTGCAGTTGAACCACAGCTTAGAGCCGCTTACGGAACATCTTGCCACAGCCTGCTCCGCAAAGCTTCGGGGCATAAGAGCTGTTTCGTCCATGAGAATACCTGCAAGGGTGACGCCCTGAATTAATGCCGCCGAGCTTTCATCTCGACCGCCGAAAAGATAGAAACGGTTTTTGTGCCCGCACCAAGCAAGGTCAAAATAATTCTTTGATATCATTTCTTTGACCTGCATTCCCAGTCTTTCAGCATATGCCAGAAGTCCTCTTACCAGATTCCGCCGCAGGGAAATAATAGTTTTTCCGCATATACCGAAATCAACGCCGTCAAAAAAAGTCATAGCCCATAAGGTGTATGACAGCGACATGCACATAGTCTTACCTGAGCGTACTGCTCCGTCGCAGATAATACCGTCATATCCGCCGTATTTTTCGCTTGCCCACCATTTCATAACAAATTCCTGTTTGGGGGACATAGAACGAAAGTCACTGCTGCGAACCGTTGTCATCTGTTGTCTCAGCCTCCTTTTCCTCAAGACTGTCATCAATGCCCTCTGAGGAACGGCGAAGGGCGTTAAAAAATTCCTCGGCATCCGAAACCTCTTTAAGCTCGGGATCAAGCTCAACAAGCTTCTCCATGGCCTTCTGACGGTCAAAGAACTTTATCTCTACTCCTCCGCCCTTGATTTTTTTGATCTCCGAGACATTGAAGAGATCTGCCTTTAGGATATCGTCACGTTTCACTTCCTCGTCAAAAATCAAGACCGCTGCCTCATTGACAGCTCCGAATGCAAGCCGGGAAAGTCCTGTTTTGATGTAGCATAACGTCTGCTCGTCAGATCGGTCGAGCTTTCGGATCTCTTCCTTTACTTTTTCGTTTGCAAGATACTTAGCCTCGATCTTTTTTGCTTCGTCTGACTGCGCTCCAAGCATTACAGCAGCTTCTGCGCCGTTTCTGGTGCGGACAAACATCTGAGCAAAATCTCTCAGAGAAAAATTCTGTTTTGCAAGCTTCATTTGCTTACCTCCTTTCACCTACACCTGTTTCAGGCGATTTTGTTGCATTAAAACGTACAACAATTATTAAAATATGTCCAAATCAAAATATTTATCATTTGTTTGCACAAATAATACCCTTACCGATCGTATAAAGCTCACAATCTGTAAGGGTGCATATGTGAATTGATTTAGTGCAGAAACGATCAGTTGCAATGCAGTATATTTATCAGAATTATATCGAAGATTGTGCATTGTGACCGCTGACAGCTCATTGCAGACTGTCATTTTATACAAATATGGCTATTGACATTTAGGCATAAATACCATATAATAAAAATATAAATATTGTCCTTTTCCGTTTTCCTTAAAATTAACTAATATCAGACCTTTTATTTACGCATAATCCACCAAAATTTTAAAATCCCCCGATTTTATCCTTGCAATAAATCGGAAAATATGATATAATTATTAGGACAATTTTTGTTTTTAGGAATTTACCTAAATCTAGGAGGAATGTAATATGGCAAAATCAGTTGAGAAAACGATCTCAAAGGAAGAGCTTAAACAGCAGTTTGTGGACGTGCTCCACAACGACTTCCAGACTACGCCTGAGGAGGCTGATGACCGTCAGGTGTACGAAGCGCTTTCCAAAATCGTAGTGGGCATTCTCAAGGCCAAGAGAAGAAAGTTCACAGTTAAAACTCAGTCAGAGGGCAAGAAAAAGGTTTATTACCTTTCTATGGAATTTCTTATGGGTCGTTCCCTCAAGACATCTATTTATAATCTGGAAATGAATAAGCAGACAACCGCTATGCTCAAGGATTTCGTCATTTCAATAAACGGCATCTATGAGCAGGAGCCTGACGCGGGTCTTGGAAACGGCGGTCTGGGCAGACTTGCTGCCTGCTATCTTGACGCTCTTGCTGCCGACGGCTACCACGCAACCGGTTATTCTATCTGCTATGAGTACGGTATTTTCAAGCAGAAGCTCGAGGAGGGCTGGCAGACTGAGCTCCCCGATAACTGGCTTCCCGGCGGCTCGGTATGGCTCGTTCCCGTTCCCACAAAGGCTGTCGAGGTTCGTTTTGACGGCGAGCTTAAGGAATACTGGGACAATCAGTATCACTGCGTAACTCACGAGAATTATACCTCCGTTATGGCTGTTCCTTACGACCTGTTCGTATCGGGCTATGACAGCGAGGCTGTTTCCAAGCTGAGACTCTGGAAGGCTGAAATGTCCTCTTTCGATATGTCAATGTTCAACAAGGGTGATTACTCAAAGGCTCTCAGCAAAAACATTATTTCACAGTCTATCACAAAGGTACTTTATCCTAACGACAACCATGCAGAGGGCAAGTCTCTCAGACTGAGACAGCAGTATTTCCTTTGCGCTGCTTCTATCGGCGATATTGTAAATCAGCATATGTCGGTATACGGTACTCTGGATAATCTCCATGAAAAGGTTGCTATCCACATCAACGACACTCACCCGACGCTTGCTATCCCCGAGCTTATGAGAGTTCTTCTGGACGACTGCGGTTATTCATGGGACAAGGCTTGGCATATTGTTACCAACACATTTGCGTACACCAACCATACGGTTATGCCGGAGGCTCTTGAAAAGTGGGACTGCAATCTGCTTAAGAGCGTTTGCCCTAGAATTTTCTCTATCATTATTGAGATCAACGAGAGATACTGCCGCGATCTCTGGGAAAGATACAAGGACGAGGCCAAGGTTTCTCATATGTCCATTGTTGAAAACAACAAGGTAAAAATGGCTACGCTATGCGTTCACACTTCGCACAGTGTAAACGGCGTTGCAAAGATACACTCCGAGATTATCAAGAAGGAGACCTTCAAGGACGAGTATCTTGACACTCCTACAAAGTTCAAGAACGTTACAAACGGTATCGCATACAGAAGATGGCTTTATCAGTCCAACGAGGGACTTACAAAGCTCCTCCAGGAAAAGATCGGCGACGGCTTCCTGAGAAATGCGGCTGAGCTGAGCAAGTTTGCCGTATTTATGGATGACAACGAAGTACTGGACAGACTGGCGGCTATCAAGCTGGAAAACAAGAAGAAGTTCGCTAAGTACGTTAAAAATGAGTACGGCGTTGTTCTTAACACCAACTCCATTTTCGACGTTCAGGTAAAGAGACTTCACGAGTACAAGAGACAGCAGCTCAATGCACTGAACATCATTGCTCAGTATAACTTCCTCAAAGCTAATCCGGACGCTCCTTTTACTCCTAAGACATATATCTTTGCGGCAAAGGCGGCTCCCGGCTACTATATGGCAAAGCAGATAATCAAGCTCATCTGGAACATTTCCGAGGAGCTTAAAAAGGACGCAAAGCTCAGAGAAAAGCTGAATGTTATCTTCCTTGAGGACTACAACGTATCGCTTTCGGAGATCCTTATGCCTGCCGCTGATATTTCAGAACAGATCTCACTTGCAGGTACAGAGGCTTCCGGTACCGGTAATATGAAGCTTATGATCAACGGCGCTATTACCCTCGGTACAATGGACGGAGCAAACGTAGAGATACATGAGCAGGTAGGCGATGAGAATATTATCATCTTCGGTATGAACGTTGACGAAGTAAACGCTTGCAAGGCAGGCTACAAGCCTATCGATATTTATAACACAAACCCTGTTGTAAAGCAGGCTGTTGACACGCTCCAGTACGGTATTAACGGACAGCAGTTTGATGAGATCGCAACGAGCCTAAAGACTTCTGACCCATATATGGCTCTCAAGGACTTTGACTCTTATCAGCAGGCTCAGAAGTATGCGTCCGAGTGCTATGAGAACAAGAAGAAATGGCAGAAGATGAGCTTGGCAAACATCGCAGGCGCAGGTATTTTCTCCGCAGACCGTTCTGTTGAGGACTATGCACGAGATATCTGGGGACTTTCCAAGTAATTTTGAAAAGCTTCTGATTTCCAATAGAGATGAAAACGGCGCAGTATGGAATTCTGTGCCGTTTTTAATAATTGTCTGCTGATCGAAGATCTTTACCGGAGGTTTATTATGTCGGAAATTCGCAGGTACTTAAAATTTTACGGACGTGTTCAGGGAGTAGGTTTTCGCTATCGCGCCTACTATGCGGCTCAGAGCTATGGAATCAAGGGCTGGGTGCGCAACTGTCCCGACGGCAGCGTTGAAATGGAAGCTCAAGGCTCAGAGCAGAGTATTGACAGTATGATAATGTCTGTTGAAAAGGGTACGTTTATCTTTATCGAAAATATGGAAAGCCGTAATCTTCCTCTTAAGGACGACACAGGGTTTATAATCAGAGATTAGCGGTTATACGTAAAGCAATACGGAGGACAAAGCAGTCAAATATGACCTTGTCCTCCGTATTGCTTTATTGGTTTTGGAATTATTTTATGTTATCCGCTTGTTGGGATGTTTTTTCTTTCTCTGTTTTGTTCCTAACATATTTTTCTTTTATACTTTTTTATTTAATCTGCTCGCCCTCATAGCGTTAAGTATTGCCAGCACCGAAACTCCTACGTCAGCAAATACTGCCGCCCACATTCCTGCAAGTCCTACTGCTCCGAGTATGAGTATGACAAGTTTTACTGCCAGCGCAAACACGATATTCTGATATACTATACGTACGGTTTTTCTCGCTATATCTATTGCTGTGGCTATTTTCTCCGGATTGTCATCCATAAGCACTATGTCTGCCGCCTCTATCGCTGCGTCGGAGCCCATTGCCCCCATAGCGATACCGATGTCCG
>CAYNPW010000004.1:0-33247 GCA_964399215.1 uncultured Ruminococcus sp. | reverse complement strand
AACAGGGGCGTCGTTTATGCCGTCTCCCACAAAGGCAAGCTTGCCTTTTTCGGTCTTCTGAGCCAGAAGCTCCTCGACTTTATCTACCTTATCGGCAGGCAGCAGTTCCGTATACGCAAGGTCTAGACCCAGCTTTTTCGCTACATCCACACCGACTTCCTTTGCGTCACCTGTAAGCATAACAGTTTTTTCTATTCCCTTTGCTTTAAGTGATTTTATTGCTGCGGCAGAAGTCTCTTTTATCTCATCGGATATAACAAGATGTCCTGCATATTTTCCGTCAACGGCAACGTGTACCGTAGTTCCCGTGTTGTGACATTTGTGCCAATTTACACCTATCTGCTCCATAAGCTTGTCGTTGCCTGCACAGACCTCAATGCCGTCGATCACCGCTTTTATGCCATGACCTGAGATCTCATTGCTTTCGGTAATTCTTGAACTGTCAAGTTCTCCCTTATAAGCCTCCGCAATGGATTTTGCTATCGGGTGCGTGGAGTAGCTTTCAGCGTACGCCGCCAGCTCTACAAGCTTATCCTCAGAAAAATTCTCGGGGTGAACTGAGGTTACTCTGAACACGCCCTTAGTAAGGGTACCTGTTTTATCGAATACCACTATCTCGGAGTTCGCAAGCGCCTCCAAATAGTTTCCTCCTTTAACCAGAATACCCGACTTGCTCGCTCCGCCAATACCTCCGAAAAAGCTCAGGGGTACTGAAATAACCAACGCGCACGGACAGGAGATTACAAGGAATATCAAGGCTCTGTGTACCCAGTTTGCCCAGCCGCCGCCCAATACCAGAGGAGGTATGACCGCAAGTAAAGCTGCAGCGATAACAACAGCAGGCGTGTAATATTTTGCAAATCTGGTAATGAAATTCTCCGCTTTTGCTTTCTTTGATGCTGAGTTTTCCACCAGATCGAGGATCTTGGCAACTGTGGACTGCCCGAACTCCTTGGTTACTCTGACCTTTAAAAGCCCGTTCTGATTTATACAGCCGCTGATGACCTCGCCGCCCTCGCTGACGGAACGCGGCAGACTCTCTCCTGTAAGAGCGGCAGTGTCAACAGTTGATCTTCCCTCTATGACCACACCGTCCAACGGAATTTTTTCGCCTGCCTTTACAACAATAATATCTCCGACGGAAATTTCCTCAGGGTCAACCTGAACAAGTTCTCCGTCACGTTCAATGTTGGCATAATCGGGACGAATATCCATAAGGCTTGCAATGGATTTTCTTGACTTTCCCACGGCAAAATTCTGGAAAAGCTCGCCTACCTGATAAAACAGCATAACCGCAGACGCCTCTGTATAATCCGCCGTACCGAATGCCCCTATCGTTGCAAGCGCCATAAGAAAATTTTCATCAAAAACCTGTCCATGAGCGATATTGCGGACAGCTTTCCACAGAACATCCCAGCCTATTACCGCATAAGGGACAATAAACGCCGCAAGTCTCAAAACTCCCTTAAGCGGAAGCAGTACGGCAATGATCAGCAGTATGCCGCTTATAATAATTCTTATCAGCATTTTTTTCTGCTTACGCGTCATAATACTTCCCTACTTTCGTGACCGATTTATCTTTTAGAGAACAATTTCACAATCGGGCTCAACTTTTCTGCACAGCTTTACAACTTTTTTCATCAGTTTATCAAAATCAACGCTGTCGTCAGCGGTGATAGTCATTTTCTGAGTCATAAAGCTGACTGTTGCATCCTGCACCTCGTCAAGCTCCTTAATACCGTTCTCCATTTTAGCGGCGCAGTTAGCGCAGTCCAGATCAATAAGCTTAAATACTTTTTTCATAATAACAAATCCTTTCTTACAATGTAATTATTAATGTTCTTACGCGCTCACTTATTAATGTCAGCGGCGAGCGGAGCGCAGTCCTCAGATCCCGCCGCAGCCGCACTATCATCGTGCATTCATTCTTCAACGTGTTCCATACCCTTTTCGAGAATAGATCGGACATGATCGTCTGACAGCGAATAGAACACGATTTTTCCCTCTCGTCTGAATCTAACCAGCTTATTGTTTTTCAATACTCTTAACTGGTGTGAGCAGGCGGTAGGAGTAAGCCCCAGAAGCTGAGCCATATCGCCTACGCAAAGCTCCGACTCAAACAAGGCGTAAAGAATACGAATTCTTGTAGTATCGCCAAATACCTTAAAAAGCTCCGCTAAATCGTAAAGCTGTTCGTCAGGAGGCATTTCCGCAGTAAGCTTTTCCACAGCCTCGGAATTTGCGCACAGATATTCGCTTTTTTTCTCATCTTTTTCAGCCATATTTTTCATCTCCCTTCTATATTATGTAAAAATTGATTTATTGTTCATCAAAACAGTTGAACATCTATTCATATATTAACACATACTATACTATTTGTCAAGAGGTTTTCCGAATTTTTTTCTAATGCGGTGTTTAATATGCCGCAAGAAGCCGTACTTTTTACGGTACCCTTATTAACAAACGTCAATAATTACCGAGTTTTTTTATTCGCGGTGAAACTATAAGCTTGAAAAAGCTAACGCATAAAAGCGGCGGAGATATTCTCTCCGCCGCCTTGTGTATTGTATTATTGATTTGTTTACTTATTTTTATTATAAATTATTACAAGCCCCTTCAGCAGAAGCTTATCGTCTATGATGATATCACGCTTACAGAAAGGTATGATCCTTCTGGAAAGTCCGCCTGTGGAAACTACTGTACATTTCTCGCCCAGTTCCTCCTCAAGCTTGCTTACCGCTCCGTCAAGACTTGCCGCAGTGCTGTATATGATTCCGCTTTTCATACAGTCAACAGTATTTGAGCCTATGACCTTTTTCGGAGGGTCTAAGCTGATTTTAGGAAGCTGCGACGTTCTCAGCGTAAGAGAATCCAGTGATACTCTCAGTCCCGGGATTATCATTCCGCCGAGGAAATTTCTTTCCCTGTCGATAACCGAGATAGTTGTAGCTGTACCCATATCTATTATTATCAGCGGACATGAGTATTCGTTTATTGCTCCCACTGCGTCGGCAACTCTGTCACTGCCAAGCTGTGCGGGATTGTCAAGCATTATTTTAAGCCCTGTTTTAACACCCGGACCTACTACCATTACAGGCTTGCCGGTCAGTCTTATCATTGCCTCCTTGACCGTATAGGTCAAAGAAGGGACTACCGACGATATAATACCGCCCTCAAACGAGGTGTGGCTTAAATTGTTAAGCTCCAGAATGTTTTTTATAAGTACGGTGTATTCAAGCGACGTACGATTCTGATTGGTGGAAAGTCTTTCAATAAACTGAATTTTGTCACCCTCAAAAACACCCAGTACTATGTTTGAATTTCCTATGTCAACTGCAAGAACCATTTCTGCATTTACCTTTCTGCCAAAAAGTTTCAGGCCAATTCCGATGCGTCAGCCTTAACGCCGTGAGACTGAGCGGGCACAAGTCTTGCTTTATATAAAGCAGCGCCTATCGCTCCGGAAACAATAGTGGACGCGATCATTTCGCATACTGCATTTATTCCCACAAAGGTGCAGATAAACACAATAAAGTTCTTTCCGCCCATAAGCTCCTGAATATACTCGGTATTGCCGAAAAGCAGCACCAGAGCAGACATAAAGAAAGCCGTGTTAAAAAATGCCGAGCAAAATCCTGTTACAGCGCAGGAGACGTAGGTATTTGAGATCTTTCTTACGCCCTTGAAAATAAATCCGATAAGCAAGCCGTCCAGCAGCCTCGGAATAAATCTCTGTACAAACGCAAGGAAAGGGTTAATGGCAAATAAAGCCGCTCCCATTCCGCTTGGAATACCTATTCCGATACACTGTAAAAAGCTTAAAATACCGAATACGGCTCCCATGACGGCTCCGCCTACGGGTCCGAGTACGATTGCAGCAAGGGCAACGGGGATAACGTTCAATGAGATCGACAAAGGACCGATTGGAATAGTGCCGATCGGTGTGAACGAGAACAGCAGCATAACCGCCGTCAGCAGTCCCAGCAGCACAAGCTGTTTTGTGCCGAATTTTGTTTTCATATTAAATTCCTCCTTGTTATTATTCCTCATACCGATCTATCATCGGTATTTCGAGGATACAATACAATACTATTATAGTATATCACATTTCGGAGAAAATTTTTATCGGCAGACCGACGAATTTACACGGTCTGCCGACGCTATATTTGTGCATTATATCAATAGATCGACTCAAA
The DNA here is from genome assembly GCA_964399215.1 of uncultured Ruminococcus sp. Classification (GTDB taxonomy): domain Bacteria; phylum Bacillota; class Clostridia; order Oscillospirales; family Ruminococcaceae; genus Hominimerdicola. The sequence goes on along the minus strand of CAYNPW010000004.1, from coordinate 29,051 downwards.
GCTCGCCTTATGCGCTCTTGAAACATAGACGTGATCGCTATCGCATTCCGAGCCTGCTGCCGGAGCTACGGCGTTATCGTAAAAACCGTATGCGGCAAAATCCTCCTCACTGACAGGTTCTCCGAATAAAGTGTATCCGTTTTCATCAAGAGTCCAGAGTATGTCGTCTGTCATGCAGTCCGCAACGGTAATATTATTACCGACAGTATGCATAGCGCATAGATAATCTTTTTGAGAGCCTTCGTCGAACCACACAAAGTAATCAAAGCTTTCATCTATCACATTACTGAATCCGCCAAGTAAACTCATATTGCCTGCATTAGTGCTGACTTCCTGATACTGATCCTCGTCTCCGCCTCTGGAGAATGCGATCATATCATACTCGCCGTCGTGGTCAGGGTCGCACACAAAGCCAATGCGGTAAGTGAAATAAACCTTATTACCGTTCTCATAAACATTGTTCATTGTTTTACACGTATTTTTGAGACTGTTTTTTAATTTGTCAATACTGATATCCTCAGAGCTTTTTCTCTCTTTGCTGTTTATGGTAAAGCTTACGGTATTGCTGACGGGTCTGTACTCTCCGTCGATGAAAGCCGTCAGCGTAACGGTATAGTCTCCATAACTATCGCTGTATTTGTAGGTGTATTCGTTGGAGGCATTTCTATCCAGCACCTGTATTCCGTTTTGAGTTATGACCCAGCCCAGATTGCAGTCCTCATACACGCCCTTAGTGCGGGTCACTACATAATTATCGTCTACAGTCAAAGTGTAGCTTTCTCTAAGCTTAGCCTCGTATTCCGCGCTATTGGTGGTAACGGCTGTGGTAGTCGTCATTGTTTTATAATACTTTTCCTCTTCGGTCTCATAGCCGAAAAGCTTTCTCATACCGTCCTTTAAATGCAGACTGTCCTTTTCGGATCCAATTTGCACATTTTCTTCCGGAGCACTTTCCTGTCCGGACGTAACAGTCGCGGTGGACTCCGAGGATATGCTCTCCGCTCTTCCGTCAGAGGTTCCTTCAAGATGTCCGCAGGCTGAAAGTATTCCGCAAAGGGCTGCCGCAAAAACAGCCGCTGTAATTCTTTTCATTGCTGTCACTCCCCTTATGTCCTTTTTATTTTATGTGCAGCTCATATGGTATCACATTGCATAAACACTGTACTTTGTATCCATATCCTCGTGTATCATACGTTTCAAATCGTTAGTTTTTAGCTTTTTGTCGTATATAACGCAAACTGTGTTGTGCTGTTGTGACTGCTTATGGCAAATGAAGATAGCCTCCTCCAGCGTCTTCGCCGCACCTACTTTGTACCCGCCCTTTGATCGGGGCAGGAAAATACTGTACCTCATATCTGACTCCTGACCAAACTCGCCGCCAAATCAAGCATCCGACTTTTTGCGGCGCAGTGAATTTGTGATTTTTCTAAACTTCCTGTAATTCTTATAAGTCTGAAAGCATCTCCATTTCTTTTATCAGATCTGCAAACATTTTAAGAGCGTCCGCTACAGGCTTGGTGGTAGACATATCCACTCCTGCGGTTTTCAGCAGAGTAATTGGGTCCGCCGAACAGCCGCCTCTGAGAAATTTGAGGTAATCCTCAACAGCGCTTTCTCCTTCCTTCAAGATCCTCTGAGACAGAGCAACAGCGGCAGAGTAGCCTGTTGCGTACTGATATACATAATAATCATAATAGAAGTGAGGTATTCTCGCCCATTCAAGCTTTATCTCATCATCAAGAACAATTCCGTCCCCGAAGTACAGCTTATTAAGCTCCCCATAAAGCTCGCAGCAATTTTCTGCGGTAAGACTTTCCCCTTTAGCGCACATTTCGTTGATCTTCAGCTCAAACTCGGCAAACATAGTCTGTCTGTAAAGAGTAGTTCTGAACTGCTCCAAGAAATAATTTATGAGATATGCTTTCTGCTTTTTGTCCGAGGTATTTTTCAGCAGATACTGCATAAGCAGAGCTTCATTGCAGGTTGAGGCAACCTCCGCCACGAAAATAACATAGTCCGAATAAACGACGGGCTGACTCTTATTGGAAAGATACGAATGGATAGCGTGTCCCATTTCATGAGCGAGAGTGAACATACAGTTAAGAGTATCCTTATGATTAAGGAGCACATACGGGTGTACTCTTGCGCCTGCGGAATACGCTCCGCTGGTTTTGCCCTCGTTTTCGTAAACGTCTATCCAGCGGTTCTCAAAGCCCTCTCTGAGAATAGCAAGATAATCCTCTCCCATAGGCGCAAGAGCCTTTAAAACGGTCTCCTTAGCCTCCTCAAAGGTTATCTTCATATCGCAGTCCGCAACAACGGGAGTGTACAGATCGTAGAAATGCAACTCGTCGAGTCCCAGCAGCTTTTTTCGCAGAGCAACGTAATCGTACATAGGCTGCATATTCTCATGAACAGCCTCGATAAGATTTTTGTAGACCTCTACGGGGACTTCATTACCGTCAAGAGCCGCCTCAAGACTTGAATTATACTTTCTTGCCTTTGAATAAAACTGCACAGCCTTTATCTGTCCGTTAAGAGTTGCGGCGCAGGTGTTCTTAAAGCTTCCGTATGCTCCGTACATAGACTCAAACGCAGACTTTCTCAAAACTCTGTCGGGGCTCTGCACCAACGGGATATAGCTTCCGTGTGTGACCTGATGCTTTTCTCCCCTGCTGTCCACTGCGTCCTCAAATCTCAGATCAGCGTCGGAAAACATTGAATAGATATTCTCGGGTGACTGTCCCATTTCTCCTGTGAGTGCAAGTATTTTTTCCTCTGCCTCGGACAGTATATGCTCCTTTTTAAGACGGAGCTTGTCTATCGCTCTTTTATAAAGGGAAAGCTCCGGGCATTCATTATAAAAACGTTCAAGAGTTTCATCGTCAACGGCTATGATCTCAGGGGTTTCAAAACTGCCCGCAGAATTTATTTGAACGTAAACGTTCATTAGCTGACCCATATAGCCCTGATATTTGGCGTTTGCGGTATCCTCGTCAGAACGTCTTTGAGCATAATTTGAAAGGCTGTCGCAGAGAACGGATATCTCGTCTGATAGCCTGAAAAATTCAAGGAGCGTTTCTCCGCTCTCGCTTAATCTGCCCTTATAAGCAGAAAGCTTTTCCGGGATCGCTTTAAGCTTTTCCAGATCCTGCTCCCAATCCTTGTCGGTGGGATAAATATCCTCCAAAGCCCAGCGGAATTCCTCGGGTACCTCGCTTCTTCTGGGTATTCTTTCCTCGCTCATTAATTAAATCTCCTTTACAATTAATTTTATTTATGTTATTATTATAACACAAAATAACGATTTTTGCAAATATATTTACAAATACTTTTCCTTTTAAACTGTAAAAATATTCTCAGAAACACAGCGCAGCACACGCAAAATTCCGCATTTTTCTTAATTTATGTCCATAAAAAAGACTTATGAACAAAAAACTTGTTGTTTTTGAACAACAGATTACAATAGGATTTGTGAATTATTACAAATTTTCAAATACAAAAAAAATCTCTGCAACATTTTCATCTTTTTGGGACACTTATATTATGACGGACGTTATAGAGGTGGTGAAGAATTTTGGACAGACATGCTAAAGCAAAGCTGGTCGCGGCATCGGTCGAGGGAGATACCAATGCCTTTTCCAAGCTTTACGGAGAAATATATAAACAGTTGTATTACTATGCGCTCGCAAATCTGCGCTGTGCGGAGGACGCCGCAGACGCGGTACAGGACGCTGTACTGGACGCTTTTGCGGAGATAGCGTCACTGAAAAAAGCCTCTGCTTTCGATAGCTGGCTGTTCAAGATCCTATCCGCTAAAATCAAACAAAAGCAAAAGGAGTATGCCGAACGGCGGTACAGCTTTACAGAGCTTGACAACAGCGCCGCGCTCATAAAAGAGACTGCCGATTTCGAGCAATGCGAAATTCTCGACGGGTTTGCTAACCTCAGCGAAAACGAGCGTCTGTGCATTACGCTGAGCTGTATAGCAGGCTACAAAGGAAAGGAGATCTCCGAGATAACAGGTATCAGTCAGTCGGCGGTAAGATCCTGCATATCGAGGGGACGAAGCAAATTACGCGAAGGTCTTAATATTAACTGCAAGGAGGTGACGGAATGAGACAAAGGAATATTATCGAAAAGCTTGAAGAGAAAAATAAAGTGCCCGAAAAGCTTGCACCGCAGAAGATAAAAGATATGCTGGACGAGCTGGGTATGGTCAAGCCTATTATTGAGAGCGAGGCTCGCACTCCTGAGATAAAACTGACAAGTAACAAGGGCGGTTTACTCAGAAGTATTGCAATAGCGGCGGTCTTCGTCCTGGCGGTTGGAGGTTTCGTGCTGTTTAAAAACAGCAGTCTGAACAGCAAGGTCAAGGTTCACCCCAATTCGCCTTCGCCTGTTGTTGCGGATACGGAAGGGCTCGAGGGAGTAAGAGGCGCCTCCTATAAGGCGCTGTATAATTTCCTTACTGACGACAGCAAGTACGATCGGAACGTCGGTTTTGACGAAACGTATATCTATATGGCAGACGACAGTGAAGACCGTTCGGAGACCTTTGACGCCGATGTGTCCGATCAGTTTAAAATACAGTACAATGAACATAACTTTTTCAGTACCAGTTCGTACTATGCCCGAATTGCAGAGGAAGGCTCTGAAAATGAAATGTACGACAGAGCGTCTGAGGGAGATTTGATCCAGCAAAGCGGAACAAACGTCTTTGCGGCAGGCTATACAGATATATTTGCCTATAAAATGCAGGGCGAGGAGACAAGCAGAGTGGATTATGATTTCTGGTCTGAAACTTACCTGATGACCGAGATAGCAAATTCTCCGTTTTTTGCTGAAAGAAACCATACCTTCAAGGCGTATATAATCAATACCTATCTTGTGGATAACAGGCTCGTCGTTTTATTCGGCTTTCACTTACCCGAGACTTACGAATATAACGGTGAGAAGAAAAATTTGATAACCGCATACTGCGGTATGTGCGTATACGACATTTCGGATATCGATAATATTTCCTTGGTCTATGAATGCGAACAGCCGGGCTATCTCAAAGGTACCCGACTTACCGCCGACGGCAGCTTCGTTATGATGTCCGACTATGACAGCGCGGCAGCCACGGCTAAATATGCTGGATATGAGGATAACGAAAAACGCTGGATACCCACAAGCTATGTTAACGGTTCAGCTCAGCCTGTTTCGGAGGACAGCATATATCTTGTCAATCTGGCAGACGACACAAATCTTATCGTTACTTCATCTTTTGACATTGAGGCGGGCTTTGATATGACAAAGCAGATACTATTCACCGCTCAAATCGAAGGTAATCTTTGGATAACCGAAAATGAAATACTGTTTTCAAACTATTATTATGACTCTTACTCTAAAACAGACAAAACTATGATGATAAGATTTATTTTTGAGGATAAGAAGGTCAAGGTAGATAAAACGACATATGTCGAAAGCGAAGAAGGCTTTTACGGAATGTTCCCGTATTTTGACAACATAAAGCATGCTGACGGATATTATATTATTTCCGTAATGGATAGTATTACTCCGGTGGTATATGTGTTTGACGAGGACTTTAATATTATCACGCAATATTACAATTATGTCGACGAGATTGATTACGCTTCCGATGATGATATAATTTATGATTACGGTATAGTATTTGACGACGGCGACAGGGGGTATCTGTACAGAAACTTCAATCGATACAATAAAAATACCCTTGGCACAGAGGTAATAGGTTATGTTGACTTTACGGATATTACAGATCCTCAATATATAAAAATAGACGATACGGACGACATACCGCTGCTGATTCACTACTATCAGGGTAATACTGTTGACGAAGATACTGTTATGAGTATTTACACCGATTATAATGAAGAATATGAAACATATGAAAGCACGATATACCTATATTCGACAGATCCGAAAGACAGTGTAATCATCTCTGACTACGAACAGACATACTATATGGCGGAACAAGGAGAGTTAAAAGAAGCAAAAGGAAATTCTATAGAGATCAGAGAACTCGGTTTAAAGGCAAAGACGGATAATACATCTACGGAAATCTCCTTCAATAATGACGGAATATATGCAGATACCGGAAGCCATATAGTTTATGCTAATCACCATACTGAGCAGATCAAAACGCACCCTATAGGAGAGAACGATAGCTATAACGGATATTCGCTTGAATATGTCGGGGAAAATGAAGACGGCGAACAGATATATGAACTTCTTGACGAATATACTTTTACAAGATGTTTGCAGATATATCAGTATGACGAAAAGACATATGAACTTACGGAAATCGGAAGTATAGATATTTCAACGCAGATTTTTGACAAACGAGAAAATAATACGGCAGAATTTACAGGTGCTGTAACTCTCAACGGAAAAATATATGCATTCACAGATGTGGGAATGAGCTGTTACTCACTGAAAAATACTGAAAAACCTCTTTTTACAGATGTGTTTTAGAACAAAGATTTTATAAAAGATAAACAAACGGAGAGCGGTTCGATTAGAAGCGCTCTCCGTTTGTTTGGATCGTAAATGTTCAAATGTTCAGTCTGCTTTCAACTCACTTTCGTGATCCTATATAATATAAAACCAGCTTTCGTCCTGCTCCAGCTCCATTCGCTCTACGGGGTTAGCTGCATCGTAGTTATATCTGAGCTGCTGATTTTTTATGCTTACTCTCGCTCCCTCGGGAATGGATTTGGTAATAAAAGCATTTCCTCCTACGACAACATCTTTTCCGACAACGGTTTCACCGCCTAAGATCGACGCTCCCGAATAAATGGTAACATTGTCCAGTATAGTCGGATGACGTTTTTTTTCCTTAAGCTTCTGTCCGCCGCGTGTGGAAAGCGCTCCCAATGTAACGCCTTGATAAATTTTAACATTGTTGCCAATCACCGTAGTTTCTCCGATAACAATTCCGGTTCCGTGATCTATAAAGAAATATTTCCCTATAGTCGCTCCCGGGTGAATATCTATTCCAGTTTCGCTGTGGGCGTATTCTGTCATTATCCGCGGTATAAGCGGCACGCCCAGCAGGTAAAGCTCGTGAGCAATGCGATTTACCAGTATCGCAAAAAGTCCCGGATACGAGAATACTATCTCATCCTTATTATATGCCGCAGGATCGCCGTCAAACGCCGCCTGAACATCGGTTTCGATATACTCTCTGATCTTAGGTATCTTATCAAGAAATGCAAAGGTTATTTCTTCTGCTTTTTCGGATCTTTTCTTTTCATCGGAATTTTCAAATTCGGGGGTATATTCCAGCACGATCGATATCTGCTTTATAAGATTATAGATCACATCCTCTAAAAGCATTGAAATATTATTCCTTACTGTGTAAACTCTGTAGGATTTATTTCTGTAATACCCGGGATAAACGATTTTCCTAAGATTATTGATAATTTCAATTACCGCCTCCTTATCGGGGTGGTCAAAGGTCTTTACCTCGTCTATCGTCTTTCCTTCATCATAATCCTTCAAAAGATCATCGACCAGCAAAGTTATTTTTCCTTCAAGCTTGTGCGCCATAATGTCATCTCCTAAAATATCATGTCAGCGTCCTTATACCTCGTACAAGCGCGTCAACATCCTCAAATGAATTGTACAGCGCAAGCGTAGGACGAACCGTTCCCTCAAGTCCGAAATGCCTCAGGACAGGCTGCGCGCAGTGGTGTCCGGTTCTTACTGCAATGCCAAAATCGTTAAGACGCTTACCTACAATTTCATTGTCAACGCCGTCAAGCACAAAGGAGAGAACGCTTGCCTTATTCGCTGCCGTTCCGATAAGATGCAGACCGTTTATTTTGGTCATTTCCTCCATAGCATATATCAGCAATTCATGCTCGTGCCTGCTGACTGCCTCCATACCTATCGAATTCAGATATTCCAGCGCTGCTCCCAGACCTACCGCGTCTGCGATACTGCCTGTTCCCGCTTCAAATTTATTCGGCGCAGGATTATAAATCGTACGCTCAAAGGTAACATCCTTGATCATATTTCCTCCGCCGTGATAGGGACGTGAGGCTTCAAGCAATTCACTTTTACCGTAAACAGCGCCTATGCCTGTGGGCGCAAATATTTTGTGTCCTGAAAACACGAAAAAGTCAGCGTCAAGAGCAGTAACGTCTATGGGTATATGAGCTATCGACTGCGCGCCGTCAATGAGTATTCTTACTCCATGTGCGTGGGCAGCAGCGATCATTTCCGCAATGGGAGTAACAGTCCCAAGAGCGTTGGAAACATGAGCTGCCGAAACAAATTTTGTATGCTTGGTAAAAAGCTTTTCATATTCCGAAAGAATGATCTGACCCGTCTTGTCTACAGGAGCGACTCTGATAACCGCTCCTGTTTCCTGAGCCACAAGCTGCCATGGAACTATGTTGGCATGGTGTTCCAACATAGTCAGGATTATCTCGTCACCCGGCTGTAGGTACTGCTTGACATAAGCCTGAGCCACAAGATTGATGCCCTCGGTGGTTCCTCTCACAAAAACGATATTGTCCTTGCTTTGTGCGCCGATGAAGTCCGCAGTGATCTGTCTTGCGTTTTCGTATGCGTCGGTGGAGCGTGCCGCCAGTTCATGAGCGCCCCTGTGAACATTGGAATTTTCATGAGTATAATAATATGTAAGCCTGTCGATCACTGCCCGAGGTCTTTGAGTAGTTGCGCCATTGTCAAGCCACACAAGAGGATAACCGTTTATACGCTCGTTAAGAATGGGAAAGTCGTTTCTTATCTGCTTGAGTGTTTTTGTACCTACAACGATATTATCTTCCGATCCCGAAGTCTCGGAATATGTATAGGCTCCTGATCTCAGTGTATAATCCTCAGCCTGCTTTTCCGAGACAACCACAGGCGAGTAACCGCTTAACTGTGCTGTTTGAGATTTGAACTCATTGTCTGAACCTCCATTACTCAAATCATCTGCAATCCGCTCGAAATACGAATAATTTTCTGCCTTTGCATATGCGTCGTAAATCACAGATGTATCGCCGTCTGTAACAAGCTTATCTATACCTTCCGCGCATCTTTGCGGGTCTAGATCCGGAAACCAAGAATTCGCCAAAGCCTCAAGCTCTGCTGCCGCGGGGACCCCTTGTGTTATTTCATTCGTAGTCATAGTATTCACCTACCTCGACGTCCTCTAAAACTGCAATAGCATCATCAGCAAGAATGGCTGCCGAGCAGTACAGAGAAAGGAGATAGGAAGCAACGCCCTTGTCGTCGATACCTCTGAAGCGAACCGAAAGTCCTCTTCCCTGTTCGTTCTTAAGGTTTCTTTGATAAAGCCCGATCACGCCCCTTTTGGCTTCTCCGGTACGGATAAGCAGGATATTAGTCTTTCCGCTCTTACTCTTGGGATTTTTTAGTCCGTCCACAAGCAGTTTATCTGTGGGTATAAGCGGAATCCCTCTCCAAAGAATAAATCTTCCGCCTGCAATATCCGCAGTTACAGGAGGAACTCCTCTTTTCGTGCATTCTCTCTCAAATGCGGCTATCGCTCTCGGGTGAGCAAGGAAAAACGACGGTTCCTTCCATACCTTTGAAATAAGTTCATCAAGATCGTCAGGCGTAGGAGCGCCGTTTCTGGTCTGAATCCTCTGTGAATCGGCAACATTTTTAAGCAGTCCGTAGTCGTCGTTGTTTATGATCTGGCTCTCCTGTCTTTCACGCAGACTTTCAATTGCAAGCTCCAGCTGCTCCTTTGCCTGATCGTAGGGCGAGCTGTAAACATCGGCAACCGCCGTATTTATATTAATGATAGTGGAGATCGAATTAAGCTGATACTCTCGCGGCTCTTGCTCGTATTCTACATAGCCCTGCGGAACAATATCTGATTTTTTAGCTGCGCTGCACAGCACATCCAGAGGAGTTTCACCCTCTTTTACTTTGTTTACTCTGTAAATACCTGCGTCAAGTCCCTTGAATTCCAAAACCTTAGTCAGCCATTTAGGGGTTATAGCTCCGTACTGAGGCTTTGTTTTGGTAACGTCCGCTAAATTATATGCCGCTTTTTTTCCCAATGCAATGATTTTTTCTTCTTTAGACATAATTGATTCCTCCAATAGAAATTATATTTAATACTTCGGGAATGACGGGTCAACGTCTCTCGCCCAAGCATTTGTACCGTCTTTCAGATTGAACATTTTTCCTTTGTAGCCTGCTTCCCTCAGCGTATTAACGGCAAGTATACTGCGCAGACCCTCCTTGCATATAAACACAGTGTCAACGCCGGGGTCAAGCTCGTTCTGCCGCCTTGCCAACTGTCCGATAGGAATTGCTTTTGCATCCAGAAATCTTACGATAGCTCTTTCATGAGGCTCACGAACATCTATCAACGTAATTTTTTCACCATTGTCGATACGCCGCTTAAGCTCTCTGGCTTCTATTGCCTCTACCGCTTCGTTATCTTCCTCCTGCTGTTTAATTCCGCAGAAATCCTCATAGTCGTATTCTTCAAGCTCAGTGATAGAGCGATTACTTCCGCATACAGGACAATCGGGATCCCTGCAAATTTTGAGCTCTCTCCATTTCATATTCCATGCGTCAAAGGTTACCAGACGTCCTATAAGCGGATTTCCGCCGCCGACAATAAGCTTGATTACCTCGTTTGCCTGTATTGTACCGATAATTCCGGGCAAAACTCCCACAACTCCGCCGGTCGCACAGGACGGCACAAGTCCGGGAGGCGGCGGAGCGGGATACATACACCTATAGCATGGTCCCTCTTTGCCGTAATAGACAGCAGCCTGACCCTCGAACTGATACATAGCGCCGAAAACATCAGGCTTTCCAAGGAGCACGCAGGCGTCGTTTACCAGGTACCTAGTCTGATAATTGTCTGACGCGTCCGCCACAACGTCGTATTTGCCGATAATATCAAGTGCATTGTCTGAAGTAAGCAGCTGATTGTAGGTTTCTACCTTTACCAGCGGATTGATTTGACGTATGCTGTCTCTTGCGGAAGCGACTTTAGGTCTGCCTATATCTCTGATGCCGTGGATAACCTGTCTTTGCAGATTAGACTCCTCAACCTCGTCGAAGTCGATCAGACCTATCGTTCCCACGCCGACGGCGGCAAGGTACTGAGCAAGGGGGGCGCCCAGTCCTCCCGCGCCGACTATTAAAACCTTTGCGGCTTTAAGCTTTTTCTGACCCTTTACGCCTATCTCTTTTAGCAGCAGATGTCGGGAATATCTTTGAATTTCGTCATTTGTAAGCTTCTCTCCCCTGACATCTCCAAGCACGCTGTCAGTGGGAGCTCCGCCGGCTATGGCAGGTATAAGAGTGATCTCTTTGCCGTCTGCAACCCGCGTGTTGCTGCCTTGCAAATTTTTTATATTATCCTCTCCGACAAAGACGTTAATAAACGCTCTTAGCTTTCCGTTTTCGTCAAAAAGAGCTTTTTTGGTTTCGGGGTATTCGTCCGAAAGAGCCTCTAAAATCTGTCCGACTGTTTCCCCCTCCAGTTCTATTTGCGAGCGCTGATTTGTAAAAGCCCTCAGGGTCATCGGTATAAATACTGTAACTGCCATTAATGATCTTCTCCTTTGCTAGTATCTGTAACCTCACTTAGGAATTTTTTATAGTTACTTTCTTTATCAAGCTCCCAGCTTGTGTAATTCTCTGCTTTACCGTTCACAGCCGATATTATCATGTAGCTGTAAACCGGCAGAGCATGAGATGTATCGTATTCTGACGGCACAGCCGGACAATCCGGGTGTGAATGATAAAAGCCCACAATATCCCAATCATTCAGTCTTGCAAATCTTTCGGCTTTGAGCATATCCTCAGGGGTTATTTTAAACCTGTGATATTGCTCTGCGCGTTCTGCCGAATTTGTGCTTGACGCTATCCGCCGCGCATACTTCTCGCCGTTCTCAAGCCTGCCGAATATAAAACCGCAGCATTCGTTTGGATATGCTTTTTCCGCCTCTCCTTTAATCTGTAAAATAAGTTTTTTTGATATATGTATCACGACAGGTCACTCCATAACGAATTTGATAAGTATCTGTATCCTCCGTCGCAAAGAACTGTGACTATTACTGAATCTTTTGGAGCATTCTCCGCAATTTTCAATGCTGCCGCCACATTTGCTCCCGAACTGATACCCACAAACAATCCTTCCTCGCGGGCAAGATGTCCTGCGGTTTTATAAGCAATTTCTGTGGAAATCTCAATTACACCGTCAGCAATGCTTTCGTCAAAAAATCCTTTATCCAACAGCGCCGAACGATGTTTTATTCCCTCTATTCCATGAAAAGGAGAGTCTGGGGTCATGGTAAAGCACTTTATTTTATGATTAAATTCCTTAAGCTTTTTAGTACAGCCCATAAACGTTCCGGAAGTGCCTGTACCCGCAACAAAGTGTGTAATAATTCCGTTTGTCTGTCTTATTATTTCCTCGGCTGTTCCGAAATAATGAGCTTTCCAGTTCTGATCGTTTGCATACTGGTCCGGATAGAAATATTTTTCGGGGTCGTCAGCAACTATTGTACGGCATTCGTAATATGCCCTGTCGATGCCTTCCAGCGGATCTGTTTCAATGATCTCTGCTCCATACGCTCTCATGATCTTTTTGCGTTCCTCTGTGACATTGGAAGGCATACAAAGCTTTACTTTATATCCCAATGCTGCTCCGATCATAGCGTAAGAAATTCCCGTATTTCCACTGGTAGCGTCAATAATCGTTTTGTGTTTAGTCAGGCTGCCTGATCTTATTCCGTCAGAAATCATTGCTTTTGCAGCTCTGTCCTTAACCGAACCGCTGATATTAAGAAATTCCGCTTTGCCTAAAATATGTATATTTTCATTATTCGGGAAGAGCTTTTTAAACTCAAGCAACGGCGTATTTCCTATAGTATTCAGAATATCCAAAATTACCACCTCGTATAAAATAAAAAAGACCTTAAATGTCAAAAGACATTTAAGACCTCCGGTTGACCGGTCAGTCGGATATTCACTTTTTATATGACGTTCTGATTTTCTCACTGCTCTCGATCTGAACAATTCGTCCGTCCTGAATCGTAAGCGTGATTGAACCGAATTTTATTTTATCAAGATACCCTATAATTATATTGTAAATATCCTCGGGTATCAGATCATTTCTGTTCTCATAGCTATTGTTTGACATAATTATCACTCCAAAAAAATAGCTGTTTCGTATAAAACGAAAACAGCATGCATTTCGCTTTATCCTATACCTATGCAGTATGCGGACAAACAATGCCTGCGCTCCCAATAGGTAGACAAAACATTATTATCCGTTTTTTATTCTATTACAGCAACAGTTACAATTATACATTACTGCGATTTTCATTTATAAGCCCTCCAAACATGATTATATGAAAAAAGGTCATACCAAGAAATTATTTTTCTATCTTAGTATAACCTTCGGTTGACCGATCAGCTTTTCATATTATTTCGATATGAATTGTATGTTTATATTATATACCTATTAATCCGATTTGTCAATAGGATTTTTTTTAAATTCAGCATTTTTTATGTTTTAGATAATTTTCTCAGGATGATTTCATACATAATAATCATAATAATCAGATATGATAACAGTGTTTAGTTCCGGCATAGCGTTTATGCTATATCGTTCTGCTTTTTCGGTATTCCGAGGGAGTTTGCTCAAAAATTTTTTTGAACAAACCGGAAAAATACCATGGCTGACTGTATCCCATATCCATAGATATATCGTTCACGGTACGATCCGTATTCACCAGCAGATACGCAGACCGTTTCATCTTGACAAGCGTAAGATAATCTGCAAAATTCATATGTAAATTTGCTTTGAACACCGTACTGAGATAAGTATTATTAACCCAGAACCTGTCAGCAAGAATTTTCAGTCCGAGGTCTTCTTCGGGATTGCTTAGTATGTATATCAAAATCGAACGCAATGTTTCGTCCTCTGTTTCAGGAAACAGCAGATTATATTCATTAAACAGAATTTTAATATTTTCTGTATATTCTTCTTGGATACCTGGATTTGCCGTCTTTATTATATTTCGGTCCAAATAAAGTCCCAGCCACTCGTTCTCAAGGAAAACAGTATCTGCCACAATTTCATAAAGCCTGCGGAGGTTTTCACTCAGGCTCGATGCGTTTTCTGACCGGGCATTTAAGCGTTCTTCAATATTTATTAGATTTTCGCTGAAATTCTGCCTGTTTGAAACAAATGATTCGATCAGCTGCTCTGCTTCGTGTATAAAAAATGATTCGCCTACAAGCGTATCCCTGTTTATTCTGTTGAACATTCTCAGAAACTGCGCTTTATCAGGCTGTCCGAAAAAATAATCGAATGCCCCGAGAATTATTCCTTGCCTTGCATACTCAATATCAGGCTCAGCGCTGTACAGCACAATATGTCTGCAAAGCTTTTCTCGTTTTATCCGCTTCACAAGCTCCTCCGCTTTCATACCATTAATTTCTATATCGGCGATTATAAGGGTAAAGTTCTCAGTTCTCAGTTTTTTAAGAGCATCTGTTCCATTATGACAGACGCCGGCAAGATAAAAATCAACGGTTTCTCCCCATATCCTCAATCCATTGAAGATTTTCTCAGTATTCGGGTTGCTTGAAACCAGCATAGTTTTATACATAATATTCTCCGTCCTTTGATATAACATATATGTTTTCTATGTTTTTACGGTAAAATTATTCTGTTCAGATATAATACATATAATTTTCAGGATCGTCATGATATGTATAAAATGCTTCTTCAACCAGCTGAGCTATGTTAATTGAGCTAAGATAATCAAAAGTGACTTTATCAAATCCGCTCCAGATCCGGCTTTCCATAGCCTTGTCTATAAAAGCCGCCTGAACGGACAGGGTATGCTCCGTAGTGTCAAAAATAGTGGCTTCCGTCTCCTTTAAAATATCATACACAGTGATCGTCTCGGCATTTCTCGCCAGTCTGTAGCCGCCTGTTGCTCCTTTTACCGAATTAAGCAGTTTCGCCTTTTTCAGCAAAGAAAAAACCTGCTCCAGATGTACCTTTGAAACTCCTATCATATTCGCCACTGTCTGCACTGTTATAAGATTGTCTTCATTCTGATGCTTTGCTATATAAATAATTGAAGCAACAGCATATCTTCCTTTCGCTGAAATTCTCATTTTCGACATCTCCTGTTTCTTATATGAATACTCTGATCTATTGATATTTTACAGCATTTTATTATTTGTGTCAACCTATATTAAACGTTTTTCCTGCCATTTGCCCATTTTATACCTTGAATATCCGATTATTGCTCCGATAAACCAGCCTATTGCTACGGATATCCATATTCCTGTTTTTCCGATGATCGGGAACAGCACATAGGAAAAAACAACTCTGGAGATCATATTGCCGCAAAATGTTGTCAGAAATCCCCTTAAATCTCCCGCGCCTCTTAGAACGCCTCCAAAAATATGCATTACGCCCTGTATGATATTTGCAAGACAAACTATTTCCAGATATTCAAGACCTGCATCTATAACATCCATGCCACTGTCTTTTACAAAAAGACCCAGTAGTGATCTTCCGAATATAAAAACCGCAGCCACTATTGCGGCAGAGATAAAAACGTCAAGCAGTATTGCCGCGTGTAATCCCTTTTTGACCCTGTCATACTTCTTCGCACCTATATTCTGTGCTGAAAATGTCGACGATGCATTTCCGATATTGACCATTGGAGAGGAAGCAACGCTGTCGACCTTGTTCGCCGCAGTATATCCTGCAATGACGGTTGTGCCGCAGCTATTTATCAGCGACTGAACCGACAGATTACATAAGGACATAACCGAGTGCTGTAAAATTGACGGTACAGCCACATAACATATTTTTTTCAGTATTGAAAAGCTGTAGCGTCTGACATTACTGTCTGTCCTCATTGACCGCATACGCCTGCTCATTATAAAGACGGAGATCGTCACTGAAATAAATTCTGCTAAAATCGTGGCGTAAGCGGCGCCTTTTATTCCTGCCCTGAGCTTACACACCAATGCGAGATCCATTACTATATTTAAGACCGAGCTGAAAAGCAGTATAAGAAAAGGCGTTCTGGAATCCCCCATGGCTTGAAAGATCGAATTGCACATATTGAAAATAAACAGAAAAATTATGCCGTACAGATATATTCTGATGTAAGTGTATGCCATGGATATTATATCAGCAGGAGTATTCATCATAGCAAGCAGGGATTTACTGAAAATAAGTCCTGCCGACATTACGAAGATTCCTAAAAGCAAAGAGGTGATAAGCCCTGTAAAAATTGTGGTTTTTGCGTTTTCATATTTTCCTGCGCCGTAGTACTGGGAAATTATTATTGATGTTCCCATGCCGAAGCCTGTTGCCAATGCCAGCAGCAGAAAGGTTATGTTCGTAGCATTTCCCACAGCGGCAAGGGCATCTGAGCTTATGAATTTACCTATTATAATCGTATCGGCAATATTATATAGCTGTTGAAGAATATTACCTGCTGCCAGCGGAACTGCAAACTTGACAAGCGCCGCGCCCGGGCTGCCGACGATCATATCCCTTTCCGTAAAATCACCTTCTTTATTATAACAGCTCTCTGTGCTTCTCTAATGTATTTAACGCCAAAACGATAGGTCTTCGCTCTATGGGAATACGGGTATCACTGTTTCTCTCCGCTGTCACCGTTTCAACCGCATGGTCGTCTGCCAGATCGGAAAAGGTTCTCAAGGCAATAAAAGGTACATTTTTCTGAGCAGCGACCTGAGCAACGGCGGCGGATTCCATGTCAAAAGCTATCGGATCAAACTCTTTGATTATTCTGTTTTTCTGCTCCGTACTGTGAAGAAAAAAATCTCCTGTGGCGATTTTTCCCTTATACACAGGAATATCAAGCTCCTTTGCTTCCTTCTCCAGCTTTTCTGTAAGCTCCGGAGGACTTGGCGCTATCTTCGGGCGATTATTATCCAAAAAAGGAATGAAATCCACCTGAACATATTCAGT
The DNA here is from genome assembly GCA_964399215.1 of uncultured Ruminococcus sp. Lineage (GTDB taxonomy): Bacteria > Bacillota > Clostridia > Oscillospirales > Ruminococcaceae > Hominimerdicola. The sequence continues at coordinate 12,034 of CAYNPW010000004.1, read as the reverse complement.
TCCGACTGCAACATCTCCTCTGTGCGCCGCTCTTGTCAATCCTCCCGCGTAACCTACGTTTATGATCAAATCAGGATCGTATTCATTAATAACATCGGCAGTTTGATACGCCGCGTTAACCTTGCCTACTCCCATGATCTGAGTTATTACATAAAGCTTGAGCTCTGAATTCTCATAAACGCTTTCCTCAAGCCTTTTCCAGCCCTTTCTGCCTGCTAAGTATTCATGAGCGTATTCCAGTTCCTCCGGCATGGCGCTGACGATCGCCGCTGCCGTATATGTATTGTTAAGTCTGCTCAACTAAATCACTTTCCTTTCTATTTGTTCCTACCAGATTTTTTGCCCACTTGCACTGCCTTATGCGATAGGTCACAGCAAATGATTTTAACACTATTTCTATAAGAGAAGCTCCGTATACGAATTCTATATCCAGTTTCAGCACTATTCCGCTGAGATACAGAAGCGGCAGAGAAATAAACCATACGCCGATCGTATCTACCACAAAATTAAAGAACGAATCCCCGCCGCTCTTTAAAATACCTACCAGCCCCACATGATTGCAGGTCTCAAAGATCACAGAGATCATAAGCATTGACATCAGATGTATCGTGACGGTCTTTACATCAGGCGATATCTTGTAAAGTCGTACTATAAACGGGGTAAGTATTCCGAAGAACGCGCTGCACACCAATCCGATAAACGGAGAAAGCTTATTCAGCCGTTTGCCCTCGTCATATGCTTTAGCTTTATTGCCTGCGCCTATTTCCCGTCCTATTACAACGCTTGCTGCGACTGCCGCACCGGTCATAAAGATTTTTGATACGCTGCCGATATTAGTCATTATATTTATTGCCGCAACATACTCGGTATCCTTTGTTCTTCCGTAAACCGCACTGTAGAGCATTGTGCCGACGCCGTAAAGAAGCATATTAAGAACCACCGGTGTAACTGTTTTTATATATTTAGGAAAAAAATCCTTTGGAAGCTTGAATATATCAAAAATTCCCTTGCGCATAAACGGTATCTTCCATATTATAATTACGATGATCAGCACAAGCTCGACACTTTTTGCCGTACAAATTCCATAAGCTGCTCCGTAAACCCCCAGACCGTTTTGTCCCCCGACTCCGAATATCAGACAATAGCTTACCGTAATATCGGTGACTATAGACGTAATTGAAGATATCAGCGCGAATTTAGCATTCTCCGTACATTGCAGCATAATGTTACAGGTATTTATCGCAGTTGTAAGAAGATAGTTCCAGCTTACTATCTTAATATATCCGGCGCCTATGGAAATAATTTCTTTGCTGTCGGTGAAAAGACCCAACACAAGCTGAGGTCTTAACTGACACACGCTGAAAAACAATAAAGCCATAAGCTCCGTCAGTATCATACTCAGCATAAACATCTGCCGCATACCTGCAAAGTCCTTTTTGCCCCAGTACTGAGCGGTGAAAATCGCAGTTCCGTTGCAAAGACCTATCATAAAAAGGTTAAACATCTGAAAAAACTGATTACAGAATCCCACGGCAATAATATTGTTTTCGCCAAGCTGTCCTATCATTAGAGAGCTTAAAAGATTAACTGACGTACTTAATACCTGAAGTCCGATTATCGGAACAGCAAGCCTTATAAAATTTCTATAAAATATTTTTTCTGTATTTTTCATTCTGTCTACCTAACCGAAGCTGCCGCATTTTCCCTGCGGCAGCTCATTATTATTACCTACCGTTCTTTGAAAACAGGAAGTCTCTCCTCCTCGATTTTCCATATATCGTGTACCAGCATATCCGCCGTCGGAGAAACATCATAATACTGCTCGTAAGTGAAACCCGCTTTCTTGAATATCTGATAGGTTTTTTTAGCAAGGTCAAGGTGCCATTCGGGAGATGGCGTTCTGTGTCCCTCAAGCTTCGAGCCGGGATTTGGATTCCATGCATTTGTCAGACTGAGTATTCCTTTTTCCGCAAGATATTCCACGCCCTCCAGAGTTTTTTCCTTTGGCTCGATCCCGGCTACAAAGCCTGTTCTTACTCTTCCCTTTCCAAAAACTCCAACGGCGTATTCAAGTGCGTCGACCCAGTGCTGCCAGCCTCCGCATTCCTGCTCCTTGCCGGGACAGATCGTTTTAAAAATATTTTTATCCCATATTTCAAGCTGAATAGCGATAGTACGGAAACCCGCTTCCTTATACTTATCGATAACGCTCAGATCGGCAGGCGCTCCAATAACTGCGGTGCCGTTGAAATCCTCAAGACCGGTTTCGTCCTGAATTGCTTCTGCCACATCTATATAGTAATCTACCTCTCGCCTTTCAGGAATAAATCCGCCCGTAATGTTAACGTGCTTTGCACCGTCAAGATCAAAAGCCGCCTTCACGGTTTCTCCGATCTGCTTAGGAGTTTTCCACTTAATATTTTCTATCTCTGCATATGTATTTTTTGTAGCGTTTGCATTGCAGAAAATGCAGTCCAGTCCCTTGTCTTTAAGCGAGCATTCGTTGCTGTAAGCGATACCTATCGTTTTTGTAGGATTCAGGCTGCCCACATGAGACATCTCGGTGCCGTCAGAGGTTTTAAGTTCATAGTATTTCGGTCTTTCGGTAAATTTAATAGGGAACTTTTTTACGTTTCCTTCATACAGAACAAACTCTCCTTCCTCGAAGTCGATCGAGACAGTTGAAGACGGATCCCAGCAGAATGCATAGTTAATGCCGCTGGGCGATGTAAAGGAGCATGGAAACGGAATACCTACATGGTCGATATGATCCATTTCAAAAAGGCCATGAATCTGCTCCTGTGTTTTTGAGCCAAGCTCGAGATGTTTGAAAATATTGGGTTTAACCTTGATGCCCTCAACGATGATTTTTGACTTAAGAGCTATTTCCTTATAAAGCTCCTGCTTCAGTTTTTCATTACTCATTGTATTGTCCTCCATATTATCCGTTTATAAATTCAAGCAGTCTGCGGTTTCTGCTGCGGTTATTTTTCCTGATCGCTGTAATATAATCCTCCACAAGGGTAAGCGCGCCGTTTATTCCCACATAGGTTTTATTAAGTGCGGCTGTATCAAACAGCGGATATGAAATACCCAGCTTTGCGGCACATATTTCGTCTGCCGCATCGTTTTCAAGTGAGCTGCCCAGAATAACCTCTGCGCCGCTGCCTGAAATAATGTCTCCGATATCCTTTGAATCCTGTGAATAATAGATCTCATCGGCAATGCCCTTGAGCAGCTCGTATTTTTCACTTACAGCGCAATCGTTCACGGGAAAATAGTCTGTTATAACTGCGGAAACGATCTTAGCTCCGAGATTTGTTTTCAAAAACTCCGCAGTTCTGATAACTGTTGATTCATCGCCGACAACTGCGGCATATCTGCCGAGACTATACTCATAAAAGCTGTCTGCTGTCAAATTGAAAAAATATCGGAATTTTTTTTCTTCTTCATCAAGAAACTCAGCTGCTCGTTCTCTGTCGATCTGTATACTTTCAGAGATGATCCCGACAAATTCTTTTACCTTATCTATTCCCACAGGTATAGTATCAAGTTTAACGCTTTGAATGCCGTACAGACTCTCCAGCGTATCTGCAGCTTTTTCTCCCCATTTGGAAAATACGATATTCAATGACGCTGCGGAGGCTTTGGAAAATTCCTCAACACCGTTTTCGGAACCGAAAAATGTATTTACTTCAAGACCTATATTTTCAAGAATCCTTTTGATCTCATAAAGATCGCCCTTGAAAAAAATATCCTGCTTGGGGACGATCCCCAGTATATTTACAAGCCGTGGATCTTTATCATTGATCGGATTTTTTACCGTCGGAAGTTTTTTGAAAATATCGGCCAGCACATTTTCATAGCCATAATGCGCGTCACCATGAAACCCTGCGGTCAGACTGTCGATAACAGGCTCTCCCTGTTCAACCGCCTCTCTGGTCATTGCGTCAACATCGTCGCCCACCATAGCGGATTCACAGCTATTCAGTACGATGTACAGATCAGCGTTTACGACCTTTATTGTATTTTTTATTTGCTCACGAAGTCTTGAAGCCCCGCCGAAAATAACATGCCGTTCCTGTACGGCAGTACCCGGGATCGCAGATCCGCTCAAAAATCCGACGCCTGCTGCGCTCGCTTTATTTGAATAATAGTTCTGCACAGCGCAGCCGCCATTTGAATGAACTATGGGTACTGCGCCCTTGATTTCGGTAACTGTCTGTAAAGCTCCGTGCAGACCGCAGCCTCCTCTTGGATTTTTTACAACGGTTTTCATACTACTTCACCTCCTGCTTTACATACCAGTTACTGCTCTTTTTCAGCCACGATCGCTTATAAAAATCGGATAACTTATTTTCCGCAGTTTCCCGTATGCTTTTTGATGCAGACGACAGCTTCAGCTGTCTGATAAACGCTCTGACTCCGTCATATCCCAAAATCGCCGTTTCCGAAAGCGATACCGGTATACATCCCAGTCCTGCTGAAAAAGCGGGACTTTCATACAGCGAAACATAATAATCGGCATTTTTCTTATACAAAACATTTGCTTTTTCAAAGGGCTGTCCGTTAGAAACTACAATCGGTGTAGCCTTAGCCGCATACTGTGTAAGCCTCTGAGCATAATCCCTGTTGTGCAAATCTACGTCAGGAACGGCAAGACCGCTTACCTTTCCGCCAAGCTTATCTATGAATTCCGCAAAGTTTACTGAATAAGCAAGGTTTATATCCAGAAATACATTTTTTCCCGCCAACGGCTCCTTTGTAATAATATTATCAAGAAGCTTCTCCTGAGAGTCTATGTAAATTCGTGCCTTATCCTCTATGTCCAGAGCCTTAGCAATTCTCCTGATGAAATGTCTTGTTCCCCTGACACCTATAGGCGCTTCTGTGCGGATATAATTCACACCGAAATTCTCCTCCAGCTCCTCCGCAAGATAATCTCCTTCGCCGTTATTCAAAACAACTGACGCTCCGGCGGACGACGCTCTTTTGATCTTTTCGGCTGAGGAATACTGTCCCACCAACTGATATGGTATTTGCATATCCTTGAAAATTTTTACAACCGAAGCAAGACTTTCTCTGTTTTCCGAAAATGTTATGATATTTACAAAATCCTGCTTCTGCGCGGGATTTCTGTCAACTGCATTTTTCAGCAGACTATGCGAAATTATGTCATAGCCTGTCGCCGGCGCCTTGGATTTAAATCCGTCGGTATAAATCGATATTATCTTTATGCCAAGCTCGTCCTCAAGTTCAAGAATAATTGAATTAATATCGTCGTTGTTAATTGCGACAGTCGGCGTTCCTACAATAAATATTATCCTCGGATTTTTTTCTTCATAGGCTCTGTTGATCGCTTTTCTGAGCTTTTCGTCTCCTCCGAGAATGGTATCTCTTTCGTCCAGACCCGTAGAATACCAATCGGATCCAGACTGAGAATTGAAATAAACGCCTGACGCGGCGCATCCTAAAGAACCGTTAACAACGATTGCCGTCTGCTCTATTTTTGTCAGAACGCTTAATGCGTATATTATCTCGTCGCTGTGAACCTGTGAAAAGGTTCTGATGCGCTGTTTGATTTCCGAGCCCTTTGTTTCCTCATAAAGAGTTTCAACCGTACCGTTATAATGACTTAGCGTACTAAGACGCTTTTCTCTTGTAAGCGCTTTTCTTTCATTTATCGTACTCATATGCCCGCTCCTTAGATGCCCTCGGCTATGCTAAGAGTGCCGGTTTCAAGATTATAGATCTTATCTCCCCATTCTCTCGCCCAATCTCTAAGTTCGCCTGCGCCCAGTGGGTTAGGCACTACAAGATCGTCGCTTTCTGCAATATACTTGGCAAGATTCCTGTATATATCGGCATGCTCGGAGGTCGGATTTGCTTCGATAACCGTTTTACCGTAAAGCTCAGACTGCGAAACCACCAATGAGCGAGGTACATAACCCACTGCTTTTGTACCCGTTTTCTTTGTAAAATCATCTATAATCGATTTGGAATACCCAGCCGACAATCCGTTTCCGATAACTCCTCCAAGCTTTGCTCCTCCTGTGGGAGCGTATTTGTTTATTGCCTTAAAAAGATTGTTTGCCGCATAGATAGCCATAAAATCCGAAGAGCTTACAACATATGCTCTGTCGGTGATCCCGTCTCTGATAGGAACGGCAAATCCTCCGCATACAACATCGCCCAGAACGTCGTAGAGAACGTAATCCGGTTTGAATTCCTCAAAAAGATGAAGCTCTTGCAAAAGCGTTACGGCAGCGTTGATACCTCTTCCTGCGCAGCCTACGCCGGGAACGGGACCTCCCGATTCAATACAAAGCACACCTTTAAAGCCTGATACCGATATATCCTCCAGGTGTATCTTATTACCTTCTCTCAGGCTGTCTAGCACCGTGGGTAAGTAATTGTTTCCTCTTAGCGTATTTGTAGAATCGCTCTTGGGGTCACAGCCTATCTGTATGACCTTATATCCCGCTTCTGCGAGAGCCGCACTGATATTAGAGGTCGTGGTTGATTTTCCTATTCCTCCTTTTCCGTATATAGCAATATGCTTTCCGATTTTTTCTTCCATTATAAACATTCCTTTCCCTATCCGATCACTTTATGTCATACGCATTAAGTATCTCGATTTGTTTTTCCTTTGAAAAATCAAGTATTTTTATCTCCCGTGTTTTTATTCTGTAAATATTATGCGTTTCGGCGTTCACTCTGCTTTGGGGGCGCCTCGAACGTATAACTTCAAGTCCTTTATCAAAGAAATCGGCGCTCAGCAGCTCCGCCTTTCCGCAGACCGTAATGTTTCTGAAGTTCGGAATTACCTGACCCTCATGCTGAAACAAAACGGCTACATGAGGATTTTCCTCAAGCTCAGTAACCTTTTTGCTTGTTTTTAAAGTACCGAAATAAATATCTAAGCCCTCTACCCCGTATCCGCCGATAGAACGCAGCTGCGGCTGTCCGTTGATATCCGCTGTGGCGAGCACAAGACTTTCACTTCCGCTTATATAGCTGATTATAGCTTCTTTTGTATATGACATGCTTATTCTCCTTAGATCGTGTATTCCGGAGCCTCGTCCAAATCCTCAAAAAAGTGATCATAAATAATCTTCTTATAGTATGCAAAATCTGCGCTGCCTCTGTTCTTGGCGGCAGTCTCAACTTTAAGTATGGATTTTATTTCTCCGGGTCTTGCAGACATAACTATGATCCTTTTACCAAGATATATCGCTTCGTCAATATCGTGTGTAACCATTATCATAGTGGTTTTCTTTTCCTCCCATATTCTCAGGATTTCTTTTTGCATCTGAATTCTGGTAAGGGCGTCAAGCGCTCCGAACGGCTCGTCAAGCAAAAGTATGCTGGGATCTGAAGCAAGACCTCTTGCAATGGCGGCTCTCTGTGACATTCCTCCCGAAAGCTGAGAGGGATATACGTTTTCAAAGCCGTCGAGCTTTACAAGCTTGATATGTTCTCTGACCAGTCTTTCGCGCTCTTTGTTTGGAATACCGTCAAGTCCGAATCCTATATTATCCTTGATTTTAAGCCACGGCAGCAGTCTGTGCTCCTGAAAAACCATTCCGCAGTCCGTTCCGGGACCTGATACCTTTTTACCGTTGCGTATTACTTCTCCGTCACTGTAATCAACAAGACCTGCAATAATTTTTAAAAGCGTTGATTTACCGCAGCCGCTATGACCGACGATAGTAATAAACTCTCCTTGTTTTATATCAAGATCAATATCTCTCAGTATTTCTATTTTTTCCTTGCCAACGTTGAATGTCTTGTTAAGATGCTCTATTTTTAATATTGACTCAGTCATTCGCTACACCGCCTTTTTCTTTTTATCCCAAGGAGTAAGAATACCGAAAAGCAGTGTGATAAGCTTATCCATTATGGCGCCTACGATCCCTATAAAGATCATACAGACTATCATTACATCGGATCTCATCATATTTCTGGCGTCGCTTAATCTGTAGCCTATTCCCGATGCAGAAGCTATAAGCTCCGCCGCCACGACAGCCATCCATGAAGTACCCAGACCCAGCTTCAGACCTACAAATATCTGAGGTATTGCATGTGGAAGATAAACCTTACAAAAAGTCTTCCAACGGCTCAGCTTATAAAGCTTTGCGACCTCGATATACTCCTGCGGGGTACTTGAAATCCCGCCCAAGGTGTTGGTCATTATAGGAAAGAATGCCGCAAGCACAATAATAACTATTTTTGACATCTCACCTATTCCGCACCAGAGAATAATGAGCGGTATCCATGCCATCATAGGGATTTGTCTGATCGTTGTAGTAGTCGTGTGGAAAACATACCACATATTTTTAAACATTCCCATAAGAGTTCCGAGCAGAATCCCCAGAACGATCGAAACTCCGTAACCTTTTATTACTCTGCCTATGCTTATTCCCAGATCCTCCTTAAGCTGCCCGTTTTTGATCTGCGCTTTTAAAGCCTCGAAAACCGTACTGATTTTAGGAAGCAGGCTGGTAGAAACATCAGTATAATTTGTTGCGTAGACCCAAAAAAGCACAACAACGACCGGTATAAGTATCGATAATATAATCGCTTTTACTTTTTTCATTTTTATCACCTTTTTTTAGCAAAAAGCCGAAGATCCGCCCGCTTGGACGAACCTCCGGTTTTCCGGTCAGTTCAGATCAAATATATGCTTTGATTTCTTCAACCTTGTCAAGCTTTTCCCACGGAAGCTCGATGTCTGTTCTTCCAAAATGACCGTAAGCCGCCGTCTGCTTGTAAATCGGTCTGAGCAGATCAAGATTTGATATGATCGCCTTCGGTCTTAAATCGAATACATTTTCGATTATCTCAACAAGCTTTTCATCGCTCACCTTTCCTGTTCCGTAGGTATCTACTGCAATAGATACGGGTTTAGCAACGCCGATCGCGTATGCAAGCTCTATTTCTATCTTATCTGCGGCGCCCGCTGCAACAATGTTCTTGGCTACCCACCTTGCAGCGTAAGCCGCCGATCGGTCTACCTTTGTCGGATCTTTACCGGAAAATGCGCCTCCGCCGTGTCTGCCCGCTCCTCCGTAGGTGTCAACAATGATTTTTCTTCCCGTAAGACCTGCGTCGCCCTGAGGACCTCCGATCACAAATCTTCCTGTAGGATTTACATAATAAAGCGTGTTCTCGTCAAGCAGCTTTGCAGGAATGACCGATTTGATAACCTGCTCAATAACATCACTTCTTATCTGCTCCTGTGTTACATCCTCTGTGTGCTGAGTGGAAATTACTATAGTATGTATTCTCTTAACCTTACCCTCGTCGTCAAACTCTACTGTGACCTGTGATTTTCCGTCGGGTCTGAGATATGGCAAAGTTCCGTCCTTTCTGACTTCCGAAAGCCTTCGCGTAAGTCTGTGAGCGTAAGAAATAGCCGGAGGAAGATACTCGGGAGTTTCGTTTGTGGCATAGCCGAAAATAATTCCCTGATCGCCTGCGCCGGTGCCAAAGTCCCGGTCGGTTTCGCTAAGCTTTTGTTCCAGCGGCTTGTCAACGCCTAAAGCTATATCCGCTGACTGCTCGTCTATTGATGTCAGAACGGCAATAGAGTCTGCGTCAAAGCCTGCTCCGTTACCTGTATATCCTATTTCACGGATCGTTTCCCTTGCGATTTTTGCAATATCTACATACGCTTTTGTTGTTATTTCTCCTACAATAAGCGCCAGTCCTGTTGCAACCGTAGTTTCCGCCGCTACTCTTGAATGCGGATCCTCCGCGATAAGAGCGTCCAGTATAGCATCTGAGATCTTATCTGCTATTTTATCGGGATGACCCTCTGTTACAGATTCCGATGTAAAAAGTCTTGACATTTAAATTACCTCATTTCATAATACTTTCAATTTTCTTCAGTTTTCTTAAAACTAACGATGTATGACAACAAATAACAAGCGTCAACAGTAATTTCCTCTGTATCCGCTGTTTATCATATGAAGTCTTTTCAGCATTGCAGATACCTCCAAAATCAATTAAAATAATAGCATATAAAACATATATGTTTTATCAATACTACGTTCTATATTATATCCTCTTTCGACAAAAATGTCTATACAAATATATTTTAAATTTTTTTGGTATTGACATTCAGGCACTTCGGGAGTTATAATAAAATTGTTTGATATGACTTATTTTTATCGCTGCGCTGAATCTATTTCAATTTCAGCAAAACCACTAAAGAAAAGGAGTATTTAATATGAGCGATACATACACGTTAACCGTTGCCGGATGCACAAGAGAACTTCCGAAATGTCCTATCAATGAAAAGCTTGACATCGCCGCTTTTATTATGTTTTCCGATGTAGAGCTTACTGTTGCAAGCGCGGTAGAGCTGCTTGCCAGAGTTCCTGATTTCGACATTATCCTGACAGCAGAAACTAAGGGAATACCTTTGGCATACGAGGCAGCAAGACAGTCCGCAAAAAATTATATTGTTGCAAGAAAGTCGGTAAAACTTTATATGACAGATCCGATTTCCGTCAGCGTTAATTCGATCACTACCGAAAATGTCCAGACACTGTACCTTTCACAGGAAGACGCAGCATTGCTGAATGGGAAAAGAGTTCTTATAATCGACGATGTTATCAGCACAGGAGAGTCGCTTAAAGCTCTTGAAAATCTGGCTAATGAGGCAGGCGGTATAATAGCGGGAAAAGCGGCGGTTCTTGCCGAGGGCGACGCTGCCGACAGAGATGATATTATTTTTTTGGAAAAGCTCCCTTTGTTCGCTAAATAAACAGAAAAAGCTTTAACATAACAGCAATAACAATAAAAACCGCAGGACCTTCGTCCATGCGGTTTTTACTTTAGGAGAAATTAATAGGTTATAAGGCGGTCTAATATTTATAACAATAGTCTTTATTCAAAGCTATCTGTCGGTATATATTACTCTATATTCATCTCCAAGCTCGTTAAAGGCTTCTTCATAGAAAGAAGAATTGATCCATTCGTCTATATCGAATTCCTTGTCGGCAGTTATAAGATCGTTGTCAAGCAGAAAGCTGAGAACATCCTTTAAATTATCTATCTCACCGTCGACAGGGGCTACAGATGAATAATAATCAAAATCAGGATAAAGATAGTTAAATGCTTCCTCACTCTCACCCGAGGTTTCAAACTGAGCTACTTGAATATTCGGATCATCCGCTGTATATTTAGCCGCTTTTATCAGCGCTCTGACATAAGCTTTGATAATATCAGGATTGTCATTTATAAATTCTGTTCGTGCCGCAGCGCCGCTGTCACACCAATACTGCGGATTCTCTCGGTAATCTACCACAATATTATAGCCCTGATTTGCAAGCCTGGTGAGAATAGCTCCGGACTCGATGACTGCATCAACACTGCCGGCTTCTATCATTGACGCCGCATCCTGAGCAGTAGCATTTACAAAATCCACATCATCTATAGTAAGACCGGCGTCCTTAAGAATATTAATCAATTCTCGGTGCATATAAGAACCTTTTTGCGTGGCAATTATTTTTCCCTTTAAATCAGTGACGGATTTGTAATCTGTTCCCGGAGCGCTGATAAGCGAACCCTTTGTATTCATTCCGCCAAAAGCGATAAGCTGAGTATCAACTCCGTTAGCCTTACCGTTTACTAAAGGTACATCTCCATATTCAGCTATATCGAGATCACCGCTGGCAAGAGCCTCATTAATTGCCGGCCCTGCTCCTGTCATAGGAACAAGGTTGACCTTTACTCCGATAGTTTCAAATTCCTCATCAAGAAAGCCGTAATCTCTGGCCACTCCGAGGGTACCTGTTAGCACTCCGCCTCCTGAGGTATCAACAAAACCTATATTTACCTCTGTCGCAACGTGACCGCTTGCTTCCGCAGCGTCAATCTTTGATGTGTCTGAAGCCGAACTATCTGATTTTCCGCAGGAAGCAAGTATTCCCAAAGACAGAACTACGGATAGTATTACTGATAATTTTCTTTTCATTTATAACCATACCTTTCTGCGAAAGGCACCAACAAGGAATAAAACGGT
>CAYNPW010000003.1:0-91319 GCA_964399215.1 uncultured Ruminococcus sp. | reverse complement strand
AAAGAGTTTTTTAAGTTTTGCTGAGATTTGGGGGATTAAATCAGTGTTTCCTTAGTATTTGACAAGTGCAAATTTTAGTAGTATTATAATGTTATGAAATTTGTATTATATATAACAGGGAGGGTAACATAATGAAAAAATATATTCTTTCTCTCGATCAGGGAACCACTTCGTCCCGCGCTGTGCTGTTTGACAGGACGGGAACAAAGCTCAGTGTGGCTCAGCATGAGTATCCGCAGATATTTCCCAAAAGCGGCTGGGTAGAGCATGACCCTATGGATATTTTAAGTTCACAGATTAATTCCGCTAAGGAATGCATAGAAAAGTCAGGCGTTGACGTATCGGAAATAGCTGCAATAGGTATTGCCAATCAGCGTGAGACGGTGATAATGTGGGAAAAGTCCACAGGAAAGCCCGTTTGCAATGCTATCGTGTGGCAGTGCAGGCGTACCGCCGAGACCTGCGCCAAGCTTGAAGAACAGGGACTGAAAAAGTTTTTCCGCAGTAAAACGGGCTTGCTCATTGATCCGTATTTTTCCGCTACCAAGATAAAGTGGATACTCGATAACGTTCAGGGCGTACGCGAAAGAGCCGAGAGGGGAGAAATACTTTTTGGCACTGTGGATACATGGCTTATCTGGAATTTAACGGGCGGCAGAGTTCACGCAACCGATTATTCAAATGCCTCGAGGACTATGCTGTTTAACATTCATACTCTTGAGTGGGACAGGGAAATTTTGGGGCTTCTGGGCATACCGTATTCTATTCTTTCGGAGGTTCGGGATTCTTCAGGGATCTTCGGAGTTACGGACGATTCGTTTTTCGGAGCGGAGATCCCTATTTGCGGATGTGCGGGAGATCAGCAGGCAGCGTTGTTCGGTCAGTGCTGTTACTTCACAGGAGACGTAAAGAATACCTACGGTACAGGAGGTTTTCTGCTGATGAATACAGGGAATAAGCCAATAGACAGTAAAAACGGACTTCTGGCGACTGTAGCTTGGGGTATTGACGGAAGGATAACTTATGCATTGGAGGGCTCAGTTTTTGTATCGGGCGCGGTCATAAAATGGCTGAGAGACGAGCTGGGCATTATAAAGTCCGCCGAAGAAACAGAGGAGATCGCAAGGAGCGTTGAGGATACAAACGGCGTGTATTTTGTTCCCGCGTTTGTGGGACTGGGTACTCCTTACTGGAATTCAGCCGCAAGGGGAGCGATGTTCGGTCTTACAAGAGGCTCGGGCAGAGCGCATATCGTCAGGGCTGCTCTGGAGGCTATCGCGTATCAGACAGCAGAGGTCATCAAGGCTATGGAGGAGGATACCTCCGCACTGAATATGATAAAGGTTGACGGCGGAGCGTCACAGAACGATTTCCTTATGGAATTTCAGGCGGACATACTTGGCAGAAGTATAATACGTCCGAAGAATATCGAGTCAACAGCAACGGGTGCGGCATTTTTGGCAGGACTTTCCTGCGGACTGTGGAAAAGCAGAGATGAATTGACATGTCTGTCGGAAAACTTTCGTGAATTTGTTCCCAATATGGATGAGGCACGCAGATCAAGACTTATGGCAGGCTGGAAACGCGCTGTTGAACGTTCGCTTGACTGGCAGGAATAAGATTTCCGGATTTTACTGTATTTTACATAGATTTTATTGACAATCCGCCTTGTTTGTAATATAATAATAACAGAATCGAATATTGATGAAAAAAGGGGTTAAAAAATGTGAAAAATAAGGTTTATGACAACCGTGAGCTGTCGTGGCTGAAATTTAACATGAGAGTTCTTGAGGAGGCGCAGGACGTTAATACGCCTTTACTTGAAAGACTTCTGTTTCAGTCCATTTATTCCAGTAATCTGGACGAGTTCTTTATGGTGCGCGTAGGTTCGCTTTATGATGCGTCGCTTCTGGATGACACTCACAAGGATAACAAATCAAAACTGAGACCGTCGGAACAGCTTTCGGCGATTTACAGCAAGGTAAAGGAGCTTATCCCGATCAAGGACGAAAGCTATAAGTCCATAACAAAGGCTTTGGAGCAATATGACATAAGACACAAAAGCATAAAAGGTCTTTCCAAGCAGGAGCTTGAATTTCTGGAGGCTTACTACGCCTATGAGGTCAAGCCTTTCCTTACTGCGCTTATTATCGACAAGCGTCACCCGTTCCCGTTTCTGGTGAACAAGAGCATTTATGTTGCCGCAAGGCTGTCTTCAAAATCGGGGGTCACTCTGGGAATTATCGGGTGCAGTGAAAAGTTCAAGAGAGTGGTTTATCTGCCCAGTCAGGACGACGGAGTTATGAGCTTTGTTCTGGTTGAGGAGGTCATTTCTCACTTTGCGGACAAAGCCTTTGAGAACTACAAGATAGAAGAAAAAACTCTTATGCGTATCACAAGAAACGCAGATATAGACGTTGACGAGAGCTTTGACAGCGAGCTTGATTTCAGACAGAATATGTCTGTACTCATCAACAAGAGAAAGAGACTTTGTCCCGTAAGATTACAGCTTTCAAAGCAGGTTTCCGATCCGCTTGTCAGGGAGCTGTGCGACAGGCTCGATCTTTCCAAAAAGCAGGTATTTGTGGAAAAAGCTCCGCTGGATCTTTCGTTTGTATTTTCCGTATTCGATAAAGCGGAGGCTAAAAAGGAGCTTTTCTTTGCACCGCAGGAGCCCCAGCGTTCAAGAATGATAGACGACAGAGTTCCGATGATAGAGCAGATAGACAAGCGTGACTTGTTCCTATCATACCCCTATGAGAGCATACAGCCTTTTATAAGACTGCTTAACGAGGCGGCTAAGGACGATACCGTTGTGTCCATTAAGATGACCCTTTACAGGGTGGCGAAGAATTCCAAGGTGGTAAAGGCTTTGTGTCAGGCGGCTGAAAACGGCAAGGAGGTCGTAGTCCTTGTGGAGCTGAGAGCTCGTTTTGACGAGGAAAACAACATCGGCTGGTCTAAACAGCTTGAGGAGGCGGGCTGCCGTGTAATGTACGGTCCTCAGGGACTAAAGGTTCATTCAAAGCTGTGCCTTATTACAAGAAAATCAGAAAACGGCGTAAAATATACAATTCAGATAGGTACGGGCAATTACAACGAAAAAACTGCCAAGCTGTACACGGATCTGTGTCTTATGACTTCGGACAGCGAGATCGCCGCCGACGCTGAAGAGGTTTTCAGAACGCTTTCTATAGGAGAGGTCGTGGAAAACAGCAAGTCTTTGCTTGTTGCGCCTCACTGTCTGCAAAACAAAGTTGTTGAGATGATGGATAATGAAATATCCATTGCTAAAGCGGGCGGAGAAGGATATGTGGGTGCAAAGCTCAATTCTCTCACCGATAAGGTGATCATAGACAAAATTATAGAATGTTCTCAGGCAGGCGTTAAGGTGGAGCTTGTTATCAGAGGAATATCCTGTCTTGTTGCGGGAGTTGAGGGAGTTACAGAAAATGTTCATATCCGTTCCATAGTGGGCAGATATCTTGAACATTCGAGAATTTACATTTTCGGCAGCGGAGTACGCAAAAAGGTATATATTTCTTCAGCGGATTATATGACAAGAAATACCACCAGACGAGTGGAGGTTGCCGCACCCGTCAAGGACGAAGAAATCAAAAAGCGCGTGCTTGATTTGTTTGAGACGCAAATGTCCGACAATGTAAAGGCAAGGGTAATGCAGTCCGACGGAAGTTATGCGAGAGCAAAATGCGATACTGTTCCTGTGGACGCTCAGAAAAGACTGTTTGCCGAAAGCTATGCAAACGTTCCTTCCGAGCATAAAGAAGGATATGCTGAGTCTAAGCCTGTTGTAAAGACGGAACAGTCCTTAGTAAAGGAGAATTCTAAGGAAGCCGGCGCTGAACAGCAGTCCGCTGTCAAGACGGAGGTGCCTTCGCCAAAAAAAGCCTGTGGTCAAGGTTCATCGGGCTCTTCAGGCGTAAGAGTTAAGTTGAAAAAGCGTAAAAAATGACCTTGACCTTTTGACAGAATTTTAATACAGAATACAGCAAGCCGTACATAATTAAGTGCGGCTTGTTTTATACAATTAGGTCCATAATAGTTTTAGTATAAATTTTACTGTTTATTAAATAAATATTTCCTGAAAAATGATATAATAAACAGATATGATTAACTGTAAGGGAGTATTGATATGTTCAAGCTTTTCAGATATCTGAAAAATTACAAAAAAGAAAGCTTTATCGGTCCGCTGTTCAAACTCATCGAGGCTTGCTTTGAACTTGCCGTACCTATTGTTATGGCTAATATTATAGACATAGGCATTAAAAACGGAGATAAGTCCTATATCTGGAAAATGGGCGGTGTCATGGTGCTTTTGGGTTTTCTGGGACTTACCTGTGCGCTTACAGCTCAGTTTTTTGCGGCGAAGGCTTCCGTTGGCTTCGGCACGGCGCTGAGACGTGACCTGTTCAGACATATTAACACTCTGTCTTATTCGGAGATAGACAGCATTGGAAGTCATACGCTTGTCACCCGCATGACCGCTGATATCAATACGGCGCAGTCCGGTGTGAACATACTGCTGAGACTGCTTCTGCGTTCGCCTTTTATCGTCCTCGGTTCGATCATTATGGCTTTTACTATTTCAGTAAGGCTGACCTTGATATTCCTGATCATTGCGCCTTGTCTGGCATTTGTTATCTATAAAATTATGAATATTACCATTCCGAGATACAAGATAATTCAGAAAACTCTTGACCGTACAAATCTTATGACAAGCGAAACCCTTACGGGAGCAAGAGTTATCAGGGCTTTTTCACGTCAGCAGGACGAGGAGGAAAGCTTCCGCAGAAATACGGAGGAGCTTAACAGGCTCCAGATAATTGCGGGCAGAATAAGTGCACTTATGAATCCTTTGACTTATGTTATCGTAAATCTTGCCATAGCTGCGATCATATGGTTCGGAGGAAAGACGGTTTACAGCGGAGCGATAACTCAGGGCGAGGTTATTGCATTGGTAAACTATATGAACCAGATTCTGCTCGCCCTGCTTGCAATGGCAATACTTGTGACGAATATTACGAAAATGCAGGCGTCCGCAATACGTATAAACGATATTTTCGACGTTAAAACTACCGTTTCGGAGGAGGGCAATACCTCTGTTTCAACAGTTGAAAACGCTCCCTGTGTGGAGTTTAAGAAGGTTGATTTTTCCTACAATTCGGCTGAGGAAAATTCTCTCGAGGGACTTGATTTTGCCATAGTCAGAGGAGAGACTGTAGGCATTATCGGAGGCACAGGATCAGGAAAAACCTCGGTTATCAATCTTATTCCCAGATTTTACGACGCCACAAAGGGCTCTGTGCTGGTGGACGGCGTTGACGTAAAGAAGTATCCTCTGAAACAGCTTAGGGGAAAAATAGGCATAGTTCCCCAGAAAGCAATGCTTTTTAAGGGAACGATAAGAGATAATATGAAATGGCGGGACAAAACGGCTTCCGACGAAGAAATATGGCGCGCTCTGGATATTGCTCAGGCTGCCGATTTCGTAAAGGACAAGCCGTCTCAGCTTGACGAAATGATAATGCAGGAGGGTAAAAATCTTTCGGGCGGTCAGCGGCAGAGACTTACCATTGCCCGCGCGCTTGTAGGAGATCCCGAGATACTTATTCTTGATGACTCAGCCTCCGCTCTGGACTTTGCGACCGATGCAAGGCTCAGAAAAGCTATTGCGGAAAAAACTAAGGGAATGACTGTGTTTATAGTTTCACAGCGTATATCCTCAATAAAAAATGTGGACAGGATAATTGTTCTTGACGACGGAAAAGTTGCGGGTATCGGCTCTCACAAGGAACTTTATAAAAACTGTGACGTCTACAAGGAGATATGTCTCTCACAGCTTTCAGAAAAGGAGGTGCAGGATATTGGCTAAGGATAGCAATTCAAAGTCCGTGCTTAAAC
This sequence comes from uncultured Ruminococcus sp., assembly GCA_964399215.1. Lineage (GTDB taxonomy): Bacteria > Bacillota > Clostridia > Oscillospirales > Ruminococcaceae > Hominimerdicola. The sequence continues at coordinate 85,397 of CAYNPW010000003.1, read as the reverse complement.
CGCTTATGCGTTATGCAAAGCCGTATATATGGCTGTTTGTGCTTTCAATGGTATTTGCGGTAATTTCTGTAGCGACTACGCTTTATGCTCCGATTCTGGTGGGAGACGGCATTGACCTTATAATCGAAAAGGGAAAAGTAGACTTTGGCGGACTTGTGCCTATACTTACTAAAATCTGCATTATGCTTTCAATTACCGGAGTTTCTCAGTGGCTGATGTCGCTATGTACCAATAAGATAACCTATAATGTTACCAGAGACATCAGAAACGACGCTTATGAAAAGCTTAACAGACTTCCCCTTTCCTATATTGACAGTCACCCGCACGGAGACATTATAAGCCGTATTATTACCGATATTGACCAGATATCAGACGGTCTGCTTATGGGATTTGCACAGCTTTTTACGGGTATCTGTACTATTTTTGGTACACTTGGATTTATGCTTTCCATTAACGTTAAGATTTCCTTGATCGTTGTCGTGCTCACTCCGCTTTCGCTTTTTGTGGCGAGATTTATTGCTAAGAACACGTTTTCGCTGTTTCATCAGCAGTCGGTTGCAAGGGGAGATATGACAAGCCTTGTTGAAGAAATGGTAGGCAATCAGAAAACTGTTGCGGCTTTCGGCTACGAGGACGAGGCTCAGGCGCAGTTTGAAGAAGTTAACCTAAAATTGCAGGATGTGGGAGTCAAAGCGGTATTCTTTTCATCTCTCACAAATCCCTCCACACGTTTTGTCAACGGACTTGTTTATACGTCTGTTGGAATAATAGGCGCATTATCGGTTATCGGCGGAGGTTTTACTGTAGGAAATCTTTCATGCTTTCTGACATACGCAAATCAGTACACCAAGCCGTTCAATGAGATTTCTGGAGTTATCACCGAACTGCAAAGCGCCTTTGCCTCTGCGGGGCGGGTGTTTGACATAATCGACGAAAACGAGGAAATTCCCGAAAGTCTCAATGCTAAAGTACTTACTACAGTTGACGGAACTGTTGATATTGATAATGTGTATTTCAGCTACGATCCTTCGGTCAAGCTTATAGAGGACTTCAATCTACACGTCAAGCCGGGAGAAAGAACTGCTATCGTAGGGCCTACGGGCTGCGGAAAGACTACAATGATAAATCTCCTTATGAGATTTTACGACGCGGACAGCGGCGAGATAAAAATAAGCGGAAACCCGATCAGGGAATGTACCCGAAATTCAATGCGTTCAATGTACGGTATGGTATTGCAGGAGACTTGGCTGAAAACGGGCACGATACGCGAAAATATCTGCTACGGCAAGCCCGACGCAACGGACGAGGAGATCGTTTCAGCGGCAAAATCCGCTCATTGCCATGGATTTATCAAGCGTCTGCCGCAGGGCTACGATACAGTGATATCTGACAGCTTCGGCACTATTTCGTCGGGACAGAAACAGCTTCTGTGTATCGCAAGAGTAATGCTTTCCCTGCCTCCAATGCTGATACTTGACGAGGCGACTTCCTCTATAGATACCCGAACAGAGATAATCGTTCAGCGTGCTTTTGCAAAAATGATGAAAGGAAGAACAAGCTTTATTATTGCTCACAGGCTTTCCACAATCAAAGAGGCTGATAACATTATCGTAATGAAGTCGGGCCACATAATCGAACAGGGCAACCACGAACAGCTTATGGAAAAAGGCGGCTTTTACGCCGAGCTTTACAACTCCCAGTTTGCGGTACAATAAAAAACTATCCCCATTTTCAACGCGGAAAATGGGGATTTTTTATGCTGTTTATACCTTATTCTCAAACTGTTTAAGATCTATCATAATGCCGACTTTAGCAAGCACTCTTACGGTAAGCTCGGGCGGGAGAGGATAAATATCGCTTTTGCCGGTCTGACGCTCGCTTTCAAAATGCAGAAACTGCACATAGTTCTCTGAAAAGTCCTCCTCGGAATAGACCATACCCATAATGTACTGATTTTTGATAGCGTAGTAATTGACGGGCTTCAGCTTGATTATGGTGTTGGCGTCCTGTTTCATATCCTTGCACAAACCGTCGAAATCCTCGTCAACAAAGTTTATTTTACGGCATTTCAGATACTTGATCTTCTTTTTCAGCGGAGGCTCGTCCTCTTTGGCTTTTTTCTTTATAAAGGAAAACATAATTATGTCCTTTCGCAATTATTTCGTCAGCAGCCTTTCAAGGAGCTGTCTGCGGCAGTCGTCCTCTAGCTTGTCATTAATAGGCGCGGGGACGTATTTCTTACCTGTTTTTCTTTCCATACAATATGAAATAATGCGGTCTGCAAGCTTTGGATTTTTAGAAAGCAGAGGACCGTGAAGATATGTTGCGGTAACGTTATTTTCCGTATAACCTTCTGAAGAGCATTCAAACTCGTTTCCGTTGCCCGCAAGCACATTTCCGAACGGACTGCTAACATTTCTGGTCTGTCCGCCGTGATTCTCAAAGCCTATAACCTTGTACTTTTCACCGTTGATTTCGGTTTCGACTACGATATTTCCGATGCATCTGCAGCGCTTGTCGGTAGACGCAACAGTATAATAATCAAAAAGCCCGAGCCCGGCTATTTTTTTCCCATTGGAGTCTTTATAATATTGCCCCATAAGCTGATACCCGCCACATATCATAAGGAAGTACACGCCTTTATCATATGCAGTTTTTATACTGTCCTTTAACGCAAGCAGATCGTCAGCCAAAAGCTGCTGTTCAAAATCCGCTCCGCCGCCTAAATAAATTATGTCAAAATCTGTGAAATCAGTTTCCTTGTCGCCTAAGTTGTGCTTGTGGACTTCAAGCTCAATACCGCGCATTTTACATCGGTAGCCAAGTATTTCTACATTTCCGCTGTCGCCGTACAGATCAAGCATTGCGGGGTACATATGAAGTATTTTAAGCTTATCCATTTGACGTACCTTCCTTTTTTTCCTTGTAACGCTTTATTGCGGTTCTCGTGGGCTGAATTGCCGTGTAGTTTGCAATAGCATACTTGTCTCCTTTCACCTTGAAGAATTCCTCCATAGCGTCGTCCAGATCGGGACGTACGGTAATTCTGTCGGGATCGTAGCCGGAGCATTTAATTCTTATAGCAATGTCATATGCTCTTGTGCCGCTTGTGATCACTCTTGAAACGTCTTTGAACACAGTAAAATTAATATCCCATATCCACGAAACATCACGACCGTCCGCAAGGTTGTCGTTGAGTACGAAAAGCAGTTCCTTTTCTCCTTTGTGTTCGTTCATGACACGCAAAGTCATATTTGCTCCTACAGGATTTTTTGCAAGATTGACCAGCAGATCGCTGTCGTCTATTTTAAATTTTTCAAGCCTTCCGTTGTTGACCTCAAACTTTTCAAATGTCTCATGAAGAACCGATTTGTCAAAATCATAAATGCTTGCCGCAGTATAAACAGCGGAAAGGTTGTAAACGTAATAGATGCTGTTATGACTGATTTTGTAAGTTTCGCCCTCAAAATCAATAGAAGGAACATCTAAATCAACATTTTTTGCAGTAATATACGGCTTTACATTTCCGAAATCGCACTTTGGACAGTGAAATTTTCCAACGTGTGAATACTGATAGTAATCATAGATAAGCTCCTCGCCGCACAGAGGACAGAATTTTCCCTCACCGACTTCATAGGGTTTGTCTGTTGCGCCGGAGTATTTGTCAACGCTGAAATAGTAGATGTTCCTGTTATTGGGATTGGCAAGTCCCAGACGCGATACATTTGGATCGTCGGCATTCAGTACGACGTTTCCCTCAAAGGTCTCAAGAAATTTTTTTACCTTTAGAATAAGTGTTTCAACTTCGCCGTTTCTGTCAAGCTGATCTCTGAAGAAGTTGAGCAGAACCAGAGTCTCAAGCTTTAGCTTTGAGAAAATAACAGGAACGTGAGATTCGTCCACCTCCAGCACAAGATAATCAGCCTTGACCCTGCCGTGTATATCGCAGTTATTCAGCAGAAGCGAGCATATTCCCGTATCCAGATTATTTCCCTGCTTGTTGGTAATGATGATCTTTCCCGTACTCTCGAAAATATTGTTTAGGTAATTGGTAACGGAGGTCTTTCCGTTAGTTCCAGTTACAGCGATAATGGGACAGTCAACCTTAAAGGCTTTAAGGCAGTCCTTGTTAATTTCCCAAAGCACAAGTCCGGGAAAATTTCCCGCATCCTTGCCGAGCATATGAAGGATCTTTACCATAAGCTTACCGAATATTATCGTAAACGCATTTTTCACACTCATAATTTTACTCCCGAAATATTATTTCCATACATTTAATAATAAAACAATTAGAGTAAATTGTCAATAGAAAATTTCAATGACAGCTCTGCAAATTTTTAATATTCAAGAAATTATATTAGGAATTTTATTTGTCTGTATCAACGCTATACAACGATTTCTCCGTTAATTATTTAAAGCTTTTTCAATCACACAAATATTATGAAAATGTTAAATATTCCGAAATGTGTTTACATGGAGATTTTTTTGTGATATACTTATTGAGTGATATTGTTTACATTTATATTTATCATAGTTTAATGTAATAATATCCAATACGGCTTTTAAGCTAAGGAGGACATAATTAAAATGGTAAGAGCAATAGTAGGTGCAAACTGGGGCGACGAGGGTAAGGGTAAGCTTACCGATATGATGGCTCAGGAGTCGGATATTGTTATCAGATTTCAGGGCGGCGCAAATGCGGGTCACACTATCGTAAATCACTACGGTAAGTTTGCGCTTCATACACTTCCTTCAGGCGTTTTCTATGACCATACTACAAACATTATCGGCAATGGAGTTGCACTTAATATACCTGTTTTCTTCAGCGAGCTTGCCGAGGTTACAGGCAAGGGCGTACCTATGCCCAAAATTCTTATTTCCGACAGAGCGCAGATGGTTATGCCGTACCATGTTCTGTTTGACCAGTATGAGGAGGAAAGATTGGGTAAGGCGAGCTTCGGTTCAACTAAATCGGGCATTGCTCCTTTCTATTCCGATAAATACGCTAAGATAGGCTTCCAGGTACAGGAGCTTTTCGATGAGGAGGCTCTCAAGATAAAGATACATAGAGTATGTGAGACTAAGAATATTATGCTGGAGCACCTTTATCACAAGCCTGCTATCAATGAGACGGAACTGTTCAATACGCTTATGGAATATAGGAAAATGGTCGAGCCTTATGTGTGCGATGTTTCCGCTTATCTGTGGAATGCTATCAAAGAGGGCAAGAATGTTCTGCTGGAGGGTCAGTTAGGTTCTCTTAAAGATCCTGACCACGGCATTTATCCTATGGTAACTTCATCGTCCACCCTTGCCGCATATGGTGCAATAGGCGCAGGCATACCTCCTTATGAAATAAAGAAGATAGTTACCGTTGTTAAGGCTTATTCCTCGGCGGTGGGTGCAGGCGCATTTGTGTCCGAGATATTCGGCGATGAGGCTGACGAGCTGAGAAAAAGAGGCGGCGACGGCGGCGAGTTCGGCGCGACCACAGGCAGACCCAGAAGAATGGGCTGGTTCGACTGTGTAGCATCAAAGTACGGCTGCCGCATTCAGGGCACAACGGATGTTGCTTTCACAGTTCTTGATGTACTGGGTTATCTTGATAAAATTCCTGTATGCGTGGGATATGAGATCGACGGAGAGGTTACGACAGACTTTCCAACTACTACCAAGCTGGAAAAGGCTAAGCCTGTTTTCAAGGTGCTGGACGGCTGGAAGACCGATATCAGAGGTATCAGGAACTACGACGATCTCCCAGAAAACTGCAAGAAGTACATTGAGTTTGTTGAGGAGCATATCGGTTTCCCGATCACAATGGTATCTAACGGTCCTGCAAGAGAGGATATTATTTACCGCGACAGCAAGCTTGCTAAGTAAATATATAAGATTTAAAGCTCCCGATTTGGCTTCGGGAGCTTTTTGTTATTAGTATTCAAATTCTGCGTATGCTAAGTGATTACAGCCATTTCCGTTATAAAGCTTTAAATGTCTGTATTTATTGAATATATAATCTGCGCTTTTTCCATTTTTCTTTTTTATTTTAAATGTATCCTCATATTCTGAAGTATCCGAACAGCAGCAAAGATAAACAGCGCAGGCAGTAAGCGATAGCAGGATAAGAGTTTGTATTAAGAATGTTTTTTTCATATTATTTCCTCTCTTACTTGTACAAAAAAGACATATATATTCAATGCAATAAGTTTAAATTAACAAAAGAACTTTTGAAACACTTGACTTTCTTAATGCAATGTACTATAATTTTTTATATGATAGAAATTTAGAGGGAATATCAAAATGGACACTAAAAAAGTAATTGGTTACAAATTAAAAGATATAGTTCTGGAGAACAGCAAAAATCCCAGACATTTTCTGAAACCGACTGACGAAGAGATCAGAAACTTAAAAATCGGTGATGAAGTCAAATTGATCTTTGAACTTTCAGAGCAAATGAAAGACGGCTGTATGGCGGAAAGAATGTGGGTAATAATTGATTCAATAAAAGAAAATAAATTTACAGGAACTCTTGATAATTCGCCGTACTACATCACCACAATAAAAGCGGGAGATAAAATAGAGTTCCTTGACAGAAATATTGCAACTGTAATTATTGCTCCGCCTAATATTGATTTTGAAAAATTCGCAGTTATATCAAAAAGAGCAATAGAAAAACATGAAATAAACTGGGTAGTGAGGACAGACGACCTGTGTGACGAACAAGACAGCGGCTGGCAGTTATTTTACGGTGATGAGGACGACGAATATTTGGATAATTACAAAAATGGGCTGTTAATTTTATTAGTCGAAGCGTTACAAAGAGAACCTCTGCTGGAAAAAGTTTTCATTGAAAAAGGCTATGCATACGAGTATGACGAGAAAAGCCATTCCTTTGTCAAGGCAGATAATTAGTGCAACGTCCTTGTTATTTTCATTTCATCGGGACATACTAAAACCGAGGTGATGAAAAATGGCAAAACAGGGTATGAAACGTCCTGATTACACGCAGGTCAGACCTAAAAATGATCAGGCGGCTGTTCCTGAAATTCAGGGTAAGGCAAAACGCGGAAACGCTCATGTCAATCCAATAATTGCGGGAACTCACGCGCCGTCGCAGAAGGTGTATCACAGTACTCCCCACTCGGACAAATCTGAAAAGCCTATTTCAAAGATATATTCTACCATTGACACAGACCTTGCAAGAGACAATTTAGAAAACGACATTACCTATGCTGATTTACAGGATATGTAAACGCATAAATTAAAACCGCACAAAGCAGACATTAGTTGCTTTGTGCGGAATTTTTTATCATTTTTCGCAGACGCTCCTTATCCAGCCTGTAACGCCGTCAGGCAGCCTGCCGTCGGCAGGGGTTCCGTCATCAAAAATAAGATTGCTCTGCACCCAGTTTATCATACAGTGCTGACCCATTTCAATACCGTAAAACACCGAGGACACGCCTCCGTCACCGTTATAGACCCACTCGGGGAAAAAGCATATACAATTATCAAGCTGAGACAGCTTTTCCTCATGAGGAGCAATGCATTCATCATAAACAGCCATTTCGTCGTGCCTGCCGTGAGCTATAAGAAGATGTGTACCGCTTTGTGATATCTTGTCCAATGCTTCGTATGAGGGCAGATATCCCGACGAAATAGGAATTGCTCCGTCGAAATATCCGTTATAGTCTTCTAAAAGCTGCCATGTGAAATATCCTCCCGAGGACGCACCCATAACAAATTTTTTGCCGATATTTTCCGCATTTTCGGCGCATACCTTATCGTATATCGCCTTTACGGGCTTTGAGTACTTTTCGGACCATGTGCCCAGAATAGTTCCGTCCTCCAGCCGCTGTTCATTTGCTAAGGGGACGATTATGTATGCTCCGCCCATTTCGGACTGATACTTCGGAGAAGCGTACTGTTCCGCTCCGCAGCACATTATACAGCCAACGCCCATAAGGGAATTGCTTGCTCCATGCAGCCACATAAGCACGGGATACTTTCTGTTCGGATCTGCGGCGTGCTTTACGGGGTCGTAGACATAGTATCTCAGATCTCCCGTTTCGGCGCAGGGATATGTATACTCGTCAAAAAGTCCGAAATAGATCTTGCTCTTATAGGTCGTTGAATAGCTTATGAATTCCCCGTTCTTCAAAAATTCCGCCCATTGAGGAACGGCGTTCATATCCTGTTTGATCTCCTTAAAATCAGGCAGAGCCATAGTGAAAACCTCCTAGTAATGTCTTTATGTTAATTTGAGTTTTGTATGCTGTTATTCTCATTTATTTAGTATGCGCTATCTTTAATTTTTGTTAATTATATCATAAAAACAACAGTATTTCAAGTCCGCCGATTGACTTTTTAAGCAAACAGGTGTATAATTATCATTGGAAACAGAATTTCCGAATAAAATTAAGGAGCGTATAATTATGACTTTTAACGAACTTTTGACAAAAGTAAGAGCAATGGCGGAAAAGGTTGATCCCTCTGGTGTTGATTTTCTTGCGGTCCAGGTAAATATAAAAGGCGATAACGGCGGAGTTTTCTATATAGAAGTAAAAAACGGCAATATCAGCGTTGAGCCTTACGAGTACAACGACAGAAGCTGCGGTATTACAATGACTATGGATAATTTCAATAAGCTTATCGACGGAAAGCTTGACCCTGTTATGGCATTCACTCTGGGCAAGCTCAAGGTTGACGGAGATATAGGCAAGGCTCTGGAATTTGCAAAGCTTATAAAATAATTTTAAAATGCTGTCTGAATATTAGAAAACCGCTTTTAAAGTTCCGTCTATGTTCCTGCGGAATAAGAATAATTATTATGACGTAAGCATATTATGGCAAATTCTTTCAAAATGCTATCGTCAGAAAATCAGCTTAAGCTGTGAAAAATTCTTGTAACCCCTTGCAAAATTCGGCAAAGTATATTATAATATATTGTGTAAGACAACAAAAACGATTTCGTAAAAAGGAGAGACAAGAATGCTTTACAAAAAGAAATTAACAGCATTATTATGCGCCTGCGTACTTGTGATGTGTACGACCGCTTGTACTAAGGAAAATTCTTCTTCCGCGGTGACTCAGACTACTACAACTTCTGCGGACAGCAAGCCTTCGGCTGGCAAGGTGGAGCTTAAAAGCTATGAGTTCCCTGAATTTCTCAGTGATCTTAAAAGTCCCGATATGCTTGCTAATCCCGTATTTTCAAGCTTTGATGTAAATTCCTATGTGTCTGAGATCGAGGAACAGCCCTTTGAGGATTACGAATGCTCTGCTCTTATCGGCGATACGCTTTATGTGTATAAATCTGACAGATTTGCAGGTCTGCTTAATAAGAATGGAGAAGTGGTGCTTGAAGCGGACACCTATGCGTCTATTACGGCAGGCACGGAGGGATTTCTTGTACTGTCAAGAGATAAGGAGCTTAATTCGCCTGATGATCATGCATATTTCGATGAGGCGGGAAATGTTGTGCTGGCTGACAAGTACGAATTCAGTGCAGATAATATTTACATAAAGGAAAAAAGCGTGACCGTTCCTGCGGATTCGGCAAGTGCGGAGAGTACCGTCAAAACAGTATATGAATTTATACTGCCTGACGGTTCGGCGGTCAGTGACGGTTCAAGTCTCGGAGAGTTTGACAGCATAGAACCTGTGAATATCGGCGATGTGGATACTACAAAGGTCTTCAGCGCATATTATAAAGCCGTCAAGGACGGTTCACATTATTTTGTGTGCTTTGATAAATATTATAATTTTACCGTTTTTAACGGCGCATACGGCTACATACGACTTAAGGTCGGAGAGGATTACGGAGAATGCTATATCCTCGACGGAAAGGATTATACCGAGCTTAACCGTATGCTTGAAAGCTTCGGTGACAGCGGTTCTACGAAAGCTCCGGTTTCCGATCAGGATATGGATTTCATTCAGATAGAACTTGGATATAATTCTACAGACAGAAAACAGATAACGATATCTGCCGACGGATACTGTCTTACTGATTTTCTTACCGCAAACGAACAGCCTATGAACAAGTATTTTTCACGTCTGGATAAGGAAAGCTTCGTCAGTCTGGTCCTGTGGGTGGATCAGGTGCTTTCCAAAGAATATGTAAAATAACGTTTTATAAAAAATTTGCAGGATTTTGAAATATTTCCTGCAAATTTTCTTTTTTACCGGCAGGTTTTATATTGACAATTTGTCCGTAATATGGTATAGTTATAAGGTATGAAGGTGTTCCTGCATAATTTGTGAAATAACGCAAATACTCTTGTTAGAAATCAACAGGAGGACTGAAAATGCAGGATATAAAAAATGAAAATTCCGAAAATAACGGCGCGGAGGAAGATAGAGAGAAGGAACCGCAGCAAACCGAACAGATAAAGGAAATGGGAAGCGTAACTATGCCGAATGCAAAGCATGTTATCCATTGCCTCAATATCATCGGTCAGGTGGAGGGTCATTATATTCTTCCGCCTCAGAACAAAACCACAAAATATGAACATATTATTCCCGCGCTTGTCGCTATCGAGCAGGACAGGTCTATCGAGGGTCTTGTGATAATTCTCAATACTGTGGGAGGAGACGTAGAAGCGGGGCTTGCTATTGCTGAGCTTGTAGCGGGTATGAAAACGCCGACAGTTTCGCTTGTAGTCGGCGGAGGACATTCCATAGGCGTGCCGCTTGCGGTTTGCGCAAAGCGGTCTTTCATAGTTCCCAGCGCGACTATGACCATACACCCTGTAAGAATGAACGGACTGGTACTGGGAGTGCCTCAGACCTTTTCTTACTTTGATAAGATGCAGGAGCGTATCGTGAGATTCGTGTGTGACAATTCAAATATTGCTCCGGAGCGCTTCCGGCAGCTTATGATGGAGACGGGCGAGCTCATGACGGACGTTGGTTCTGTGATAGACGGAGAGGCTGCGGTCAAAGAGGGACTTATAGACAAGCTTGGCGGGCTTTCAGACGCTATTGAATGCCTCTACGATATGATCGAAAATCATTCCGAAAAGGAGGGCTCAGGACTGTGCTTTACACAATAATGTCCTTGGATGATGTGCTCAGAACGGATATTTTCTGCGGTGAAATTCCTAAATGTACGGATAAAACGGAGTTTTTCAGCACAAATCCTGCTGACTATATCTCTTGGGACGGAATTTACTTTTAGCAGTGATAAATTATCGTATGACTGCAGGGCTGTCAGCATAAGGACAGCCTACATACCTTTGGTTCGGAAATATATCAAGTAATTTAAAACTGAGCATTATAAGTTTTTCATCAAAACGGATGGCTGGATATGCCATGTGTTAATTGCCATATCAGTTAAAAATCGTGCATTGTGCATTGAAAAGAGGAGGACATCAATGAGTATTTTAGACGCAATTTTTCAGGCGGTTTTGCAGGGACTGACGGAATTTCTCCCTGTGTCAAGCTCGGGACATCTGTCCCTCTATCAGCACTTTACAGGTAACAGCGGAGAGGGCGCGCTGCTGTTTTCGGCTATTCTTCATCTGGGTACGCTGGTAGCGGTGTTTATAGCGTTCCGTAAGGATATAATTGCTCTTATTAAGGAGCTTGGCGTGCTCATAAAGGATATTTTTCAAGGCGAATTCTCATTTAAAAACATGAATTCGGAACGAAGAATGATAGTTATGATAGTGATTTCCTGCTTCTGCCTTTTGCCTTTTGTTTTCTTCAAGGATAGACTGGAGAGCGTGGCGGAGGACGCTTCCATTTTCGCAGAGGGGCTTTGTTTTTTATATACTGCGGCTATTCTGTATATGTCAGACCGCTGTAAAAAGGGTAATAAAAAGGCGGGTGACATTACAACTAAGGATTCTGTTACAGTTGGATTGTTTCAGGGAGTTGCGCTCCTGCCAGGCGTTTCGCGCTCAGGATCCACTATATCAGCGGGACTTTTCTCAGGATTTTCCAGAGAAACCGCAGTTAAGTATTCGTTCATTATGGGTATACCGGTTATATTGCTGAGCTGTCTGCTGGAGTTAAAAGACGCAGTCGGATCAGATGTTCCCGTAGATGCAGGAAACTGTGTAGTAGGATTCGTAGTTGCGGCAATAGTAGGCGTATGCGCTATAAGATTGGTAAACTGGCTTGTTAAGACGGATAAGTTCAAAATATTTGCGTACTATACGCTTGTACTCGGAGCAATAGTGCTCATCATTTCATTTATAGAGATGTGTATGGGACATCCGATTACCTTTGCAAAATAATTTTTTGCAAAAATTGGAATATAAAAACAGTTACCCCTATGCGGGCCGCCGTTTTTGAAGCGGCGGATAAAACTATTTCTGTAATATGAAATCACCTAAAAGCTTGAATACACATTCAGGCTTTTTTGCGGATATAAATGAATTTAAATATCCGTTATTATGCAACTAAATGGAAAGGAAAGTGAAATAATGGCGGGAAAGACTGAAAACTCAAGTAAAAATAAAAACGGCTCGGGAGCAAAGAACACAGCTGAAAAGTCCCGCGGGACCTCCTCTGCCAAAGGGAAGTCAACACCTGCTAAACAGTCGGCGCAGAGCAAATCTTCGGGCAAGTCTGCTCAGAGCAAAACAACTCAGAAAAAAAACACTCCTCAGTCAAATTCCCTTAAAGCCGCCAAGGAGAGGGAGAGCAGACGTTTCTGGTCATACATACTGTTTTTTTTCGGTATTCTTGAATTGCTTATAACCTTTGTTCCGGGCGACGGTCTGTGGAATACGATGTACTGTCTGAACAGGGGGATTTTCGGTATTTCTGTCTTTCTGTTCGCGCCTATGATTATTTATGTCGCGCTGATGATAGCCTCGGATACCACTCAGAATACGGTGGTTGCCAAGGTGGCGGAGGGCATCGTACTTATGCTCCTTATCAGCGGCGGAGTTCAGATATTGCAGGTAGGCTCAGTGGACGGCTCGGATTTTGTAAAAAAACTTGCGGGACTGTATAACGACGGAGTTGCCCTCAGAGGCGGAGGAATTGCAAGCGCAGTCCTAGGTTGGCCCTTGTTGGCGGCTTTTAAGCGCGTGGGAGCTGCTATTATAATCATCTTGGTAGCGTTTACGTTCGTAATGCTGTTAACAAATATTACGCTCCCGCAGCTTTTAAAGGCAATAACGAAGCCCTTTGTCAGCGGATATAACGCCGTTGCCGAGGATAGGATCGAACGCGCTGCAAGACAGCAAAAGCAGGAGGGAACTTCCGAAGCTGAAAAGTCTGCTCCAAGAGTAGAGAAGTCCGCAAAGGGCGGAGAGCGTATTGATATTGCCAAATATTTTCCGGACGACAATCCCGAGACCGCGCCGGAGGCATTTTATCAAGTTGAAAACTTTACGGACAGCTTTAATTTTGCGGAGGAGGATATTCCCGCGCCTGAAATGCCTGCTCACCCTGTGGAGTCTCCTCAGATATCAAAAGAACGTCTTGAGGAAGAGGCTGAAACTACAGATAATGCTGAACTGAGCCGAATTATAAAGCAGGCTCTCGGCAAGGATGTAACGACCGATCCAGAAACGGGCGAGACAGATTTGGAAAATGATATTCCTTCGGAAAATGCGGGTAATGCTGAAACCTTAAAGAAGGAATCTTCCAAGCCTGAGACGGTCAATGTTGACAGGCACGGGCAGACTACATTCTTTGAGCAGGACAATAAAATATCCGCATACGTCAATCCTCCGGCCGATATACTCAAATATCCACGAAATACCGTGGACAAAAGCGTTATTGAGGAAGAAATTCAAGAGAAGTCCTCACGGCTTGTGGCTACTCTTGAAACATACGGCGTAAAAACGAAGATCACAGGAATTTTCAGAGGTCCGTCGGTCACAAGATACGAATTACAGCCTGCTGCGGGAGTTAAGGTGTCCAAGATATTAGGGCTTGCGGACGATATTGCCCTTAACCTTGCCGCGTTAAGCATACGTATAGAAGCTCCGGTGCCGGGTAAGCCCTGCGTGGGTATAGAAGTCCCAAACGACCACAGGGATACGGTTTCACTGAGAGAGCTTATCGACAGCGACGAGTACAGAAACGCCAGCGGAAAGCTTACTTTTGCGGTAGGTAAGGACATCGAGGGCAAGATAGTTGTGGGAAATATAGCGAAAATGCCGCATCTGCTGGTTGCGGGTACTACCGGTTCGGGTAAATCGGTGTTTACCAACTCTATTATTCTCAGCGTGCTGTATCACGCCTCCCCAAACGAGGTCAAGATGATACTTATCGACCCGAAAAAGGTTGAATTTAATATATACAACAGAATCCCGCATCTGCTTATCCCCGTTGTTACCGAGCCTTTAAAGGCGGCTGGAGCTTTGGGCTGGGCTGTGAATGAGATGAACAAGCGTTATCTCCAGTTTGAGGCGAACAACGTCAAGAATCTCGAGGAATTTAACGATATGATAAACGAGGAGCATTCAAAGCCCATTGATATGCAGGATCCCGTTCTTGCTAAGATTAATCCAATGCCGCAGATACTCATTGTTATCGATGAGTTCGCCGATCTGATGATGGCGGCAGGCAGCGAGGTGGAGGACAGCGTGGTGCGTCTGGGACAGCTTGCCAGAGCGGCGGGAATTCACATGATAATCGCTACACAGTCTCCGAGAAAGGACGTTATCACAGGACTTATCAAGTCTAACATTCCGTCTAGGGTTTCTTTGAGCGTTGCCAGCAACATCGATTCCAGAGTAATTTTAGATCAGGGCGGAGCGGATAAGCTGTTAGGAAACGGAGATCTGCTTTACAAGCCTGTGGGAGTTAAAACTCCGCTGAGAATACAGAGCGGCTATGCCTCCACAAAGGAGATAAAGGAGGTAGTAAGCTTTCTGAAGAACGAGCATTCGGAGGGATACAGCGAGGAGATTATCCATGAGGTCGAAGAAAATATGCCTAAGCCTAAGGAGGATAAGAATAAGGATACATCTATGGTCGAGGAGGTAGTTATCAATCCCGACGACGAGCTTATAGATCAGGCGATCTCAATAATAGTCCAGACAGGAAACGCTTCTACGTCATTTTTGCAGAGAAAGCTGAAATTAGGCTTCGCAAGAGCCGCCAGGATAATGGACGAAATAGAAGAACGCGGCATTATCGGTCCTCAGGAGGGCGCAAAACCGAGAAAGATAAATATAAGCGCCGAGGAATGGGCTGAAATGCAGGCAAGAAGATAGAAAGGAGGTATACCGTGGAAAATGAGGTCAAAAAACGCAGTAAGAAAAAGATTTTTTTCATAATATTTATAATTTTAATAGTAATAATTTTGATAGTTATTCAGATAGTTACCCATGTTTTGCTGAGACAGAATTTTTCAAGAGGTGAATACAGCGAGTTTACCTCCAGCTACCGATATGACCATTATAAGGAGGATTATTCCCGCACAAACATAAGCTTTAAGTCGGGAGATAATACATTACAGGGTTATATCTACGGCGAGGATAATGATAAGGGACTTGTGGTGCTTGCCCACGGTATCGGCGGCGGACACGAGGGTTATATCAACGAAATAGTCTGGTTTGTTGACCATGGCTGGAGGGTATTTGCATACGACGCAACTGGGAGCTGTACCAGCGAGGGTGACGGTACAATAGGACTTCCTCAGTCAGCGCTTGATCTTGACAGTGCATTAACGTACATTGAGCAGGACGAGGAACTTTCCGCTCTGTCAAAATGTCTATACGGACATAGCTGGGGAGGATATGCGGTAACGGCTGTTCTTAATTTTGACCACGACGTAAAAGCAAGCGCAAGCATTGCGGGCTACGCATATCCTATGGATATGATAATGGAGTTTGCTGACGGAATGATGGGAGGAGCTTCAAAGGCGCTTTATCCCTTTATATGGCTGGATTGCTGGTCATACTTCGGAGAAAACACCAATTTATCGGCTGTTGACGGTATAAATAAAAGCGGTATTCCTGTACTTATCATTCACGGAGAGGACGATCAGATGATCGGATATGACCGTTCAAGCATTATTTCAAAGAAGAACGAAATAACAAATCCTAATGTAGAGTATTATACTATCAGCGGCAAATACAGCGGTCATAATAGTATATTCTATTCCGACAGTGCGAATGAGTATCTTGAGGAGCTGGACGAACAATATGACAAGCTTGCTGAAAACTACGAGGACGGAGAGCTTCCCGACGAACAGCGCACAGAATTTTTTGACAGCGTTGATAAAGAACTGGCAAACGAATGTAACGAAGAAATGCTTGAAAAGATCAATGAAATGTTTGAAAATTCGATAAAATAACAGTAGTCGTATACTATATATAAACGAGGTAATTATGGCTAAGAAACGAAAGAAGAAAAAACTGAATTTCACTAATAAGCAGAGATTTAAGGCGATCGTATTCGTCATACTGCTGACGGTATGCGGCTTTGTATTTTTGCTTAGCTCTCTGGGCATAGTTACCGTTGACGATATACTGATAAAGTCAGGAGTTAAGGACAAGCCTGCCGAGCATGCCGATACGGAAGTTCACTTTGTAGATGTGGGACAGGGTGACTGCACTCTTGTGATATCCGACGGCGAGGCAATGGTTATAGACAGCGGCGATAAAGATGATGAGCATTGTGCGGTGAACTATCTGAAATCACAAGGCATTTCTGAAATAAAATACCTTATCGCTACTCACCCGCATGCGGATCATATCGGGGAGATGACCGAGATCTTACAGCAGTTCACGGTGGACAAATTTATAATGCCTAAAGTAAAGGACGAGTATGTTCCCACAACGAAGATATATGAGGATATGCTTTCGGAAATCAAAACTCAGGGACTTAAAATCACCAAGGCTGATAACTGCAAATTTGAATTAGGTAATTGTACAGTGGAACTTTTTACACCGACAGGGGATTATGAAAATCTTAACAATTATTCCACACTTGTAAAGATAACTCATGGGGATAACAGTTTTCTGATAACAGGGGACTGTGAGACAACCGAGGAAAAGGATTTGCTTGAACAAGATTTTGATCTGAGGGCCAAGGTACTGAAAGCGGGGCATCATGGCAGCAATACGTCTTCATCAGCGGAGTTTCTTGACGAGGTTCTTCCAAGATATGCGGTTATCTCCTGCGGCGAAGGAAATAAGTACGGACATCCCAACGAAGAAACTGTAACAAGGCTGAAAAAATATGCTAATGAGATATACATTACAAAAGACGAGGGATCGGTAGTATTCAAGTCGGACGGTGAGGGACTGACAATAGAAACAAGCAAACAATAAGTACCTGAGTAGGTACTATGCCGAACGTAATTCTATCGGGTGTAAGAAATTAGAGATAAGATACAGGAAAAGGCTGAAACGAACGGATAATATCTTAATCCTCAAAATGGTTCGGGAACTCCGTTTTCTGAGAATTTATATGGTGGTGCTTATATGAAATACATTGTTGACAGAATAGAAAGCGGTTACGCTGTATGTGAAACGGAAAACGGAAGTTTTTCCGATATTCCGCTGAACGAACTTCCCGAGGTGAGAGCGGGCGATGTGCTAACAGAGCATAACGGAAAACTTGCAGTGGATAGGTTCGCAACAGAGGAAAGACGAAAAAAAACCATTTCGCTTCAAAGCGATTTGTGGGAGTAAACAGAATAGACAGCTGCGGGGAGAAGTCCTCAAAACGGCGAAAAGGAGCGTTAAAAGTGGAAAAGGATTTGTTTTCTTTAATAAACGAAAGAATGGACAGCTTGTCCAAGGGTCATAAGCTTATTGCAAATTTCATATTGTCCCAGTACGACAAGGCGGCTTTTATGACCGCACAGAAGCTGGGTAAAACTGTGGGCGTCAGCGAATCTACAGTGGTTCGTTTTGCTTCGGAGCTGGGCTATGACGGCTATCCGGCTCTGCAAAGAGGTCTTCAGGATCTGATGAGAAATAAGCTTACTGCTGTACAGCGAATTGAAGTTACATCGGGTCAGATGAACAGCGACGACGTTTTAGAGCGTGTGCTCAACCTGGACATAGATAGAATTCGCACCACGTTGGATGAGATTTCCAAGGAAGATTTTCAGAAGGCAGTGGATATGATCGTTGAAAGCAATACTATTTACATAATGGGTACGAGGAGCTCTGCTTCTATCGCGAATTTTATAGGTTATTATCTTAGCCTTATTTTTCCGCATGTAAAGCTCGTGCCCAGCGTTACTACTTCGGAGCTGTTTGAAAAGATAATGCGTATAGACTCTAAGGACGTAATGATAGGCGTGTCTTTTCCAAGATATTCGAAACAGACGGTAAAGGCGCTTAAATACGCTCACAGTGCTGGAGCAAAGGTGATTTCTATCACCGATTCCAGAACATCTCCGCTTGCTAAATATGCGGACGCTTTGCTGCTTGCGAGGAGCGATATGGCTTCCTTTGTGGACTCACTGGTAGCGCCCCTCAGTCTTGTAAATGCTCTTATCGTGGCGGTGTCCATAAGAAATGTGGACAGAGTTACCCAGACCTTTGAAAATCTTGAGAAGATATGGGAGGATTACGACGTGTATGCCAAAAATGAGGACGCAGATCATGACATTTGACGTAATAATAATCGGAGGCGGCGCGGCAGGTCTGTTCTGCGCCGTTCAGCTTGGCCGGCAGGGAAAGTCCTGTGCTGTTATCGAGCATTCAGACAGATGCGGCAAAAAGCTGAGAATTACGGGAAAGGGAAGGTGCAATGTCACCAATAACTGTGATGCTCAGACAGTGATGAACAATATTCCCAGAAACAGTAAATTCCTTTTTTCAGCTCTCAGCAGGTTTACTCCCGAGGATACTATGAGTTTTTTCGAGTGTCTGGGAGTGGAATTGAAAACCGAGCGAGGAAACAGAGTTTTCCCGGCAAGTGACAATGCCGGAGAAATTGTAAATTCCCTTTTGAGTGCTGCTGAGCAGTCGGGTACTGTAGTTATTTATGATAACGCAAGGGAATTGGTTATCAATGGCGGAGCAGTCTGCGGAGTGAAATGTGAAAAAGAAGAATATTGCGCTGAAAACGTCATCGTGGCAACAGGAGGTAAATCCTATCCTAAAACAGGCTCTACGGGAGACGGCTACCGCTTTGCCGGATCCGCAGGACATAGAATAACGGCGATAACTCCTTCTCTCTGTCCAATAGTGACCGCAGAGTGCGGAGAATGCGCAGAGGCAATGGGTTTGAGTCTGAAAAATTGTACACTTTCACTTCGGAAGGGGGAAGATCCCAAGCCGATTTACAAAGAACAAGGTGAAATGCTGTACACACACTTCGGACTCAGCGGTCCGTTGATACTTTCGGCAAGCGCGCATCTGGGTGACTTAAGTAAAAGCAGGTATTTCCTTGATATAGATCTTAAGCCTGCTCTGTCAGATGAACAGCTGGATGTGCGGATTCTGCGCGACTGGGGAGAGTTTCCAAACAGGGATTTCGGTAATTCTCTGGGTAAACTCCTACCCGCAAAGCTGATTCCGATTATTGTTAAAAGAAGCGGTATTGCAGTTGACAAAAAGGTCAATCAGATAACTAAAGACGAACGCGAACGGCTGGTAAGTACGCTTAAAAGGCTGACATATACCGTAAGGAATATGCGTCCTATAGACGAGGCTATCATTACTCGGGGCGGTGTTGAGACTTCTGAGATAAATCCGAAAACAATGGAGTCAAAGCTTTGTAAGGGTCTTTATTTTATAGGCGAGGTACTTGACGTCGACGGATATACGGGTGGATTTAATCTTCAAATAGCGTTTGCAACAGCAAATGCTGCAGCGCAGGCTTTAAGCGGTTAAAGCAAGATAAAATTCCGGTAATATTTCGGCTTTTTCAGCTTTTTTATATTATGAAAATCTTATTGACAAAACTCAAATAAAATGATAAAATTTATAATATGGGGGAACCGAATTCTCCCGATAAAACCGACATTACAAGGAGTTGTTAGAATATGTCTGTAAATATCGCTCTGGACGGTTCCTCGGGCGCGGGGAAATCCACTATCGCTAAAAAAGCTGCTGAGAAATTGCAGTACGTTTATGTGGACACCGGCGCTATGTATCGTTCTATTGCTTGTTATATCCTGGAAAATAAAATTGATCTGAACGATACCCCAAATATTATCGCTGCATTGCCTGAAATAAGCGTTAAGCTCGCATATATGGACGGTGCACAGCGTGTTATTCTTAATGGCGATGATGTCTCCGATAAAATCAGAACGCCTGAAATTTCTATGGGTGCGTCTAAGGTGTCCGCTGTGACCGAGGTAAGAGAATTTCTTCTTGATCTGCAGAAAAATATAGCTAAGGAAAATAATATTATTATGGACGGCAGAGACATCGGTACTGTGGTTCTGCCCGACGCAGATGTGAAGATATTTCTTACCGCAACTGCCGAAAAGAGAGCTGAAAGACGCTTTAAGGAATTGCAGGAAAAGGGCGATAAATCAACATATGAGGAGGTCCTCAGAGATATCGAGCAGCGGGATTATAACGACACTCACCGTGAAATCGCTCCTCTGAAAAAGGCTGATGACGCTGTGGAGATAGACAGCTCAGAACTCACTCTGGAGCAGTCCATTGACGAGGTTTGCAGGGTTATAGAGGAAACTCTAAAAAAAAAGTCAGCTGATATAAACAAATCCGATAATTTGGAAAAGTCCAAAAAAACGGATAGAAAGACAAGAGAGATTGCTCCTGTCAGACCTATAAAAAAAGATCGTAAGCTTGGACATTTTCATATGTTCTGGTACACAGTGCTCAGGGTTATTGTCAATGCTATTTACCATATTTACTATGATATTTCTTTCGAGGGTACTGAGAATATCCCAAAGGACGGAGGTAATATCTTTGCCTCCAATCACAGAAGCTATCAGGATCCCGTATTTGCTGCCCTTCCTACAAGAGTGCCTATGTCATTTATGGCTAAGGAGGAGCTTTTTAAACAGAATAAGGCCTTTGCGCTGCTTATAAGGACTTTCGGAGCATTTCCTGTGACCAGAGGAAGCGGAGATACCGCTGTTATCGATACGTCCATTGAAAAGCTTGAAAAGGGCAGAAACCTTACTATTTTTCCTGAGGGCACTCGATCGAAGGACGGAAAGGTGGGCAAAGGCAAAACGGGAGTTGCTCTTATTGCCGCTATAGCTCAGACCAATATTATACCGGTGGGTATTAATTTTAAGGGTAACAAGCTGAAATTCCGAAGCAAGGTGGTTGTGAGGTTCGGCGAGCCGATAGTTCCTGCCGAAATCGGCGTAACATCCACTAATGCTAAGTCTTTGAAGGTCATAAAAAATATTATTATGGGAAAAATAACCGAGTTGGTGCATGAGTAAATGTTAAACAAGTGTAAAATTTCTGTTGCTAAAACCGCAGGATTTTGTTTTGGTGTAGACAGGGCTGTAAAAATAGTGTATAATAAATTGGATAACCGAAATAATGTTGTAACGTTAGGTCCTATTATTCATAATCCTAACGTCGTTGAGGATCTTAAAGCAAAGGGCGTGTTTCCTGTTGAGCTTGACGGCGTTAAGGAGGGGCAGACGGTGATAATACGTTCTCACGGAGTTGGGCGCGACGTTTATGAAAGTCTTGAAAGAAAGGGCGCGGAGGTGATTGACGCTACCTGTCCTTTTGTGGCAAGGATACATAAAATTGCGCAGGAAAAATCTTCAGAGGGGGTTACGATACTGATAGCCGGGGATCAAACGCATCCT
The DNA here is from genome assembly GCA_964399215.1 of uncultured Ruminococcus sp. GTDB lineage: Bacteria > Bacillota > Clostridia > Oscillospirales > Ruminococcaceae > Hominimerdicola. Next base: position 63,709 of record CAYNPW010000003.1, on the reverse strand, counting down.
GAGATAATGGGTATTGTAGGGCATTGCAGAGGCGAAAGCTATGTGTTCAATTCTTGTGAGGATTTTGAAAGTTTAATGAAAAGCCAAAATTTTTCATCAAAAAAGGTTGCAATTTTGGCGCAAACGACGTATAATAAGAATATGTGGAAAAAATGCCTGCCCCTGTTTGAGAAGTATCTTCCGGAGGCGGAGGTGTTTGACACGATATGCGGTGCGACCTCTGAAAGACAGGAGGAAGCGGCGAGGCTTGCTGGACAGGCTGATCTTATGGTCATCGTGGGCGGAACGCACAGTTCCAATACACATAAGCTTAAAGCGATCTGCGATGAATACTGCAAATGCGTTTTGGTGGAAAATGCCTCTGAGCTGAAAGGCTTAGGACTAGACTTGACAAAGGCAAATTTTATCGGGATTTCTGCCGGGGCTTCAACGCCGGCTTATATAATCAAGGAGGTACAACAGACCATGAGTGAAATGTTGAACAATGTTGACGAAGAATTCAATTTTGAGGAGGAGCTTGAAAAGACCCTCAAGAAAATACATACGGGGATGAAGGTGGAAGGCGTAGTCGAGTCCGTCGGCGAAACCGAGATTACCGTTAATATCGGTACAAAGCACACAGGCTATGTTCCGCTGTCAGAGCTTACTGATGATCCTTCAAAAAAGCCTGCTGATATCGTAAACGTGGGCGATGCTCTTGACCTTATAGTGCTTAAGACAAGCGACAACGACGGTATCGTTACTCTTTCCAAGAGAAAGGTAGACGCAGTTGTCGGCTTCCAGAAAGTTATGGAGGCTAAGGAGGCTGACGCGGTTCTGAGCGGCGTTGTAACAAATGTTGTTAAGGGCGGAGTTCTGGTTTCGGCTAACGGAGTAAAGGTATTTGTTCCCGCTTCACAGGCTGCTCCCAGAAGGGATTTTGATCTTAACAACCTGCTTAAAGAGACTGTTAGCTTTAAAATCCTTGAGGTGAATGAAGCTAAGCAGAGAGCGGTAGGTTCTATCAGAGCTGTTGCAAGAGAGGAAAAGGCTGCTGCTCAGGCTAAGTTCTTTGAAACTGCAGAGGCGGGTGCAGTAGTTGACGGTGTTGTCAAGTCTATTACAGATTACGGAGTATTTGTTGACCTCGGAGGGGTTGACGGTCTTGTAAGAAGAATGGATCTGTCGTGGAACAGGATCAAGCATCCTTCGGATGTTGTTTCGGTAGGAGATAAGGTTACGGTTAAGATCAAGGACATAGATCCTGAGACAAAGAAGGTTTCCCTCATCTACAAGAAGGACGAAGAAAATCCTTGGACTATCTTCACATCTAACTATGAAGTCGGTCAGACAGTAAAGGCTACTATCGTTTCGATTACTTCCTTCGGTGCATTTGCTCAGATCATTGACGGCATTGACGGTCTTATCCATATTTCTCAGATTGCTAATCAGAGAGTTAATAATGTGGCTGACATTCTTACTGTTGGTCAGGAGGTTGAGTGCCGTATCACTGAGATCGACACAGAAAAGAAGAGGATCAGTCTTTCAATAAGAGTGCTCCTTCCCGATGACGAGGCGGCTGAAAAGGAGACTGCTGAGGACGCTGAGTAATTTTTGATATTTCAAGGGGGCGATTCACGTCGTCCCCATTTTTATATTTTGTTGTTTGGCAAAATAACCAATATTGTGAGATAAAATTATTCAAAACGCTTAAATTTGCGGAAATTTTTCTGCTATTATAAAAAAATGCTTAACTTTTTTGTTCGTGTGTGGTATAATAATACTATATAATGTAAGACTTATGTACTGCCCTTTGGGCGTGTGATATAATTTAAGACGAAAGGTTAATTATATGGAACAAACAAAGAAAAAAAATAAAAGTAAAAAGAAAGGTTCAACTCACCCTGCGGTAAGGGTTTTAAAAATTATAGGTACGCTGCTGCTGTCAATTTTTCTGATCGTTATCATCACCTGTTCTATTTTTGCAACGGTGCTGACTATTTACGTTCTCAATTTTGCAGATACTACGACTACTGTCAGTCTTGAGAAAGTGTCTGAAAGCAATATTACGCGATTTGTTTATGAAAATCCCGATTATAATGAAGACGAGGACGATCCGTCTGAGCAGTATGAGCTGTACTATGCTCTTAAAAACGAGCAGAAGCATTTTATCTGGGCGGATTATGAGGAGTTTCCTCAGAGCCTTATCGACGCTTTCGTTTACACAGAGGATGAGAGGTTTTACAGTCATGACGGCGTTGACTTCAAGCGTACTTTTGCGGCGTTTGTCAATGTTTTTCTTCCCAGTGACAGAGTATTCGGCGGTTCGACTATCACACAGCAGACTATTAAAAATCTCACCGAGGATGACGCTCGAGACGGTGTTGCGGGTATAGAGCGTAAAATCAGAGAGATTTTCCGTTCGATCAATGTTGAAAAAACCTATACAAAGGAGGATATAATTCAGAGCTATCTGAATGTTGTTCCTCTGGGTACTATGACTCAGGACATCACAGGTGTTCAGGCAGCAGCCAACTATTATTTCGGCAAGGACGTTTCAGATCTAACTCTTGCCGAATGTGCAAGCCTTGCGGGAATGACTACCGCACCTGCCTATAATAACCCCGTTGACGATATAGAGTCCAACAAAATAAGACAAAAATACTGTCTTGACCATATGTTGGAAAACGGCGCTATTTCTGAGCAGGAGTACTACAGCGCTCTCAATGAGGAGTTAGTAATAACGGGCAACTGGGATTATTCCAGCAACACCGTTTATGATGAGGAAATGGATGATCAGGGTCCTACCTCTTACTTTATGGACGCCGCTATCGATCAGACTATTGAAAAAATATCAGAAGAGGCGGGTATAACCTACGAGGAAGCAAGCGCAAGACTTTATGACGGAGGATACACTATTATAACTACTGTCGACATAGACATGCAGGAAAAGGTTGAAAAGGAAATGCAGGATGCAAGCAACTTTACAACCTACTCAATGAGTGCGGATAAGGACACTCTCTGGTCCGGCTTTATCGCTATGGATTATGAAGGAAATGTCAAGGCGATCGTGGGCGGACGTAATGAAAAGGAGGACAGCCGAGGTTTCAGTACTGCTTATAACGGTATGCGTTCTCCGGGTTCGTGTATAAAACCTATCGCTTCGTATGCTCCTGCTCTTGATCAGGATTTAATGACATGGTCTACTCAGTTTGTGGACGAGCCTATTGAGATTAAGGTAGACGGTGAAACTCAGAAGTGGCCTGTTAACTACTCGGAGACCGGTGACAGCGAAAACTGGTCATACAAAAGTATGTTTACATGGGATATGCTGTCAAGATCGCTGAATACGCTTCCTGCGCAGCTTATCAAGCAGATGACGCCCTCGTATTCATATAATTTTTTAAAGGAAAAGCTTGACATTACCACGCTCACCGAGAGCGACGCTGATTACTCGCCTGTAACTGTCGGCGGCCTTACTCAGGGTCTCAGACTTGAGGAGCTTGTGGGTGCATATATGATTTTCGGCAACGGCGGACGTAAGTACGAGGTGGACTATGTTTCAAGTATTACAGACGCTGACGGAAACGTTATTTTCGAGAAATCCGACGGATATAAGCAGGCTGTTTCGGATAGTACGGCGTATATTATGAACAGAATGATGCGTACAGTCATCACTCAGGAAAACGGTACAGGACGTTATGCAAAGCTTTCCAAGACGGATCTCGTAGGTAAAACAGGTACGTCTTCAGATTGGTTTGACCTTTCGTTTGTGGGCTGTACTCCCGACTATGTTTCCGGCATATGGATCGGTTATGAAAATCCTGAGACCATTCCTACAAACGAGTACCAGAATATCGGAGCTATTTGGAAAAATATTTTTGGCGATGTAGCTGAAAAGGAAGAACACCATAGTTTTGAGGATACTTTCCCGATGCCGGAGTCTGTTCAGCAGCTCACATATTGCACCAAGACCGGCAAGCTGGCGTCAAGCACTTGTTCAAGCACAGCTACAGGATATTACAAAACTACCAATACCCCTGAATATTGCTACGGCGGACACTGATGTGCAAATACGCTGTTATTAATGTTTCGATAATAATTGACTTATGAAAGACCTCTGTTATCAATTAATTGAAGTCTTTTAGCGAAAGGATAAAGCATGTCAAATCTTAGTATGTGCATTCCCTGTCATTTTGGTCTGGAGAGTGTGCTTGCGTACGAAATAAAGAAAATCGGCGGTAAAAACCTAAATACTACAGACGGAAAAATAACCTTTGAAGGGGATTTTCAAACTCTTGCTAAAGCTAATCTGTGGGTCGCAAGCGGAGAGCGGGTTCTTATTGAACTTGGAAAATTTCCTTCCAGGAGCTTTGAGGAGCTTTTCAGCGGCGTTGAAAAGCTTCCTTTGGAGAACTTTATCGGAGGCGAGGACGCTTTTCCCGTTAAGGGGCATTCTCTGAATTCTCAGCTTCACTCAATTCCCGACTGTCAGAAAATCATTAAAAAGGCCTGTGTTAAACGTTTAGGCAGGGTTTACGGTATAGAGTATTTTCAGGAAACCGGAGCAAAGCATCAGTTACAATTTTCTATTCATAAGGATATATGCACTCTGTATCTCGACACTACAGGTGCGGGACTTCACAAGCGCGGTTACAGAAGAAATTCCAACGCCGCACCTATCAAGGAGACTCTTGCGGCGGGCATTGTGGATCTGGCTAGAGTGAGGAGCAATTCAGTAGTTGCGGACCCAATGTGCGGTTCGGGAACTTTTCTGATAGAGTCTGCATTTAAAGCTCTTAATGTTGCTCCGGGACTGCGAAGAAATTTTGCTGCTCAGCAGTGGGAACAGATACCGAGCGAGGTATGGCATAATGCCAGAGCCGAGGCTATGGATTTGATCGACAGGCAGGGGACTTTCAGGGCTTACGGTTTTGATATTGACGACATTGCCGCAGAGCTTACGAGAGATAACGCAAAAAAGGCGGGAGTAGGATCAAAGCTTACCGTAAAACAACAGGATATTTCCAAATATGTTCCAATCAACGGAGCGATAACTTTATGTAATCCGCCCTATGGTGAAAGAATGCTGGAAATCAGGGAAGCGGAGGAGCTTTACAAAAGGCTTGGAGATCGGCTCAGTCCTTCTCGGGAAAATCCGTGTTATATTATAAGTCCGCACGAAGAGTTTGAGAAGTTTTTCGGTAAAAAGGCAGATAAGAAGCGCAAGCTTTACAACGGTATGATAAAATGTAATCTGTATATGTACTTCAAATAGGAGGAAAAATGTATACTATTTCTGATGTTGACGGCATAATCTTTGATATGGACGGAGTTATTTTCGACTCTGAGCTTATTGCACTTGAGGGCTGGGTAAGACTGGGAGAAAAGTACGGACTGACTGATGTTGAGCATAATGCAAAAAAATGCATTGGCAGGAGCACTAAGGACTCTATGAGGATTCTTGATGAGGCCTACGGTGATAAAATAGCAGTAACTACGCTTTACGGCGAGTGCAAGACAGTTGTTAAGGAAATCATAGCCGAGAGAGGACTGCCGATAAAGCCCGGAGCAGAGCAGCTTTTAAAATGGCTCAACAGTAACAATGTCAAAACGGCACTAGCTTCGTCCACGTCGTATGATACTGTAGTGAGACAGCTTACCGAGGCGGGACTTATAGATTATTTCCGCATTATTGTCGGCGGGGATATGATAGAAAACTCAAAACCGTGTCCTGATATTTATCTGCTTGCCTGTGACAAGCTGGGGGTAAATCCTGCGCGCACCTTTGCGGTTGAGGATTCCTATAACGGAATACTTGCGGCGCATGCTGCGGGAATGATGCCGATTTTAGTTCCCGATCTTATTGAGCCTAACGAAGAAATGCTGATTAAATCATACAGAAAGTTTGATGATCTGGTACAATTTTTGGAAAAAATGAAATCAACGGGCGTGTAGTCCGCTGAAATATATAAGTACTAATATTATAGGAGGAAAAATATGCGTTATGAAATCAAAGGCACGCCGCTGCCTGTAGTTATCTGCTATCTTAACAACGGCGAATCACTCAAAACGGAAAAGGGTGCGATGAGCTGGATGACCCCAAATCTTCAGATGTCCACAAATGCGGGCGGCGGAGTAGGTAAAATGTTTTCCAGAGCGCTTTCGGGAGAATCTATGTTCCAGAATGTTTACACCGCTCAGGGCGGCGACGGAATGATCGCTATGGCGTCAAGCTTCCCCGGAGAGATCAAGGCTATCGATGTTGCTCAGATGCCTATCGTTGCGCAGAAGTCGGCTTTTCTTGGTTCTGAGATGAGCGTTAATATGGAAATGTTTTTCCAGAGAAAGCTGGGCGCCGGCTTCTTCGGCGGGGAGGGCTTTATCATGCAGAAATTTACGGGCACAGGTACGGTTTTCCTTGAGTTTGACGGTTCTATAATCGACTATCAGCTTGCGGCAGGACAGTCTATAATGGTTGATACGGGTATTCTTGCGGCTATGGAAGCAAGCTGTTCTATTGATATTGAAAGAGTTCAAGGCGTAAAGAATATGCTGTTCGGCGGTGAAGGATTGTTTAACACAAGAATTACAGGTCCCGGACACGTATGGCTGCAAACAATGCCTAAGAGCAAGCTTGCGCAGGCTATTTACGTTCCTACGGCGAAGTAAAAACATAAACTCAGGCGGAGTACATAAAAAGACGGCACACATCTTGCAGTTCAGCAAGTGTGACAGCCGTCTTTTTTGTGCGCCGCCTGATCTGTGCTTTTTGACTGATCAATCCGTTATTATTTCTGTCTTATCAGGGGCTGTATTTGCTTTCCCAGCAGAGCGCTTTCTATCGTTTCGCCTATCAGAGTAAAGTCAGCAACTATAGAATTAGGCTTTGCAGCATAATTGTCCTGCGAATAAGGCACGAAGTAGTAATGCTTGTAATTCTGAAGAATACCAATATTTTTTGCGCACCCGGCCAATGCGTCGTTTGTAGATATGGCTATTACCACAGGTCTGCCATTTCGTAAATGGCTCTTTACGGCCATTGTCAGCGGACTGTCTGTGATCCCAAGCGCAAGCTTTGCAAGCGTATTCGCCGTACATGGTGCAACTGTCATTATGTCGCACAGCTTTTTAGGACCGATAGGTTCTGCCTCCTCTATGGTTTTTATTACCCTGCGCTTTGATATGTCCTCCAATTTCTGTATATTTTCCTCCGCCGTACCGAAACGGGTTGACAGCGAGGCGGCGTTAAAGGACATTACAGGTATCAGCTCCGCTCCTTCGTCAGCCAGCGACTTTGCCGCTTCAAAAGCTTTCTCAAAGGTGCAGAATGACCCCGTAAGTCCGAAGCCGATTTTTACTCCCTTCAACGACATTTCATTTTCCCCTTTCGTGAAATATATCCATTACCGTTTCTGCAATGATTTTTCCTGCGGTTATGGGTGCGCACTTCCCGGGGAGCGAAAGCGCATGAACTACCCTGCGGTTAAGCTCTTTTGCACAGGAAAAGTCCACTCCGCCCGGCTTTGAGGCAAGATCAATTATCAGACTGTTCTTTGATATGTTCCTCAAAATCCTTTCGTCTATTATCATTGCAGGTGCTGTGTTTACAATTATGTCAAAATAAGATACTCTGTCTTTAAGACTGCTTATATGAAATGCGGACATACCCGAGTTTTCAGCCTCTGCAATCGCTGAGGACTTTCTTGCTGTGACGCAGCATTCCGCTCCTGCGTTCCTGAAAAGATTGGAGCATGCCTTTGCCACACGTCCATAGCCAATGATAAGGACCTTACTGCCGAATATAGTAATACCCGTTTCATTCATAGCTATCTGCAATGCACCCTCAGCCGTTGGAATACAGTTTTTAATGACAAGCTCCTCACGCTTGAAATAGTCCGCAACATCGAAGCCAAGAGCGGAAAAAAATTCTATCTGCGCTGTTGAAAGCATTCCGCCTGTGACAAGAGCGCCTTTTTTCAGTACGCCGCTGAGCTTGTGACAGCTTATCTCTCCGCCCTGAGACAGAGGTATTTCAAGACTGCCGTTTTTCATCATAGGAAGAATAAGCATATCGGCTTTGCAGTCCATATCCTCTATGCAGTCAAGGGGAACGGCGTTTCCTCCCGTAAAGTATACTCCTAATGTGTACACATTAAAATGCTCCGCCAGAGCCGAGCTCATATAACCGTGCCTGAAATCTCCTCCCACGCACAATATTACAATTTCATTTTTGTTCATGTCTGCCGCCCTCCCGAAAGTATCATAGTTAATTATATGCTGTCTTCGGAGCTTTCGTGATAGATTTGTACGTCAGAAAAGCATAATAAATTTGTTTGAAATTCTGAGGATCATGAAAAATATAATTACAATAGCAGAAGATTATTTTAGACAGTAATATATCCGTCAACTTAATAACATTTACACTGAGGTATGAATTGTGAGTGATTTAAGAGAATTACGAATCCTCAAATTGTTTTTTCTATTATGATTTTTCGTATGTGTAAAATATTGATGATTAAATTTGTTCATAATCACGAAAAGTTTTTACAGTAAAGCTATTGCTATTTTGGTTGAAATGGTATATAATTATTTTATGCAGTTAATAGTTTTTGTATATATTAACAAAAACAGTGTTTTTGGCTGCAAATATTTCACAAGAGGGTAAAGTCAATAAACCCTGAAATTTATAGATTGGAGCGATTATCTTGAAAAAATTTGACAGTACAAAGATCAAAAATATAGCCATTGCAGGTCATGCAGGTTCTGGTAAGACCTCGCTGACAGAGGCTTTGTTATATAAGAGCGGAGCAACCGACAGATTGGGTAAGGTACTTGACGGCACTACAGTTTCGGATTATACGCCTGACGAGATAAAAAGAAAATGCTCTGTTTATACATCACTGTCTACTATGGAGACGGGCGGATTTAAGGTAAATCTTCTTGATACTCCCGGACTTTTTGACTATGAGAGCGGCATGGTTGAGGGCGTTTATGCTTCGGGCTGTGTTATGATTGCCGTTTCGGGCAAGTCGGGAGTTAAGGTAGGTACGCATAAGGCTTACGATTGCGCAAAGAAATTCGGCAAGCCTACAATGTTTGTAGTTACAAAGCTTGATGACGACAATGCTAACTTCAATAATGTTCTTACTCAGCTTAAAGCGGAATTTGGTCCTACTGTTTGCCCTGTTGTTGTTCCTGTTATTGCAGACAGAAAAATCGTGTCCTATGTAAATCTTATTGAAATGAAAGCGTATAAATATGAAAACGGAAAAGCTGTGGAAACAGATATGCCTACCGCAGAGGTATCCGAGAAAATGGAATACCGTATCGACGGACTGATCGAGGCTGTTTCCGAGGCGGTTGCGGAGACTGATGAGGAGCTTTTTGAAAAGTTCTTCTCAGGCGAGGCGTTCACTCAAAAGGAGCTTACCGACGGTATACATAAGGGTATGAACGAGGGTATCATCACTCCCGTTACCTGTGTTTCCTCTACCGATCTTTCGGGCGTGGATATGCTGCTGAAAGAGATCGATCTTCTGCTGCCTCCGCCCTCTGAAAAGGACGCTATGGTGGGAGTAACTCCTGACGGAGAAACAGTTGAAGTTCCTTGCTCAGAAAACGATCCGCTGTCCGCGTTTGTGTTCAAAACAGTTGCAGACCCGTTTGTAGGAAAGATGTCCTATATGAAAGTATTCTCAGGCGTTATTGCTCCCAATAAGGAGGTAGTTAATGCAACCACAGGCTCTGCTGAAAAGGTTGGCAAGCTTGTAACGCTTCAGGGTAAAAAGCAGATAGACGTTACAGAGGCGGGATGCGGAGATATTGTTGTGGCTATGAAGATGAATGTCAACACGAACGATACGATATGCGATGCCGCAAGAGTTGTGAAGTTTCCTGCGATAGATTTTCCAAAGCCCTGCTATAAAATGGCAGTAAAGGCTAAAAAGCAAGGAGATGAAAGCAAGATATCTTCTGCTATTTCAAGACTTCTCGAGGAGGATCAGACCCTTGCTTATACTCTTGATACGTCCACTAACGAGATGATCTTGAGCACTCTGGGCGGACTTCATCTTGACTCAGTAGTGGGAAGGCTGAAAAACGATTTCGGCGTGGAGGTAATTACCGAAACCCCGAAGATCTCATACCGTGAAACTATCCGCAAAAAAGTAAAGGTTCAGGGCAGACACAAGAAACAGTCAGGCGGGCATGGACAGTACGGTGATGTTTGGATAGAATTCGAGCCTTGCATTTCAGACGATCTGGTATTTGAAGAAAAGGTATTCGGCGGGGCAGTTCCGAAGAATTTCTTCCCTGCGGTAGAAAAAGGCTTGCAGGACAGTGTTAAGAAAGGCGTGCTTGCAGGTTTCCCTGTTGTGGGACTTAAAGCTATCCTTGTGGACGGATCATATCATCCTGTCGACAGCTCGGAAATGGCGTTTAAAATGGCGGCGTCCATTGCATATAAAGAGGGACTTAGACAGGCTGAGCCAATACTTCTCGAGCCTATCGGAGCGCTTAACGTGTTTGTCCCCGATGATAATACCGGAGATATGATGGGCGAGCTTAACAAGCGCAGAGGGCGCGTGTTGGGCATGAACCCTGCGGATAAGGGACTTACTGAGATCATAGCGGAAGTACCGATGTCAGAAATGTCAGACTTTACAATGACTCTCCGTCAGATGACGCAGGGCAGAGGTTCATTTACTTTTGAAAAGGCGCGCTATGAGCCGCTGCCTGCAAATCTGGTAGCAGACGTTATCGCAAAAAATGCAGTTACTGATTAAAAGCTTATAGAATTATGAAATAAAGGGAGCCGGCAAAAAATCGGCTCCCTTTTGCTGAATAAACAAAAGCTGTTCATAGATACAAAATACAGAATAATTGAACATGTTATTGACTTTATGACCCGAATATTTATGACAAATGTCAAAAAATACATGAAAGTTTGTGCAAATAGCGGTTGACGAAACAGACAAATAATGCTATAATATAAATACCTACTTTGTGTATATTGTAAATAATTCTATCAACGGAGGGTATTTTATTATGAGAAAAGTTTTGTTTGCCTCGTCTGAGTGCGTGCCTTTTATCAAAACAGGCGGTCTAGCAGATGTAGTCGGCTCTCTGCCGAAATGCTTTGATAAGCAGTATTACGATGTGAGAGTTATTCTGCCTAAGTATTCATGTATGGCTCAGAAGTGGAAGGATATAATGGAGTATAAAACCCGCTTCTATATGGATTTTGCAGGTAAAAGTCAGTATGTCGGCGTACTTGAAACTGTTTATGACGGTGTGACTTTCTATTTCATTGACAACGAGTATTATTTCACGGGGGACAAGCCATATACAGATCATCATTGGGATATTGAAAAGTTTATGTTCTTTGACAGGGCAGCGCTGTCTGCTTTGCCTGTTATAGGTTTCCGTCCCGACGTTATCCATTGTCACGATTGGCAGACAGGTCTTATTCCTGTTTATCTTCACGACAGCTTTGCAGGCGGGGAGTTTTACAAAGGTATAAAGTCAGTAATGACGATCCATAATCTTAAATTCCAAGGTAACGATAATGCAGAAAGATTTATGTGGCTGTCGGGGCTTTCCAGCTATTATATGACTTACGATAAGCTGAAAACAGGCGTTGACGGTAATATGCTAAAGGGCGGACTTGTTTACGCAGACGCTATTACTACCGTTTCCGACTCCTACGCTGAGGAGATCAAGACCGATTTTTACGGCGAGGGACTGAACGGTCTTATGGTAGCAAGAAAAAATGACCTCAGAGGTATTGTCAACGGTATCGATTACGAAGATTATAATCCTGAGACTGATAAGCAGATAGTCTGCAACTATAATATAGATAACGTACTTGAAAAGAAAATCGAGAATAAGAGAGCCTTACAGAAGGAGCTTGGACTTGCACGTGACGACAATAAGTTTATGGTGGGTATCGTAAGCCGTCTTACAGACCAGAAAGGCTTTGATCTTATCGCATATATGATGGAGAAAATGTGCGAGCAGGATATGCAGATAGTTGTTCTAGGCACGGGAGAGGCCAAGTATGAAGATATGTTCAGGCATTTTGCCTGGAAGTATCCTGATAAGGTTTCGGCTAATATTTACTACAGTGAGGCTATGTCCCATAAAATTTACGCCGCTTGCGACGCATTCCTTATGCCGTCGCTGTTTGAACCGTGCGGACTGTCACAGCTTATGTCCCTCAGATACGGCACATTGCCTATTGTCCGAGAAACAGGCGGTCTTAAGGATACTGTACAGCCGTTCAATCAGTTTGACAGAACAGGCACAGGATTTAGTTTTGCTAATTACAATGCCCACGAAATGTATAACACGCTTATGTTCGCTATGTATATTTATATTGACAGACGTGATGAGTGGAACAATGTCATCAAATCCGCAATGTCAAAGGACTTTTCTTGGCAGGCGTCCGCAAGAAAATATCAGGATATGTATGATTGGCTTATCGGATAATTATATCTATATCTGCTGTTTCTTCGGGAACAGCAGATTTTTTTGGCAAAAAAAGGACGGTCTTAACTGCTGACCGTCCGAGCGTTGAATTTATTTTTTCTTTTTTACAATAATTACAGCTATTACAGCGATGATCACGGCTGCGCCTGCAATAATAGCAGCAATAGCGCCGATACTGTTCCCGCTTTTTTCCTCAGAGCTTTCAGCAGAATTATCGGACGAGGTATTTGTCTGTTCAACAGTGGAATATTCTTCCTCTGTTATCTCTGATGACACTTCGGAAACATCGCTTTCTGCCGAAGTATCTGCGGTATCCTCTGTGATCTCGACGGGGGCGGGGATATCGTAGTCCTCGTCGGAATTTATTGCTCTGACCATACCGTCAATAATGTCCTGCTGAGTGACTGTAAGGGAACTTCTGTCGAAAACCGCCAATCCATTGTCACCGTTCCAGCCGTTGTCCCAGTAGACAGGAATACAGCCTGCTGCCTTGGCAGTCTTGACAACATATTCGCACCAGTATCTTCTGTATTCATTATTGCTCAAATCTCTCGCGGATTTATCTATTGCTCCGAATTCTCCGATAATAACAGGATATCCCTGACTGACAAACTTTTCGTTCAGTCTGCTAAATTGTTCCTCAAGATAATCCTCCTGTCCCCAGTTGTCCTTGTTTTTTGTTTTAGCATATTCGCTCCAGCGAGTTCTTGAATGACTGTCTTCGTCCAGTACAAAACCGTATGGATCATAATAGTGTACCGACACAGCAATTCTGTTACCCTCAGCCTCGCATTTGCTGTCGTCCGGAAGTTCAAAGCCGTAATCTCCCGCAGTATAGTCAATGGAAGTGTTCCAGCCCGGGATCAGCAGCCAGCGTTTTGCGTTGTTTCCGCCTGTTTCTCTTACTGTGTCTACAAAGATCTGGTTGTATTCGTTTATGTTACTGTAATCTTCAGCAGGCGGATCGTCATATGTGTTATTGAATTCTTCGTTCATTGACTCAAAAACAAGGTGTTCGTCGTAATCCTTGAAACGCTCAGCTATCTGGGCCCAGACAGCCTTGTACTTATCCTTGATCTCAACCTGCTCGCTCTCCTCGGCGTCGCAGAACAGCCAGCCGCCTGAAATAGTGTGATAACCGTCGCCGTGCATATTGATAATAACGTACATATCATTGTCAACGCAGTAGTCAACTACCTCGGCAACTCTGTCAAGCCATTGTTCTTCTACTTGATAATCTGGACCGTTTCCTATTTTTGAAAGATAAGAAACAGGTATACGTATAGATGAAAATCCGGCGTTCTTGACCATTTTGATAAGATCCTCGGTGACAACAGGATTGCCCCAGTTGGTTTCTCCGGGGGTGGATCCGCTGACAGCTTCAAATTGATTTCCCAGGTTCCAGCCAAGTCCCATAGCCTCCGTAAATTCCTGTTGATCGAGCACCTGCCAGCCGTCGTCTGCAAGTGCGGAAACGGCACACGCAGAGCATGCAATAATACAAGCGGCAGCGCAGGAAACAATTCTTCTGAAAAAACCGTACATATTAAAATCCTCCGTATCAGCTAAATTTTCTTTAAGGATATTATATCACATAAACATTCATTTTGCAATAGACAAGTAATTATTGATGTACAATGACTGTTAGTCCGACTGCGGATCTCTGCATATTAAGGATATATATAATATGCGGTTTAATTTCAAATCAGCATATGTCAATTCAGAATAAATGCAATTCCTACGGAATAGAATTTTACAGAAAGGGGGCTTGTATATGTCTGAAAAATTCGGACTTATAAGACGTATAATCTGTATTTGTACTGCATGTGTGACCGTTTGCGGGGTAACTGCCGAAGTATCAGCCGACGGCGGGGCTGTCTCGGCTGCGACGGACACAGTTTCCGTTGAACAGCTTTTAGAGGAAATTCCTGCTGAGGGAATAGCCGCTGTTGAGTGTACCACAGGCAAGGTGCTATTTGAAAAGAACTCACTTGAAAAACGTGAAATATCACATCTTGCAAAGCTTATGACCCTGCTGATATGCGCAGATAAGCTTGACAGCGGAGAGATAACACTTGACGACGAGGTGACCGTATCGGCGGAAGCAAACGCTATGCAAGGCTCGCAGATCTGGCTTGATAAGGGCGAAAAAATACGCCTTGAGGAACTTTTGAAGTCCATAACCGTCGGCAATGCAAACGACGCCTGCGCTGCTCTTTCCGAGTATCTGGGAGGAAGTCTTGACGGCTTTGCCGATATGATGAACAAGCGGGCAAAGTCTTTAGGAATGGAAAATACCAATTTTGCGGACTGTACAGGGATGAGCGCAGAAACAGTATCCAGCGCCTATGACCTTGCATTACTGTCAGGTGAGATTTTAAAATATGATTTTCTTCGTGATTATCTTACCTGCTGGACGGATACGGTAAGAGACGGCAAGGCGGAGCTGGTGAGCTTAAACCGATTAATAAGGACTTACAGAGGAATAACAGGTATGAAATGCTGCGCTTCACAGTCGGCAGGGGAATGCGGAGTGTTCACAGCCGAGCGTAACGGAATGAAGATCGCAGTTGTGATACTAGGCTGCGACACCTCCGAAAATCGTGATAAAAATGCAAAAAAGCTGCTTGATATGTGCTTTGATATGTTTGAACTGTACACTCCTGAAATTACCAAGGATATGCTGAAAAAAGCTGACGTGACAAACGGAGAACAGCAAAGCGTTAATGTGGAGTTTTCAAATATCAGTCCCGTTATCATTCCCAGAGGAGCGTCAGGTCAGGTTGAAATCGAATTTCAGCGGGAGGATACATTAACTGCTCCCGTTAAAAAGGGTCAGAAGCTTGGAACTTTATGCTGTAAAATGAACGGAGAGACGCTTATTAAGGCAGATCTTACAGCAAAATCAGAAGTTAAGAAAATGAATGTGACATTTGGCTTTTTTAAGCTATTGTACAATCTGTTGGAAATGTAATTAACAAAATTGTTGTAAATGCACAAAAGTTGTAAGTCGCGGTGAAATCTCTTGCAAAGTCGTGAAAAATATAGTATAATTATTGAAAAGGTTAAAACGAAAGGATTTGACATAATTGGCTATCAAACTCAAAACTAATTATTTAAGCAATTTTATAAGCGAACACGAATACGAGGCTATGGCACCTGCCGTAACTGCGGCTCATAATACTCTTGTATCGAAGAACGGTCTTGGAAGCGATTTCCTTGGCTGGGTCGATCTTCCTACCGACTACGATAAAGAGGAATTTGCAAGGATCAAGGCTGCCGCTGAGAAAATAAAGAGCAAGTGCGACATTCTTATCGTTATCGGTATAGGCGGCTCGTATCTGGGTGCAAGAGCAGCGATCGAGCTGCTTAAGTCTCCTTATTATAATAATCTTAAAAAGGATACTCCGGATATTTATTTTGTCGGTAACAATATCAGCGCAACATATCTTAACGAAACTCTTGCTCTTTGTGAGGGCAGAGACGTATGCGTTAACGTAATTTCAAAGTCCGGCACTACTACCGAGCCGGCGCTTGCTTTCAGAGTGTTCAAAAAGCTGCTGGAGGATAAATACGGCAAGAAGGAGGCTAAGGAGAGAATTTTTGCTACTACCGATAAGGCTAAGGGTACTCTCAAGGAGCTTTCCGACGAAATGGGTTATGAGACATTCGTTGTTCCCGATGATGTCGGCGGAAGATTTTCCGTACTTACAGCAGTAGGTCTGCTTCCTATCGCCGTTGCAGGCTGTGATATTGACGCTATTATGGCGGGAGCCGCTGCGGCTCAGAAGAAGTATTCCGAGGACGACGGCAACGATTGCTACAAGTATGCGGCTATCAGAAATATCCTTTACAGAAAGGGCAAAAGCGTTGAAATGCTGGTTTCCTACGATCCGTCCTTCACTCTTATGGGCGAGTGGTTTAAACAGCTTTTCGGTGAGAGCGAGGGTAAGGACGGCAAGGGTATTTTCCCGTCTGCCGCTACATTCTCCACAGACCTCCACTCTCTGGGGCAGTTCATTCAGGACGGCTCAAAGATCATTTTTGAGACTGTAATGAACATCAAGAATCCTAAGCAGGACTTCTTCCTTGAACCTGACGAGGAGAACAGAGACGGTCTTAACTTCCTTGCAAATCAGAATATGTCCGTTGTAAATCAGAAGGCTTACGAGGGAACAATTCTTGCTCACACTGAGGGCGGAGTACCTAATATTGTTCTGGAGGTCGACAAGCTTGACGAGGAAAACTTCGGCGAAATGGTTTACTTCTTTGAAAAGGCTTGCGCTGTTTCAGGCTATATACTGGGCGTAAACCCATTCAATCAGCCGGGCGTTGAAAGCTACAAGAAGAATATGTTTGCACTTCTCGGCAAACCGGGATATGAGGCTCAGAAAGCGGAGCTTGAGGCTAAGCTGGGCTAATAAAAAGGAATACAGAGCGGCGGACAGCGTTTCTGTCCGCAGACTCTTAAAATATATGCTTAAAAGCGGAACGGAGAGTTTATTTATGATTAATTTAATTCCAGGTAAAAAGGGTACAGGAAAAACTAAGATACTTGTCGAGGCTATCAAAAAGGCTGCGGAAAAAGCAACAGGTAACGTTGTATGCATTGAAAGAGGCATGAAGCTCACATACGATCTTCCTCACAATGTAAGACTTGCAGACGCTGAGGCATACGGCATCACTAGCTTTGACGCATTCTATGGATTTGTTGCAGGTCTTATGGCTGGAAACTATGATATTCAGGAGATCTTTGTTGACGGTATTCTTAAAATCGGCGGAAGAGATTACAACGAGCTTGGCAACATGATAGAAAAGC
The DNA here is from genome assembly GCA_964399215.1 of uncultured Ruminococcus sp. Taxonomy (GTDB): domain Bacteria; phylum Bacillota; class Clostridia; order Oscillospirales; family Ruminococcaceae; genus Hominimerdicola. The sequence continues at coordinate 46,419 of CAYNPW010000003.1, read as the reverse complement.
TTGCAGTTCTTGCTAAGGACGTTAATATCGTTTTTACAGTTTCTGCTGATCCTGAGGAGCTTCCTGCAAAGGTAAAGGCTTTTATTAAGTAAATATAAAATTTCGGGAAAAGTATTGACAAATTGCAGATTTCGGTTTATAATGAAATTTGTGATGTTTGAGGTGTGGCTATGAATATAAAGTTGAGAGAACTCTTTGATATTATCGGAGAAACTAAGACGGTTGATTATTCGATCGGTTTGGACGAGTTTGCAGAGTATTCCTCATATTCATTTGCATCACCTATAGAGGTAAAGGGTAAGCTTGAAAATCGCGCGGGCGTTGTAACGCTGGATTTTAATGCGGCTTTTGCGCTTGAACTTACCTGCGACAGATGTCTTAAAGAGTTTGTGAGAGAATTCAGTTTTGATTTCAGACATACGCTTGTGAGAAATTCACATTCGGACAGCGACGACCTGCTGGTGTGCGAAAACAATATTCTCGATATGAACGATTTGGCAATTTCAGACCTGTTGTTGCAGCTCCCGACAAAAATTCTTTGCAGAGACGATTGTAAGGGCCTTTGCTTTGTCTGCGGGCAGGATTTGAACGAGGGAAGCTGTAAATGTTCAGAGGGCTAGTTCCCGACGTTATTCGGATTTTGCCGAACAACGGTTTGTTGATTATTACCGAAGAGGAGGTGCCAGAATGGCAGTACCAAAGAGAAAAGTATCCAAAGCAAGACGCGACAAGAGACGTTCGGCTGTTTGGAAGCTTGACGCACCTGCACTCAGCAAGTGCTCTAACTGCGGTGAACTCACTTCACCTCACAGAGTTTGCAAGAATTGCGGATATTACAAGGGCGTTGAAGTAATCAAGAAGGAAGCTTAATTTCCGGATTACCGCGCTTGAATGTGCTTACTGAAGCAGAGGAGGAAAAATCCTTCTCTGCTTTTTGGTTTTTCTATTGCATTTTTTTTTGGTGTGTGATATAATAATTAATAATGACTATTTTACAAGAGGAGATGATAATTATGGCATTACCTGTTGTTGCCGTAGTAGGCAGACCTAACGTAGGAAAATCCATGCTTTTTAATAAATTGATCGGACAAAGGCTTTCTATTGTAGAGGACACTCCCGGAGTTACCAGAGACCGTATTTACGGTAAATGCGAGTGGCTTGGCAGAGAATTTATGCTTGTTGATACAGGAGGTATCGAACCCGACAGCACAGATGTCATCTTATCCCAGATGAGAAGGCAGTCGGAGCTTGCTATTACCTCTGCTGATGTTATTATTCTTGTTACGGATATCCGATCGGGAGTTACCGCTAACGATATGGAGGTAGCGCAAATGCTGCTGAAATCGGGTAAGCCTGTTGTGCTGTGCGTCAATAAGGTGGATAATCTGGGAGAGCCTCCTATGGAGCTTTATGAGTTTTATAATCTGGGTCTGGGAGAGCCTTTTCCCGTTTCCTCCGTGCACGGTCACGGTACGGGCGATATGCTTGACGAGGTACTTAAATATCTTCCTAAGGAGATCTTGGAAGAAGATGAAGATGAGACTATCAAGGTTGCCGTTATCGGTAAGCCAAATGTGGGCAAGTCCTCCATAATTAACCGCATTTGCGGCGAGGAAAGGGTTATTGTGTCCGATATTGCAGGAACTACCAGAGACGCTACAGACACTACCGTTGAAAACGATCAGGGAAAGTTTGTTTTTATCGATACTGCGGGCATAAGAAGAAAGTCCAAGGTACTTGAGGCCGTGGAAAAGTACTCTGTGCTGAGGGCTTATATGGCTGTTGACAGAGCTGATGTGGCTGTCATAGTTATAGATGCCACAGTAGGTTTCACCGAGCAGGACTCCAAGGTTGCGGGCTATGCTCACGAAAAAGGAAAGGCTTGCGTTGTTGCCGTCAATAAGTGGGACGCTGTTGAAAAGGATACTAATACAATGAATGAGTTCCGAAAGAAGCTGGAGAACGATTTCAGCTTTATGAGCTATGTGCCTTTTGTGTTTATTTCAGCTAAAACGGGACTTAGAATGGATAAGCTTTTTGAAACTATAAAATATGTGGCAGAGCAGAATTCAGTGAGAATTCCCACAGGAAGACTTAACGAGGTGCTCGCTTATGCGACATCAAGAGTTCAGCCGCCGTCGGATAAGGGCAGGCGTCTTAAAATATACTATATGACTCAGGCGTCCACAAAGCCGCCTACATTCATATCCTTTGTTAACAGAGCGGACTTGTATCATTTTTCCTATCAAAGATATATTGAAAATCAGATTAGAGAAACCTTTGGGCTTGACGGAACGCCTATCGTATTTAAGATCCGTGAGCGCGACAGAAACGACGTAAAATAATTTAGGAGGAAATTAAGGTGAACATTGTTTTCAGCCTTGCTTTTACTGTAATTTTTTCATATCTTTTCGGAAGTCTCAATTCTGCGATAATAGTTTGCAGACTTTGGAAGAAAAAGGATATAAGAGACTATGGAAGCAATAATGCGGGACTTACAAATGTGCTTAGAGTTTTCGGCAAGGGTCCTGCCATGGCAACGCTTTTGTGTGATCTTGCAAAAGGCGTTATTGCAGTTGTGGTTTGCAGACTGGTGGTGCACAGGGCTTTTGACGTCGTACTGTTCGGGGACGTGAAATTTATCGGCTATATTGCGGGTATTTTTGTAATGCTTGGACATATTTTTCCAATATTCTACGGCTTTCACGGCGGAAAGGGTGTGCTTATTGCGGCGACAACTCTTATCGCGATAGATCCGCTGACCTGTCTTTTCTCGGTCGTGGTATTTGCAATACTTCTGGCTGTGACAAAGTACGTTTCTGTTGGTTCTATATGTGCGGCTGTGTCATATCCGCTGTTTACATTTATCAATCAGCAATTTCTTAATTCAAATTCCGACGCTGTATTACCTAACACCTTGGTCGCGGCGTGTATCGGAGTTCTGATAATTTATATGCATAAGCCGAATATAAAACGCCTTATAAATGGCACTGAGAACAAATTCGGTCAAAAGAAAAACGCTTAGGAGGATATGTTATGGCGAATATTACCATTTTAGGCTCGGGCGGCTTCGGTCTTGCCCTTGCGATCTTGTGCGATAACGCAGGACATGATGTTACCGTATGGTCAAAATTTCAGGACGAAATAGATACTATCCGCAGAACCGGAGAGTTCAAAGCAAAACTTCCCGGAGTGCTTGTAAACAAATCCATAAAGCTTACCACTGATATTTCAGAGGTCAAGGGAAAGGACATGGTTATCTTCGGCATACCAACCAGCTTCATGAGGGAGGTGTGTGAAAGCGCGGCTCCTTATATAAGCGGCAATACGGTAATTGTTAACACTGCAAAGGGTCTTGAGGGCGGAAGTCTTAAGACGATGTGTGAAGTCGCAAAGGAATGTTTTCCTAATAATCATGTTGCTGTGCTTACAGGACCCTCCCATGCAGAGGAGGTTGGCAGGGGAGTTCCCACAACCGTAGTTACGGCAAGCGACGAACGGGAGGTTTCATATTATATCCAGAATACGCTTTCAAACAATACTTTCAGAGTGTATGTTTGCGATGACGTAATAGGCTGCGAGATAGGCGGTTCGCTGAAGAATGTTATAGCACTTGCGGCAGGAGTATGCGACGGACTTGGTCTTGGTGACAACACAAAGGCTGCGCTTATGACAAGAGGTATCAGCGAAATAGCGCGTCTGGGCGAAGCAATGGGCGCTGACATCGAGACCTTTGCAGGACTTAGCGGAATCGGAGATCTGATAGTTACCTGCTGTTCAATGCATAGCCGTAACAGACGTGCAGGTATTCTTATAGGCAAAGGTACGTCTCCGGAGGATGCGGTTCGGCAGGTCGGTACCGTGGAGGGCTATATCTGTACAAAAAATGCTCATGCGCTTGCAAAAAAAATGAACATTGAAATGCCTATTACCGAGCAGTTATATAGAGTACTGTTTGAGGGGCAGCCTGCAAAGGACGCCATAATGAATCTTATGGGAAGACCAACCAAAAATGAGACGGAAACTGATTTTCTTAGCAGACGGAGGATATAAAAATGCTTAAAACCTTTACTCTCAGAACTGCAGAAACGGGCTTTTACAATATTACAAGCTATGTGAGACAGGCAGTTATGGAATCGGGCGTTATGAGCGGCATCGCTGTTGTTTTCTGTCCCCATACTACTGCGGCTATTACTATTAATGAAAACTCCGATCCCGACGTGCAGACCGATCTGCTGTTCGCTTTTGAAAAGACATTTCCTGACAGACCTCAGTTCAGGCACATTGAGGGCAATTCTGCAGCTCATCTGAGATCAAGCTGTGTGGGAGTATCCGAAACGATCGTTATCGATGATAACAGACTTGTCCTCGGTACATGGCAGGGCATATATTTCGTTGAGTTTGACGGTCCCCGTGACAGGAAATTTATAGTAAAAATAATTCGGGGATAATTTTATAATCACACAGGACGTAAATCGGAACAGTAATGCTGCGGTTTGCGTCTTTTTACTGAAAAAACACGACCGAAAAAATCGTGACTTTTTTAAGAAATTTATGAAAATCACTTTACTTTTTCAGTGAAATATTGTATAATTTTAATATGAGTATATTTTATGATGAACCCCGTTTGGTTTTCAGAGATGCAGCCTTGATTGAATGGGGTCAAAGTATTGTATAAGGAGTGTTTTGAGATGAGTGCAAAATATAAAAGAATTCTTCTTAAACTCAGCGGTGAAGCTCTTGCAGGCGATAAGAAGATAGGTCTCGACTACGACGTTATAACCACCTTCGGCAAAAGTATCAAGAAATGTGTTGACGCAGGGGTAGAGGTAGGTATCGTCGTAGGGGGCGGAAACTTCTGGAGAGGCAGGACCAGCGGGGGAATGGACAGAACAAGAGCGGATCACATCGGTATGCTGGCCACTGCAATGAACGCTCTTGCGGTTGCCGACGCTCTGGAAAACTGCGGTATGGAAGTAAGAGTTCAGACTGCTATTTCAATGCCGGCGGTTGCAGAGCCTTACATCAGAAATAAGGCTATCAGGCATTTTGAAAAGGGAAGAGTTTGTATTTTTGGCTGCGGCACAGGAAATCCTTTTTTCTCCACCGATACTGCGGCGGCGCTCAGAGCGGCTGAGATAGAGGCTGACATTTTCTTTAAAGCAACTATGGTAGACGGTGTTTACGATAAGGATCCTCACAAGTTTCCCGACGCTGTTAAGTATGACGAGCTGACCTTCGGAGAGGTGCTGGAAAAGGGACTTCAGGTCATGGACTCCACCGCCGCTGCGCTTTGCAAGGATAATAATATCCCGATACTCGTATTTGATCTTGCAAGACCCGATAACATTTATGACGCTTGTATGGGCGGTAATATCGGTACAATAGTAAAATAATCAACAGAAAGGAATAACTGCTATGAATGAAATCAAGAATAAAGCAAAAGAAAAAATGGAGAAATCAATAAACGTAATGCTATCGGATTTTGCCGCTATCAGAGCGGGAAGAGCAAATCCTGCAGTGCTGGATAAGATAAGAGTTGAGTATTACGGCGCGCCTACTCCAATAAATCAAATGGCTGCTATCTCTGTGGCTGAGGCTAGAATCCTGGTGATCCAGCCTTGGGACAAGTCTACGCTTAAAACTATTGAGAAGGCTATTCAGGCTTCCGATATCGGCATCAATCCACAGAATGACGGTCAGACGCTGAGACTTATTTTTCCTCAGCTTACTGAGGACAGACGTAAAGAGATAGTCAAGGACGTTAAAAAGGGCGGCGAGGAATGTAAGGTAGCTATCCGCTCTATCAGGCGCGACGCTATTGAAAAAATAAAGGCTAAAAAGAAAAATAACGAGATAACAGAGGACGAGCAGAAGGACGGCGAAGAGGCTATTCAGAAGATCACCGACAAGTTCGTTAAGGAAGTAGACGGGCATGTTGCAGAAAAAGAAAAGGAAATTCTTTCACTGTAATTCGGGTAAATTAAATGGCTGAAAAAAGGAAAATCGTACTTGGCGAAGACATTGCCGTGCCTGTTCATGTGGGCGTTATTATGGACGGCAACGGCAGGTGGGCCAAGAAAAAAGGACTTCCCCGCAAGCTTGGACACAGGGAGGGAGCAAAGAACTTCCGTACCATAACAAGACACGCAAAGGCTGTAGGAGTACAGTATATTACCTTCTACGCTTTTTCAACGGAGAACTGGAAACGTCCTAAGGACGAAGTGGACGCTATTATGGATCTGTTTGAAAAGTATCTTGACGAGGTAAGGGATTTCGTAGAGGAGAATATCCGTATCCGCTTTATCGGTGACAGAAGCGCACTCAGCGAGACACTGCAAAGAAAAATGGCGTCGGTTGAAGATGACTCAAAGGATTTTAATGCTATGACGCTGGTGCTTGCCATTAATTACGGCGGACGTGATGAGATATGTCACTCTGTTAGAACTCTTGCAAAAAAGGTAAAGGAGGGTTCGCTTGAACCTGATGATATTACTCAGGATATGATAGAGGCAAATCTCTACACTGAGGAGATACCGCCTCTTGACTTGGTTATCCGCCCCAGCGGAGAGCAGAGGCTGTCAAACTTTATGATATGGCAGGCGGCTTATGCTGAATTTTACTATACAAATATTCTGTGGCCCGATTTTAAAAACGAGGATTTTGACAGGGCTGTTCTTGCGTACAGCGAGAGAAACAGAAGGTTCGGAGGTGTGTAAATGTCTACCCGCATTATTTCTGCGGCTGTGGCTATTGTCATTGCGATAATAGCACTGATACTGCACAATACTTTTATATTTAATCTGTTTATTGCTTTTATCACTGTTACAGCGGTGTATGAGATTTTTAAAGCGACGGGAATGTCGGTCCATAAGAAACAGGCTGTTGTCTGCTATGCTTTTGCGGCGATCGACTGCATAATGCCCGCGTTTCATACTCACGGTATGGTTTATTTTATAAGCTATCGTTTTTATATGGGCATTTTTGTGCTTGCTATGTGCATACTATATCTAAAAGAACATAAGAATTACAAGTACAATGAGTTTTTCTTTATGCTGGGAGTCCCGATACTGCTTAGCTATTCTTTCGGTACGCTTATCAATATGGCGCAAATGGGCGGCAAGGGAGTTTTTCTTATTGTGCTTACTCTTGCGGGAGCATGGCTTTCGGACAGCGGGGCGTATTTTGCCGGGACATTTCTGGGAAAAACGCCGCTTTGTCCTGAGATAAGTCCTAAAAAGACCGTTGAGGGTGTCATCGGCGGTATTGTCTGCAACGGAGTTTTTCTGCTGATAATCAGCTTTGTATACGACGTTATACTCAAGGGAGATTCAGTGCGTTATATAATCGTTTTTATTGCGGGAATGCTCTGCTCCCTTATCGGACTTATCGGAGATCTTACGGCGTCTATGATAAAGAGACAGACAGGAATTAAGGATTACGGCAATATAATGCCGGGTCACGGAGGAGTTATGGACAGATTTGACAGCGTAATTCTCGTTGCACCGTTTATGTACTATCTTATCTCCCAGGGACTTATATTAAAATAACTATACGACTTATGGGGGCAGGCTTTTAAGCTTACCCCTTTTAAGCGTTTTTTACAGAGGTTTTCACTATGAAAGTAATGACGATTTTAGGCTCCACGGGTTCTATCGGTACTCAGGCATTGGAGGTCGCAAAAAAGCATAATATTAAAGTGAAGGCTTTGGCGGCTAATTCCAATACCAAGCTGCTTGCAGCGCAGGCTAAGGCGTTTGGCGCGGAGTATGTCTGCATTTTTGACGAAAGCAAGAGAGAGGAGCTTTGCAGAGAACTCGGCGGTCACAAGGCGGAGGTCCTTACGGGTATGGAGGGTCTGAAGGCTGTCGCTTCCCTTGACGGCGTGGATATTATGCTTAATTCTGTGGTGGGAATGGTGGGACTTGTTCCTACACTGACCGCTATTGAAAAGGGTACGGACATTGCTCTTGCTAACAAGGAAACTCTTGTAGCGGGAGGAAAGCTTGTTATTAACGCCGCTAAGGAAAAGGGAGTTAATATTTATCCTGTAGACAGTGAACATTCCGCGATCTTCCAGTCGCTTCAGGGCAACTCTATGAACAGGATAAAGAGTATTATTCTCACAGCATCGGGGGGACCTTTCTTCGGGAAGAAAAAATCAGATCTTGAAAACGTTACAGTGGAGCAGGCTCTAAATCATCCCAACTGGTCTATGGGAAGTAAGATAACTATTGACTCCGCTACTCTTATGAACAAGGGTCTCGAATTTATCGAGGCTATGTGGCTGTTCGATCTAAAACCTGAGCAGATAGAGATAGTAGTCCACAGAGAAAGTGTGGTACATTCTGCGGTGGAGTATGAGGACAATTCAGTTATAGCGCAAATGGGAGTGCCTGATATGAAGATACCCATTCAGTACGCTTTGCTTTACCCCGAGAGGGTGAAATGCGACGTAAAGCGTTTATCTCTTACGGATTATGGAAGTCTCAGCTTTATGAGACCGGATTATGAGACCTTTGACTGTCTCACTGCCTGCATAAAGGCTGTTACCGAGGGCGGAACACTCCCTGCGGCAGTCAACGGAGCGAATGAGGAGGCTGTTGCGGCTTTCCTTAACGGAAAAATAAAGTTCCTGAGGATAGGCGAGCTTGTAACAGAGGTACTTGTGAACACGCAGAAAAAGGAGATAACATGCGTGGAAGATATACTTGCGGCGGACAAGGCGGCAAGAGACTATGTGAGAAAAGCGATTTCCAATTAAAAATTGGCAATAGGCAGTTAAAATCGACAACTGTGTATGCCCTCTGGAATTTTGCAACAGTGCATGATGTTTTTATAAATTAGTTATAAAACGCATTGATTGCTGACGATATATTGTTGATCCAACAAAGAAAGGTTTTTTATGAGCATTATTATAGCGATACTTATTTTCGGAATTATTATATTTATTCACGAGCTGGGACATTTCATTGCAGCAAAAGCCAACGGCGTTAAGGTAAACGAGTTTGCTATAGGTATGGGTCCTGCGATTTTAAAAAGACAAAAGGGAGAAACACTTTACGCTTGGAGGCTATTTCCTATAGGCGGATTCTGCGCTATGGAGGGAGAAGATGACGGCAGCAGCGACAACAGGGCGTTCTGCAACAAGCCTGTGTGGAGAAGAATTATAATTGTCTGCGCGGGAGTATTTATGAACCTTGTGCTGGGCGTTGTTATTCTTATGGTGAATACTGCGACCTCCGACGCTATAACTACGACGACTGTATCTAAGTTTGAGGAAAATGCAGTGAGTCATGAAACAGGTCTTGAGGTTGGAGATCAGATTTACCGTATCAACGGCATGAGGATTTACACTTCAATGGATATGTCCTATCAGTTCACCAGCGACGAGGACGGAATTTATGATATGGTAGTTATTCGTAACGGAGAAAAAGTGGAGCTCGACGGCGTTCAGCTTTCAATGAAAGACGATGTTATACACTATGATTTCTGGGTGTATCCGGGGGAGATTACGGCAGGTTCAGTGATCAGCGAGGCATTCAAACAGACTGCTACCGATGCAAGACTTATTTATATTTCACTTGCAGACATGATAAAAGGTAAATATTCTCTTAAAGATATGAGCGGTCCTGTCGGTATTGTGGATTCCATAGGCGAAGTAATTGAAAGCGAAAAGAATGAGGAAACAGGGAAGATAAACTGGAGTGAGCTTGCGGATACCATGATGACGCTTGCGGCGTTCATTACCATAAATGTGGGTATTTTTAATATTCTGCCGCTGCCTGCACTTGACGGCGGACGTCTGATATTCCTTATTGTAGAGGGTATAAGAAGAAAGCCTGTGCCTCCCGAAAAGGAAGGTTTGGTGCATACTGTTGGATTGCTTGCACTGTTCGCGCTGATGATAGTGATAACAGTAAGCGACATTCTGAAAATCATATAATGCAAAATTTCAGATTTTGAAAGGATAATGAAATATGAGGAACGTCAGACCGGTTAAGGTAGGAAACTGCTTGCTTGACGGAAAAAAAATATATATACAGTCAATGCTCAGCGTGCCGTCGACAGACATTGAGGGATCTGTTGAACAGGCAATGGAGCTTGAAAATGCAGGATGTGAAATAGTCAGAGCGGCTATACCAAATATGGACGCTGTTAAGCTTATCCCTGCCATAAAGGAAAGAGTTTCAATACCCCTTGTGGCGGACATTCATTTCGATTATAAGCTTGCGCTTGCAGCAGCTGAAGCGGGCATAGATAAAATCAGGATCAATCCCGGAAATATCGGCGGAATGGATAAGGTAAGAGCTGTAGTTAAGGCTTGCAGTCAGCGTAATATTCCAATCCGCATCGGAGTTAACGGCGGTTCGCTTGAAAAGCCGCTGCTTGAAAAATACGGCAGACCCTGTGCCGAAGCATTGGTTGAAAGTGCAATGGGGCATGTTCAAATTCTGGAGCAGTGTGATTTTGATGATATTGTGATCTCCATAAAGTCCTCAGACGTTCCGATCATGATAACCGCTTACAGGCTGCTTTCTGAGCAGTGTAACTATCCATTGCATTTGGGGGTGACCGAGGCGGGAACCGAACGAATGGGACTTATAAAATCCGCTGTCGGGATAGGCTCTCTGCTTGCTGACGGAATAGGCGAAACTATCAGAGTTTCCCTGACGGACAGCCCAGTTAAGGAGGTTTATGCCGCAAAGGATATTCTAAAAGCTGTTGGAAAGGGGAACGGAGTACAGATTGTATCCTGTCCCACTTGCGGACGTACAAGAATAGACCTTATTGGACTTGCCAAAAAAGTCGAGGAGGCTGTACGTGACATTGATAAGGATATTAAGGTTGCAATTATGGGCTGCGTAGTCAACGGCATCGGCGAGGCCGGAGAGGCTGACATAGGTATCGCAGGCGGGGACGGCTGTGCTGTGCTTTTCAAAAACGGCGAAAAGCTCAGAAAGGTTTCCGAAGAAAACGCTTTGTCTGCTCTTCTTGAAGAAATCGAAAAAATTTAGGTCAATGCGCAATTTACTGGTGCGATTGTGAATTGTGTATTGTGAATTGAAAAAAGGGTAATAAAATGAATGTATATACCATAGGAAGTTTTTTTGACGGATACAAGGATCTGATTTCCGCTGATATTTCCGAGGGCAGGATATTAAAGCTGACCTTCGGTGAGAATAACAGAAGTCTTGAATGTACTGCGGCGTTTGACCGACTTGTTTCCTTCGATAATGTGACTGAATTTGAAATACGAATGAGAAAGGCTTTGCAGATAGACAGCTTTTCTTTACATACAAGGTTCACTCCCGATATGCTGGAGGTGAGCTATTTCGGAGAATTGTGCAAATTCCTGAAAAGCAGATTTCCGCTGGTTAACGGATTTCTTGACGATGCTGAGGCTGCTCTTGAAAACGGAGTTTTCAAGGTCACGCTAAAGCATGGAGGATTTGAGCTGCTGAAAAAGGCGGGCATTTATGCGTCTTTTTCTGCACTTGTTACGGAGCTGTTTTCCGCAAAGGCTGAAATAGAATTTGACGGCAAGCTTTTTACTGACATAGAGGAGCATAACAGAGAACAGGAGGATTTTTTGAAAAATCTTCCGCTGCCCTCTGACGAGCCTGTGCATAAAAAGCAGACCTTTGCTGTTACAGACAGTAAGGGAGTTGAGCAGACTGTGGAATTCCGTAGCTGTTCTGTGGATTTCACAAGGCTTTCTCTGCTGTGCGACGATGCAGTCGTTCTTAAAGGATCGCCTATCAATTCCTCTGAAAGAGTGCTGAGTATGGCAAGCCTCCCTGTAGATCACGACGGTGTGGAGAATTTCAGCGGTAAGGCTACTGTGTGGGGTGATGTTTTTCAGGTTGAGACTAAAGAAACTAAAACGGGTATGCTCATCGCATCCGTATTTTTTACGGATTATACGGGTTCTTATTCCTTAAAGCTTATCGGTTCTAACAAGTCGGGAAGATATGTACGGCTGACAAGAGTTACCTTAGAAGCTATGTTGGACAAGCTTAAAAAAGGTAAGACCATAATTGTCAGCGGCGAGATAGAGGAGGATAGCTTTGACCGTTCAATAAATCTCATACCTGAGAACATTATGCTTGTAAAGCGTGAGCTTGAAAAGGATACAAGCGAGGAAAAACGTGTTGAACTCCACTGTCATACAAATATGTCTATGATGGACGCTCTGACTTCTGCTGACAAGCTGGTTGAACGAGCTTACTTTTGGGGACATCCTGCTATAGCTATAACAGACCACGGAGTGGTTCAGGGATATCCCGAAGCGGGAGGCGCCTGCGCAGGTATACGTAAGAGCGGAGGAAATTTTAAGGTTCTTTATGGCTGTGAGGCTTACGAGGTCAACAACGACGAGAAGATATTCAAGGGTGTGGACAAGCGTGAGCTTACGGACGAAATTATCGTGTTTGATCTGGAAACTACGGGAACTAATCCCAAGTCCGACAGAATGATCGAGATAGGCGCGGTAAAGCTGAGAAATCTGGAGATAGTGGACACCTTTGATATCTTTGTGAACCCTCAGTGCGAGATTTCCGAGTTTATTTCAAATCTGACAAAAATAACCGACGATATGGTAAAGGACGCTCCCGACGAGCTGACCGCTCTGAAAGCCTTTATGGAGTTCACAGGAGAAAATCCCTGTCTTGTGGCGCATAATGCGGGATTTGATACGGGATTTATCTCCGAATGCGCTGAGAGACATAATATAAAATTCAAGTTTTCGAGTATAGATACCGTTCCTATGTCACAGATAATGCTTCCTCAGCTTGAAAAGCATAAACTGAATTATGTTGCGGAATATTTCGGTCTGGGGGACTTTAATCATCATCGTGGCTGTGACGACGCTGAGGTTTTAGCAAAAATTTTTATAAATCTATGCAGTATACTGTCAGAGCAGTATCCGCTTCTGCTTATCACGGTGGATATGCTCAACAGTCTGCTTGCAAATACCGATAATGTGCTCGAAAAGCCTGCGTATCATCAGATAATTCTTGTGAGAAACAATCTGGGTCTAAAAAATTTGTACAGACTTATCTCAGACTCAAATTTAAAGTATTACAAGCGCAGACCTAGGATCCCAAAGTCCGAGCTTGTAAAATACAGAGAAGGACTTATTTTAGGCAGCGCCTGCGAGCGCGGCGAGGTAATTCAGGCGTATCTTGAGGGAAAGTCCTACGACTACATAAAGCAGATAGCAAGCTTTTACGATTATCTGGAAATTCAGCCGGACGGCAACAACATGTTTATGCTCACCGCTGAAAAAGAGCCTTATAACAGAATTCACGATATTGAGGACATTAAGGACATAAACCGATTTATAGTTAGGCTGGGAGAGGACTTGGGCATACCCGTATGCGCTACGGGAGACGTACATTTTCTTGAAAAGGGCGACGCAAAGTTCCGCTCGATAATTCAGGCTTCGATGAAGTATTCCGACTGCGACAATCAGCCTCCGCTGTATCTTAAAACCACGAACCAGATGCTGGACGAACTGTCATATTTAGGAGAGGAAAAGGCAAGAGAGACGGTCATAACCAACACAAATGCCGTTGCGGATATGGTAGATCCCGATCTGAAAGCATTCCCAAACGGAACGTATACGCCTTTTATAGAGGGTGCGGTTTACGAACTGCAAATCATTTGCTGGAGAAAAGCCTGCTCGCTTTACGGCAACTGCGATCCTATGTCTATTGAAGTGCCTGAGGGCGAGGACGTTAAGGTAGATGAGTACTTTAAAGATCACATTCCCGAGCTTGTTTACAAACGTCTCAAAAGAGAGCTTGACTCGATAATCAAACACGGATTTGCGGTGCTTTATATGATCTCGCAGAAGCTTGTGGCAAATTCCAACGAAAACGGTTATCAGGTCGGTTCCAGAGGTTCGGTAGGTTCGTCCTTCGTTGCTTCTATGTCGGGTATTTCAGAGGTCAACCCTCTTGTGCCCCATTATGTATGCCGTAAGTGTCACCATGCAGAATTCTTTGAAAAGGGTGAGGTAGGCTCGGGATTTGACCTACCGCCGAAAAAATGTCCCGAATGCGGCGAGGAAATGCACCGTGACGGTCACGACATTCCGTTTGAAACGTTCCTTGGATTTGACGGTGATAAAGCCCCTGATATTGACCTTAACTTCTCGGGAGACTATCAGTCCAAGGCACATAAATACACCGAGGAGCTTTTCGGTCAGGATCACGTTTTCAAGGCAGGTACAATCGGTAAGGTCGCGGATAAGACCGCTTACGGATATGTGGTAAAATACCTTGAGGAACGCGGAAAGGTAGTCCACAAGGCAGAAATACAAAGACTGATAAACGGCTGTCTCGACATTAAGAGGACTACATCTCAGCACCCGGGAGGAATGGTCGTTATCCCCAGTGATTACGAGGTTTACGATTTCACTCCCGTTCAGCACCCTGCTGAAAAGGTAGACTCGGATATGGTCACGACGCATTTTGATTTCCATTCTTTGCACGATACGATTCTTAAGCTTGACGAGCTGGGACACGATGTTCCGACGATGTATAAATACCTGGAGGATATGACGGGTATGGACATCAACGCTTGCCCCATGTCGGATCCGGCGGTATATTCGCTGTTTACCTCCCCCGAGGCTCTGGGAGTTACCGAGGAGGACATAATGTGCAAAACGGGAACTCTTGGTATTCCCGAAATGGGTACTCCATTTGTAAGGCAAATGCTGCTTGACTGTCAGCCGAAAAACTTTTCGGACCTACTTCAGATATCCGGACTTTCACACGGTACGGACGTTTGGCTCGGCAACGCTCAGGAGCTTATTGCAAACGGTACCTGCGATATTTCCAAGGTGATAGGAACGAGAGACAGTATTATGACATATCTGCTACACCATGATATTGAGCCTAAGCTGTCCTTTAAAATCATGGAGATCACCCGTAAGGGTAAAGCTCCCAAGCTTCTGACAGAGGAAATGAAACAGACTATGAGGGATCATAACGTGCCTGAATGGTACATAGATTCCTGTCTGAAGATCAAGTATATGTTCCCTAAAGCGCATGCGGCGGCTTATGTTACGTCGGCTATCAGACTTTGCTGGTTCAAGGTGCATAAACCACTGGCGTTCTATGCCACATACTTTACGGTGCGAGGCGAGGATTTTGACGCAGAAACTGCTGTCAAGGGTATTTATATGGTAAGAAACAAAATTGAAGAACTGAAAAATAAGCCGAAAGATCAGCTGACAGGCAAGGACAGCGGAGTGCTGGATATGCTTATGCTTATAAATGAAATGATGTCCAGAGGGTATGAGTTTCTGCCTATTGATATAAAAAAATCACATGCGTTTATCTATCAGATAGAAGACGAAAAAATACGGCTGCCGTTCTGTTCGCTGAACGGCGTAGGTGTAAATGCGGCAATGGGTATCTATGAAAAGGCGCAGAAGGACGATTTCATATCTATAGAGGAGTTTCAGCAGGAAAGCGGAATTTCCAAAACTGTAGTAGAAACCTTGGAGAAGATCGGAGCATTCGGAGATATGCCAAAGAGCAATCAGATATCGCTGTTTAATTTTTAAGAGCAAAATATATGCGTCGCTGTGATTTGAACAGCTAATAGTTTTCAAATCACTATGCCGACGTAAAGGAGACATATCTCTGCTGTACTTGTTATTGGGAATATATTTATAATGACCGCAATTTGAATTATAAATAACAAAAAGTGAGGAAAAGATCGCCCAAATATGGTCAGCTACGCATTAACAGACTTTTTACAAATTCTTTTTGGAAATTGTACTAAAACTGTTGACAAATTCCGTGAAGTGTGTTAAAATATCTCTTGTTGATACTATGTTACTATGTTATCACTTTACTATAATAAAGTGATATAAAAATAAGTGGGAAGAGGAATAATTATGAAAAGATACGATCTAATAACCCCGGAGGGTACAAGGGATCTGCTGTTTGACGACTGCCTTGCAAGACGCAGCGTGGAAAATAAGCTTTCGGCTTTGTTCGAGGGCTTCGGTTACAGCGAGGTCGTTACTCCGGGTATTGAATTTTACGATATGTTCAGCGGAAGTTCAAGAAATTTCATTCAGGAAAATCTATATAAGCTTGTAGACTCAAAGGGCAGACTTATTGTTATGCGTCCCGATTCGACAGTTCCTATTGCAAGGCTTGCCGCTACACGTCTCAAAGAAGCTGATACTCCGCTGAGATTGTATTACAATCAGAGCGTTTACGAAAATAATGCGCTGCTGAAAGGACGTTCCGACGAGGTCGTTCAGGCGGGTATCGAGCTTATCGGTGGTGAAAATCAGAAAAGAGCTGATTACGAGGCTCTCTGTACCGCTGTGGAGGCTCTTGCAAGCTTTGATAAGGAAAATTTCCGACTTGAGATCGGTCATATCGGCTATTTCAAGGAGCTTGTGGCTAAGCTGGACGTTGACGATAATGTCAGAGAGGAGATAAGAATGCTTATCTCCACAAAGAATTATCCTGCACTTAACGATTTTCTGGACGAAGTAGGTGAAAACCAGATCACCAATGCGCTAAAGCAGCTGCCAAGTCTTTTCGGAGATATTGAGGTGCTTGACAAAGCTGCGGATATTTACGCCGATGATAAGATCACAGGAATTCTATACAATCTCAGAGAGGTGTATACCAGACTTTCAAGTCTTGGCTATGAGGGTAAAATTTCTGTTGATTTAGGAATAGTAAGTCACACAGATTACTATACAGGTATTGTATTCAAGGGCTATCTTTCTGAGGTAGGTCAGTCGGTGCTCAAAGGTGGACGTTACGACAGACTTATCGGTTCGTTCGGCAGAGATGCGCCCGCTGTAGGCTTTGGAGTAAATGTGGATATGGTCGCACGACATCTTAGGAAGATCGGCGCAACTCCCGAGGTAAAGCCTGCGGAGGTCATTGTGTTCGGTGAAAAGGGCTATGTGGTGGAGGCTCTCGCATACGCTCAGAAGCTTGTCCGCGAGGGCGTAAAGCTGGAAAATTCGCTGTTCAATACATACGAGGAGACTGCGGAATATGCTAAGTCACGCGGAATTGCAAAGATCATCAGAGTAGGTGCGGAAATAACCGAAAATACTCTGTAAGAGCATATTTAAATCGGAAGGAGAATCTTAAATGAATAAACCTCTCAGAATTGCTCTTACAAAGGGCAGACTTGAAAAGGACACAGTCGGACTTCTGGAGAAGATAGGCTACGACTGTACAGCGATAAAGGAAAAGGGCAGAAAGCTTATTCTTCCCGTTCCCGACGGAAATCTTGAAGTTGTGCTTGCAAAGGCTAACGATGTTATAACCTATGTTGAGCACGGCGTGTGCGATATGGGCGTTGTGGGCAAGGACACCATTCAGGAAATGCAGGGAAAGTTTTTCGAGCTTGTTGACTTAGGCTTCGGCAGATGTAAGTTCGCACTTGCGACCAAAAAAGGCTCGTCCTTTTACGGCGGATATAATGTTAAGACGGTTGCTACCAAGTACCCGAACATCACCAGAAAGCATTTTGAAAGCAAGGGTATGGACGTTGAAATAATAAAGATCGAGGGTTCAGTTGAGCTTGCTCCTCTGCTGGAGCTTGCTGACGGTATTGTGGATATTGTCGAGACGGGTACTACTCTCAAGGAGAACGGACTTGAAGTGATAGAGGATATATGCCCGATTTCCGCAAGACTTATCGTTAATATGGTAAGTATGAAAATGAGACAGAAAGAAATTCAGGAGTTTGTGGAGCTGGTTGAGAAGAACCTGTGATATAATCAGGAGAAATATTATGCTTAAAATGATTGCGGGCGCAAAGATCAACGATCCGTTAGATTTGATGCAAGCCTACGAAGTATCGGGAAATCAGATCATTGCCAATGTTGATGTTCACAACATTCCTAAAGTACTTGAAAATTTCATCAATTTTAATTGGAACAATCCGTTATTTTTGTTTATTGAAGTTCCTGCAAATCTGAAAGATGAAAAGGTTTCTGCGGTATGTGAGGACGGTTTGGTAACATTAGAAACACATCATAAAGATGTATATTATCTTGACGGAATTACTGCGGAAAAATTAAAAAGAGTACTTGAATCGTTTTCTGAAATACTTATAAATGACGGACTTTCTTCATTCGGTATTGGAAATCCCTATGGTGAAGAAATCGGAAAATATAAGTACAATAATATGATTTTGTTCAGTAGGGACAATCCCGGTAAGTATATTCAGATATTTGAACAAGAGGGAATTACAAAGACAGAAAATCTCATCACGGCTTGGGACACTTTCACTTATGAAACTCCGGGTACATCGGAATTATATAACGATAGCGCGGGCAAGAATATTTATGATGTTATAGAGATATTGTCCGAAATAGGATTATATAAAGCCGAACAGAGAGAAGAATAGAATAATTATTTCTAAAGGAGGAAATAAAAATGTCACTTATAAAAAAGATATATGTAAACGGCAAGGAAGAAGCCGAATTTTTTAAATCACTTGAAAAAAGACAGGGCGAGACCAACAAGCAGGTCAGCGCCGTTGTAAATGAAATTATCGAGAACGTCCGCGAAAACGGCGATGAAGCTGTTAAGAATTATACTCTGAAGTTTGACGGCAAGCTTCCGCAGTATTACGAAGTTCCGCAGGACGTTATAAACGACGCTCTCACCGAGGCGGATCAGTCCTTTGTGGACGCTCTGCTTAATTCCATCGAGAATATCACAGATTTTCACCAGAGACAGAAGTCACAGAGCTTTGTTAACACAAAAGCGGACGGCTGTATTCTGGGTCAGAAGGTAAGAGGTCTTAACAAGGTAGGTCTGTATGTTCCGGGAGGTACGGCTGCTTATCCGTCAAGCGTGCTGATGAACGCAGTACCTGCAAAGATAGCGGGCGTAAAGGAGATCATTATGGTCACGCCTCCACTTAAGGACGGAACTCCCAACAAGGATATTCTGGTTGCGGCGGCTCTCTGCGGCGTGGACAGAATTTTTATGAGCGGAGGAGCGCAGGCTATTGCGGCTCTGGCTTACGGCACTGAGGAGATACCAAAGGTCGATAAGATAGTAGGTCCCGGAAATATTTACGTTGCGACTGCTAAAAAAATGCTCTACGGCGTAGTGGATATTGATATGGTCGCAGGACCCAGCGAGATACTTGTTATGGCGGACGAAATAGCTGACCCCAAGTACGTTGCCGCAGACCTTATGTCTCAGGCGGAGCACGACAAGCTTGCTTCCGCGATACTTGTTACCACTAGTGAAAAGCTTGCGGACGACACTATCGCAGAGCTTGAAAGACAAATGCAGGAGCTTTCCAGAAAGGAAATTATCGAGAGATCCCTTTCCGATTATGGTGCGATAATTATATGCAATTCAAAATTTGAGGCTTGCGAAATGGCGAACAGATTTGCTCCCGAGCACCTTGAAGTACTGTTTGAAGATCCGCTGGAATATGTGGGCAGACTTGACAACGCTGGCTCGATATTCTTAGGACAGTACGCTCCCGAGCCTCTGGGCGACTACTACGCAGGACCTAACCACGTTCTTCCTACCAGTGGAACTGCAAGATTTTTCTCTCCGCTGTCGGTAAACAGCTTTGAAAAGCGTTCAAGCTTTATCTACTACACCGAGGACGCTCTCAGACAGGCTAAGGACGATATTATCCTTGTGGCGGAAAAAGAGGGACTTACAGCTCACGCTAATGCTATTAAGGTGAGATTTTAGAAATGAACAATTTATATGAACTGGCTGTTGGTCATACAGCAAGATTTCCAAACGGAAACGAGCCTTATCAGATCGTGACAAGAATACTTGAAGAATGCGGCGAGGTTGCAAGCGAGGTCAATCACTTTGAATGCAGTGGAATAAAAATTCAGAAACACGGCGAGCCGTCAAAGCAGCATTTGGCAGACGAGATAAAGCAGTCTCTTTGTGCTTTGATACAGCTTGCACAGTATTACGGAATTGAAACTGAACTGGAAATGTCAATCCAGAATTCCATTGACAGGATACATAAAGAACGATCAGGAAAGTGACGGTGATAATATGAGAACAGCCGAAATCAAAAGAAAAACAAAGGAAACCGACATAGAGGTTTTCGTTAAGCTTGACGGCGAGGGCAAGGTAAGCGTTAATACGGGTATCGGATTTTTTGACCATATGCTTACCGCTTTCGGTGTGCACAGCGGAATAGATCTGGAAGTTGAATGCACAGGCGATCTCCACGTTGACGGACATCACACCGTTGAGGACGTTGGTATAGTGCTGGGTATGGCATTCGCAAAGGCTTTAGGGGACAAAGCAGGCATCTCAAGATACGGCACAGCTTTTGTTCCCATGGACGAGGCTCTTGCGTTCTGCTCGCTTGATATAAGCGGACGTCCATTTCTTGCCTTTAACGGAGATTTCCACGATGACAGGATAGGCAGATACGATACCTGTCTCACCGAGGAATTTTTCAGAGCCTTTGCCTTTAATTCGGGCATTACTCTGCACATCAGAAAGGAGTACGGCAAAAACGACCACCACATCGCCGAGGCTATGTACAAGGCGGTGGCTCATGCCCTCAAGGACGCTATGAAAATAACGGGTACAGCCGTACTTTCAACAAAAGGAGTGCTTTAAATGATCGCTATAATCGACTACGGCGCAGGTAATATTTTCTCGGTGAAAAACGCCCTCGACTATCTCGGATCTGAAAATAAGCTGACGGATAAAAAAGAGGACATTGAAAAAGCGGACGCCCTTATCCTTCCCGGCGTGGGAGCGTTTCCGTGGGCAATGAATATGCTTAAATTAAGCGGACTTACCGATACCATAAAGGAGCAGGCAAAGTTCAAGCCGTTTCTGGGAATATGTCTCGGTATGCAGCTCCTGTTTGAAAAAAGCTACGAGTTTGAGGAGTGCAAGGGCTTAGGACTTATCGGTGGCTATGTGGATAAGATAAACGAGCCCGATCTGGTCATTCCCCACATGGGCTGGAATAAGCTGGAGTACAATCACGACTGCCGACTTTTTGACGGACTTACCGACGACGAGTACGTTTACTTTGTCCACTCTTACAAGGCGTTCTGCGAGGACAGAAATCTGTATGCGTACTGTGAGTACGGCTCAAAAGTCCCTGCGGTAGTGTCCGACGGAAACAACGTTTTCGGCTGTCAGTTCCACCCCGAAAAGAGCGGTAAGACGGGACTTAAAATTCTTGAAAATTTTGCGAAAATGTCAGGCTGATACGTTTTTGTCAGTAGAATAGGGGAGATATGTCATATGTTTGATTTAAAAGCAAGCGAGCGGAAAAGTACCTAAAAAAAATATATCGGAGTGCTTTTTTGCGTTCTTTTTAATATAGCGTTTTGGGGAATTGCGGAAATATTTAGAACACTTGGGTTTGACGGTGTGGCGTGGTATTTTTCAAGCTCCGCACAAAGACTTGTTTTCGGCATAGCCGAACTTATGATATTCGTCAGATTTTTTCATAAAGAAAAGTGGACGAATGTTATCAATTTTAAGGGTTCTGCAAGCGCACTGTTTGCAGGTGCGGGAATAATCGCTATTACGCTGCGTCATACTGCGGTTTTGATTTTCGGTGCGGCGGAGTTTATAGATACGACATTTGCTATATTGTTTTCATGTTTGTTCTGTCAGCAGATAACAACGGGATTATGGGAGGAGCTTACATGCCGAGCATTTCTTCTGGAGGGTTATTTTAACGGCGAGCGTACTTGGAAAAGGCGGCTCGGCTACGCTTTGCTTTCTTTTATGGTATTCGGAGCGTTACATCTTCCGGGCAGCGCAAGCATCGGAGATGCGCTGTATACATTTCTGCTTACAGGTACGATGGGATTAGCATACGCAGCTGTTTATATGCACTCTCACAACATTTTAATACCTATGTTCCTGCATTTTATTTACGACATTCCCGCAAATGCTTTTGATTTTGTAGACAGCTGGAATGACAACGCAGTGTTTAATTTTTTTATTAACGGTTACCTTCAATATGTATTATGGGGCGCAATATTCTTGTGGGCGGTCGTGTTTGTAATCAAAAAGGATAGGGAACAGGCTGAATATAAATCAGACTAAGTAATATAAGATTCCAGAGGAGGAAAAATCATGCTTGCAAAAAGAATAATACCCTGCCTTGACGTCCGTGACGGAAAGGTAGTCAAGGGAGTTAATTTTCAGGGAATAAAGGAAGTCGGAGACCCCGTTGAATGCGCTTATGAATATAATTTGCAGGGGGCTGACGAGATAGTTTTCTACGATATAACGGCATCTCACGAGAACAGGGGAGTTATACTTGACGTGGTTAGGGAGACTGCAAAAAAGGTATTTGTTCCCCTGACCGTTGGCGGAGGTATAAAGTCCGTGGACGATATGAGAAATATTCTCCGTGCGGGCGCGGACAAGGTCTCTGTGAATTCACAGGCTGTCCAGAACCCTAACCTTATAAAAGAGGGCGCGGACATTTTCGGTTGTCAGTGCATCTGCGTGGGAGTTGACACTAAAAAAGTCGCGGACAACAAGTGGACTGTTTTCATCAACGGCGGAAGGATCGATATGAAGATAGATCTTATTGACTGGGTGAAAAAGTGCGAACAGCTGGGCGCGGGAGAGATCTGCCTTAACTCCATGGACACCGACGGAGTACGCGGCGGCTTTGACCTGCCAATGCTCAAAGCGGTATGTAGCGCGGTAAAAATTCCCGTTATTGCCAGCGGCGGTGCAGGCAAGCTGTCCGATTTTGCTGAGGCTTTTATTGAAACGGACTGCTCGGCGGCTCTTGCGGCGTCGCTTTTCCACTTTAAGGAGCTTACAGTGGGAGAAGTCAAGGAGGACTGCAAGTCCAAAGGCATACTTATCAGATAAATGGACGAACGTTTTATAAGAAGTGTTTCTCTTGAAAATATTTCGGGGGATAATTCCTATTTGAGGAAACTTCCTGTCGTGAAAAATCTTGCATCTGTGGGAGAGCTGGACTTTAACGGCAAGGTCACGTTTTTTGTGGGTGAGAACGGCACGGGAAAATCCACGTTGCTTGAGGCTATCGCCGTAAATTTCGGGTTTAACGCCGAGGGAGGTACGCTTAACTTTTCCTTTTCCACGTTTGACTCCCATTCGGCGCTGTACAGGTACATAAAGCTTGTCAAAGGCTTTAAACGTCCGCGGGACGGATTTTTTCTCCGTGCCGAAAGCTTTTACAATGCGGCGAGCTATATTCAGGAGCTTGACGATATAATTGCGCCAAGTCCAAAGATAAGTGTAAGCTACGGAGGAAGATCCCTGCATGAGCAGTCTCACGGAGAAAGTTTTTTTGCTCTGGTCACAAACCGTTTCGGTGGAAACGGTATCTATATTCTGGACGAACCCGAGGCGGCGCTGTCTCCCATGCGGCAGATGTCTCTGTTGGCGGAAATACATAAGCTTGTAAATAACGGCTCGCAGTTTATTATTGCAACTCATTCGCCTATTCTGCTGGCGTATCCGAATGCAAGTATATATGAGCTGACGGCTGATGAGATCAGGCTTACTTCATACGGCAGACCGAGACGTACAGGGTTACAAAGGGTTTTCTTGACGACCCTAAAAGAATGATAAGCTATCTTTTTGAGGAATAGCCTATGATGAAGTATGTTGCTGCAGACGGTAACAGAAAGCGGGGGAGCAAGGATGATTATAATTTACATTTTATGTTTAATGCCTGTACCGTTTATAATTATAGGCGCGGGGTGGTTTATAAAAAATATCCTCCGTCGGGCATAAACAAGGCTTATGGGTATCGCACTCGTCGTGCAATGAAAAGTCTCTCTGCGTGGAAATTCGCGCAGGAAAACTGCGGACGTATCTGGATTAAAACGGGTAAGCTTATGATCTTGCCCTCTGCGGCAATGTGCGGAGTATGCTGTTTTGTATCTGAGAGCGCAATGGCAGGTATTCTGACCGTTGTTCCGATCTTGCAGACTGCTTTGATGCTTCTTGTTATGATCCCAATGGAGAAACAACTGAAAGCAAAGTTTGATGAAAACGGGGAGGAAATAAAGTGACTGGTACAGTCAAAAAATATATGAGGATACAAGGCAGGGAAACCGCCTACCGAACAGGTAAGCCTGTGGGAGTTTTTATACTGAACTGGAGAAGAATACGCGACGGAATTTACAGCAAAGAGGACGCCGAGCTTTACAACAGTACTCACAAATGGTTTCTGGAGAATTTGCCCGAGCCGCCGTTTTATGGTGATAATAACGATAATCCGCAGGGAGC
Organism: uncultured Ruminococcus sp.; assembly: GCA_964399215.1. Lineage (GTDB taxonomy): Bacteria > Bacillota > Clostridia > Oscillospirales > Ruminococcaceae > Hominimerdicola. Next base: position 22,150 of record CAYNPW010000003.1, on the reverse strand, counting down.
CATAACCTATTTCAAAACCGCAGCCTTTGAGCAAATGCGTGAAAAGGCAGAGATACTTATGGTACTGCTCGATAAATATAAAGTGCCGTATGATATTGTGTACACTGATTATGTGGGAAAAATCATCTATGAGGACGAGTATCAGGTTGCGGTGATAGACGAATGAAAAAGCTAATATTTATCTGCGGAGCAAACGGCATAGGCAAAACTACGATATGCAAACAGCTTTTATGTAAAATCCAAGGTTCTGCTTATGTTGACTCGGACACGCTGAGAATGATTAACCCGAATGTGCTTGATGACAGGACTATCCCTGCTGTTGCCGCGAATATCTCTTGTCTAATAAAAAATTATTTTATGTGTCCTGCGGTTGAAAATGTGTTTTTCTCATACGGATTTCACGGCAGGCGTAAAGAGGTATTTTCCATTGTTATGAGTTCTCTGGAGAATATGGAGTATGAGTTCTGTCCGATTTTACTTGAATGCGGGGAAAGCGAGAATATCCGCAGAATGAAATGCGACGGCAGAGACGAAGAACGCATACGCAGAGGTGTGGAGATCTCACGAAAAGCTTTTGACGGCGTGGATTATCCGAGGCTTGATATTACAGCCTTGTCTGCTGAAAAGTCGGCTGAAATAATTATAAAAAAATTAAATCTGCTAGGAGAAAAATTATGAGTAACATCAAAATCGACATCAACGACCTTGAAAAATATTTTGAAAAAGGGGAGCTTATCCCCGCGATATGCTACGAGGTCGATACTAAAACAGTACTTATGCTTGCTTATATGAATAAGGAGAGCCTTAAACGTACCCTTGAAACAGGCTATACATGGTTCTGGAGCCGTTCAAGACAGGAATACTGGAACAAGGGCGCGACCAGCGGACATCTGCAAAAAGTGGTTTCCATATACGCCGACTGTGACAACGACACCCTGCTTGTCAATGTCAGGCAGACCGGAGTTGCCTGTCATACAGGTTCATATAGCTGCTTTTTCAATGAAATGTATAATGAGGAGGAAAAATAAATGACAGTATATCAGGAAATTTTTGAAGTGATCAAACAGCGTAAGGCGGACTACGAAAACGGTGTGGCTCAGGAGAACAGCTACACAGCGTATCTTTTTGACAAGGGCGTTGATAAGATCTGTAAAAAGGTAGGCGAGGAGGCTACCGAAACTGTTATTGCCGCAAAGAATGGTGACAACGACGAACTGATGAATGAAATAAACGATCTGCTGTACCACGTTATGGTGCTTGCGGCAAATCAGGGCCTTGACTGGTCTGAGGTCGAAAGAGTTCTCGACGAGCGTAACGAAAAAATCGGCAATCTGAAAAAATTTCATCAGGTAGATAAAAATACTTGATGACACGGCGAACTGGTTTAGTCCGCTTTTTTGTTTAAAACAGATGAATTTTAAGCAAATTCCGCACACTTTTTTCCTCTGATGAATATGATGTAGAGAAGTAAGAAACTTCAATAAATCTAAGGAGGATTTACTATGAGTGAAAATTTCAGACCCAATAAGCCTTTTAAAGAGGCTGTCTGCATTGACGCTATGAGAATTTTTGACTCCTGCAGTTCTCAGGACTGCCTTGAGGACGTTGAATTCAGCTTTGACTGTCAGGATCAGAATGCTATCAACAGCGCAGAGTACATCAAAACCAAATGTATCGATGTTACGGACGTCAGCTTTGCGATTTCTCCCGTGGCGTTTAATCAGGGCTTTTATGCCGTTGACGTTACCTATTATTTCAGAGCGCAGATAGAGGTGTATTGCAGTGAGAACGTTCCGCCTGTGATCGTGTTCGGAAAGGCTTGCTTTACCAAAAAGGTCATTCTTTTCGGCAGCGACGGAAGCACTCAGCGTTTTGTGTCCACCGATTGCTGTCCTCCTCAGCAGGAGCCTCCCGTTACAGGTTGCGCCGCTTGCTGTAAGGGAGTTTCAACTCTGCCTACCGCAACAGCAAATCTTGTTCCGCCGATGTGTCTCGATACAAAACTTGTACCTAGCTGCGGCTGTTCCGACAACAAATCGGTGCTTATCACTATCGGACTTTTTGCAATTATCTCACTTCAGAGATCTGTGCCCGTTATAGTTCCTGTGTATGACTACTGCATACCGGAAAAGGAATGCTCTACCAACAGCGATACCCCCTGCGAGATGTTTGAGAAGATCGCATTCCCAACATCGGAATTTTTCCCGAGAGGACTTGAAAGCTATAACGGCTCCTCCTGTGAAGACGAAAGGCAGACCGAAGAGGAAGCACCTCAGGTATAATCAAATTTTATCCGCTCCGACACAATCGGGGCGGAATTTTTGCTGAGTTTTTCCATAAAATAAAAGCTGCCCGCATAAGCGAACAGCAATAATATCAGACTACTGAATCCCGCACTCGTCATAATCCTTCCACTTTTCAATGTGTTCCTTTTCCTCAAAGTACCTGTATACAAAAAGGGCTGTGGAGGCAATGACAAGGATAAGCGTACCCATAAGCGCCCAGAACGATTTCTTCTGTGAATAGTTTGACATAGCAAAACATCCTTTCATTTAATGTTATTAATATTATACTACAATTTGTTTATAAAGTCAATGTTTTGCCGTTAAATTTCTACAGGCTCAGAGTATTGTGATCAGGACTTTGCCGATATGTCAATAAATCTGTCAGAGTAGAAGTGAAGAAACTCTTCAAGACATAGTCCGCTGTCATATATCAGTTTTGCCGCTTCGGGTCCCACATAGCGGTAGTGCCATGGTTCAAAATCAATTCCTGTTATCTGCTCTTTCATTCTTGGGTATCTGAGAATAAAGCCGTAATAGACAGAGTTTTTACCAAGCCACCGACCCTGAACAGTTTTATGGAAGTTATCCTGACAGTCATCGGCGTTCTCTGTTCCTAAATCGGCGGCAAGACCTGTGTTGTGTTCGCTTGAACCCGGCAGAGCAAGAGTTCTGCCGACTTTTTTGACCGCGTCCTCATAGGAAAGTCCGCCCCACATCTCAAGGGAAATACTCCGTTCCCACAAAAGCTGCTGATAATCGGGAGAGCGATAGCCTGATATTATCTTTATATCAATGCTTTCTTGTTTGGCGGCTTTAAGCATTTTTTTAAGCGCCCTTCCTGTCTGATTTTCAAAAAGCGTGCCTTGTACTTCATAAAAGCTCAGCTTCTCTGCAAAATCAAACGGAAGCGGATTGAATTTGTCCACGAGCATAAGATAGTTCAAAATAATGCCTCCTTTTGCTGTATTCTGTCAATTCATTATATGCAAGCGGCTGATTTTTGTTTCGCATAAAACAGCCTGTCCCGAATATAATTTATTGATGAGTTAATTGTCTTATTACAAGAAAGAGGTGAGCTTATGGATCTGAAAAATATATGTCTTAAATCCGTAGCGGTATTTGTGGCTGTTTTTTTAATACCGCTGGGGGTATTTTATTACACGCGTAACTTTAATCGTTTTTCGGATTTTGCAGCCGCATCTGCAGGTCTTGTTATGGGAAAACGCGTAAGTGCAGAAACCGCTGACGCTCTGGTCATATCCGATTTGTCGGACGATATTTTGCCGCCCTCTCAGACATATTGGGACATTGATATGGCAAGAGAAGAAATCGAAACTCCCGCAAAAACCTCGGAAGTACCCAGCCCTCTGCCGGCAGAGGATGTAAGCGATGCAATCCCGTATCCCGACAGTATTGAAAATCACGACGGTATTATTGAGAATTTTACATATGGATACTATGACGGTGAGCAGTATTTTGATCTGGACGGCGGCGGACAGGTTAGAAACTGCACAGAGGTTTCAAGTTCCGAGCTGTATAATATAAGCAAGGAGGGTATGCCCTTTGAACTGGACATAAATTCAGACGAGCCGCAGATACTGATATATCACACTCATGCTACTGAAAGCTTTGAGCCTTACGCGAGAGACTACTATGACAGTTCCTTTACCTGTAAGACCACAGAGCGTGATAAGAACATCATTTCAGTAGGAGATAAAATATGCGAACAGCTCGATACGGCTGGGATCGCTTATGTTCACGATACGCTTGTCCACGATTATCCCAGCTATGACGGCTCTTATCAGTCCAGCAGAGCGGCGGTTCAGGAGATCCTTAAAAAGTACCCATCCATAAAGATATGTCTGGACATTCACCGTGACGGCATTGAACGTGAGGACGGCACACGCATTGCTCCCGTGACGGAGATAGACGGCAGGGAGGCGGCGCAGATAATGATAATATCCTGCTGTGACGACGGCAGCGGAAGCATTCCGGATTTTCTTGATAATTTCCGTTTTGCCTCAGAGCTTCAGTCGGCGCTTGAAAGCGATTGGAACGGTCTGACCCGTCCGATTTTGTTCGACTGCCGCTTTTACAATCAGGACTTAACAACAGGCTCTCTGCTTATCGAGGTAGGAAGTCACGGAAATTCCCTTGACCAAGCCCAGTATTCAGGAGAGCTTATCGGAAAAACTCTTGTAAAGATGTTTGAGGAAAATTAAAGACAGATTTTAAGAAGTTTACTCAAAAAATCAAGCAAGCTTCATAATTTTATGCTATACTGTAAGTACTGTAACGTTACTATATTTATCGAGGTGAAACAAATGGGAAGTTCAAACGAAGTCAACCAGCAGTATGCAAGTAAGTTCGGCGTGTTTGTCTCGGCTCTGGAATTTATTGAGGACAATATCTGCGGTGAGTTCTCTCAGGCGGATATTGCCGCGGCGTGTTACTGCTCTCTTTCGGCATTGCAGAAGATATGGAAATACTGCACTCACGCAAGCATAAAGGAGTACATTACCAAGCGCAGAATAACCCTGGCAGGCAGAGATCTGCTGGAAAGCAATATTACCGTCCTTGACTGCGCCGTGAAGTACGGATACAATTCCCACGAGGTCTTTACCCGAGCATTCACAAAGGTCTGGGGAAAATCTCCGACCGTATTCAGGCGGGAATGGAAAGGGGACTGCGTACTTTACCCCAAGCTCAATCCCGCGTATTTAGAAGGGAATGAAATTATGAACGTTAAGAAATTCGACATAAGCGAGGTTTTTGATTATCTTAAAGAAAGAATAGGCACATACGTCCTTGCCTTTGACATTGAAGGACTTGAGAGTATTAATCGTAATATAGGTAGAGAGGCGGGAGACAAAGTTATTCTGGAGACCCTGAAAAGAATTACCGAGGCGGCAGAGGAAAATATGCTCTGTTTCAGAATAGGCGGCGACGAATTTGTTATGGTGACGGGACTTGACAATGCAGGCGAGGTCACAAAGCTGGGCGAAAAGGTGCTTTCCTCCAACGGCGGCAAGGTGGCATACAGCGGCGGAGAAGTGGGGCTATCCCTGAGAGCGGCGGCATTCACCATAAAGAAGCCCTTTAATTATATGGGACTTTGCAGTGATTTTGAGAAAGCAATGAACAAAGCCAGAAAAACTGACGAAATCGTGTTTATGTAAAGCCGTTTATTCTCACATAAATAAAACCCGAGAGCATTCTCGGGTTTTATTGTTTATATACATATATCAGTCTCCGAATGAAACGCCCAGATCCTTCGCGGTCTTGACAATTTGATCGTCCTCGGGAACAAACTTTGTTTTACCCGCAACGTCGATAAGCTTGTTTTCCGCAACGACCTCGTTTATCATTGCTACCGCATAGCCGTATTTTTCCTTTGCGATAAGCTCTGCGGCGTGTACTCCGAACTTCGTAGCAAGTACTCTGTCATAAGCCGACGGACTTCCGCCTCTGAGCATATGACCCGGAATGCATACTCTTGTCTCACAGCCTGTCATTTCCTCAATCTGCTTTGCAATTCGCGAGGTAGCAGTGGTAAGTCCCTGTTCGGCTCTGTACTTAGAACGCTCTTTCTTCTTCATCTTAGCCTCAGCTTTATCAAATGCGCCCTCCGCAACAGCCATAATTGAAAAGCCTTTAGAAGCTCTCTTTTCACAAGCCTCGGCAAGCTTTTCAATATCATAAGGTATTTCGGGGATAACGATCATATCCGCTCCTCCCGCAACGCCTGAGTAAAGCGTAAGCCAGCCAGCCTTGTTTCCCATTATCTCAGCCACAAGAATTCTCCCGTGGGAATTTGCCGTGGAATGAAGTCTGTCAATAACATCTGTAGCAGTATCGACAGCAGTGTGGAATCCGAATGTTACGCTTGTACCCCATATATCATTGTCGATAGTTTTAGGCAGACCGATAACATTAAGTCCCTCAGTGGACAGCAAATTAGCGGTTTTATGAGTTCCGTTGCCGCCCAGAGTAAGCAGGCAGTCAAGCTTCTGCTTTTTATAAGTTTCTTTCATTGACTTTACCTTGTCAACATTATCCTCCTCGATGATCTGCATTTTCTTGAAAGGTGTTCTCTTTGTTCCGAAAATCGTTCCTCCTGTTGTTAGTATGCCGGAGAAATCAGACTGCTTCATTTCCTTGCACAAACCGTTGATAAGTCCGTAGTAGCCGTCGTTTATGCCTACGATTTCAACATCGTTTCCGAACTTTTCGTAGCATGCTTTTGCAACGCCTCTGATAGTGGCGTTAAGTCCGGGACAGTCTCCGCCGCTTGTGAGAATACCGATTCTTCTTTTCATAAAAATCAATCCTTTCAAAGTTAATATTTGTCATCTTCATTATTTTCAGTAAATTCTGTCACATCGTTCATATCAATATCATTTTGAGTATCCGCAGGCTCTTCCGCCTCGGGAATATCGTCATAATCGTATTTGAATCTGCCGTACTTTGGTTTGTGATCCTCATCAGTATTGAGTTTAAATCTTGCTATCATATTTTTGAGAATAAGAGACTGACTTGAAAGCTCCTCACTTGCTGAAGCCGTACCAATAGATGATGATGTATTAGCCGATACGACAGCGGAAATCTGGTCAAGACCGGTATTTATCTGTACGATAGCTTCCGCCTGATCCTCAGAAGCCTCTGTAATGTTCTTGACAAGTCCCTGAATCTTATCTGAGCTTACTACAATATTTCTAAGTGAATTCGCAGTTTTCTGTGCGATCTCCGAACCTTTAGACACAGCCGCAGCAGAGTTTTCAATAAGCGCAGCAGTTTGTTTTGCCGCTTCGGCTGAACGCGACGCAAGACGTCTTACTTCGTCTGCAACTACTCCGAAGCCTTTTGATCCCTCTCTTGCTGCCTCAACAGCGGCGTTAAGAGCAAGAATATTTGTTTGGAATGCAATTTCATCAATAACCTTAATAATTTTTGATATCTCAGATGATGACGTGTGAATAGCATTTATTGCATTCAGCATATTTTCCATATCATCATTGCAGCTTCCTATTGCGGTTGTATTGTCCATTACTATGTTGTAGGCATTTTTAGCGTCGTGTGAATTTTGGCGTACCTGCTTGGAAACATCGTTCAGGGTTACCGAAAGCTCCTCAATAGCCGAAGCCTGCTGAGTTGATCCCTGAGATACTGCCTGCGCGGAATTGGATACCTGAACAGCGCCCGAGGTCACCTGTTCTGCGGCAGTGTTTATAGAAGCAAAGGTATCGGAAAGTCCATTGAGTATTTCATTGAACGTGTTTTTTATTTGCTGGAAATCGCCCTTGAAGGTTCCGTCTATACGGTGGCAGAGGTTCCCCTCTGAAATCTGAGTTAGAGCAACCGTTATAAGATTGATATACTGTCTAAGACAGATAATGGTTTCTTCAAGCGAATTTGTGAGAATACCCAGTTCGTCCTTGGAATACCATACATCAACAGGGTCTGAAAGATTGCCCTGCGCCAGCAGTCTGATACGCTTTGTGGCAGAAATTATCGGCCTTGAGAGTCTTCTTGCATAAAGCAAGGAAACGAGGATTGTCAGTACAAAAATGGCAGCGCCGATAATTATTATGTTTCTCATGGCCGTTGTCGTTGCCGAATTGAAGTCGTCTGTAACAAGAACAAGAACTAAAGTGCTGTCAAAATAATCTGTTTCTGCATATCCGACTATGTAATCCTGCCCCTGATATGAGTATGTGTCGGAGCCGCTGTCGTTTGTGAGAATCTTTTCTATAACTGCTGAAAGCTCTTTAGCTTCGTCGTCATCCTTGGACTCATTGATAGCGTTAAACCTATTTATGGCCTTGTTGTTATCTCTGTGGAGCAATACAGTGCCGCTGTGATCTATAAGATAGCCGTAGCCGTGTTCTCCGAAAGAATTATCAATAATAAGGTTGTTCAATACCTCTGCATTGATAGTAACTGCGGCAACGACTTTTTCGTTTGAAGATGTTTCAACGGTCTGAAGAATTGAGAAATATATTTTCTTTTTATAAACAGTCAGGTCTGTGATCACCACAGCGCTTTTTTTAGAAGTATCCTTTATTGTTGCTGCTGAGTTCAGTTCTGCGAGATCCTTGTCGTCGGAAATGAGGACCGCACCTGCAGAACTGTATAAGGTAAAAGAAGAATACTCGTTTATGCCCGATGAAAAATCCGCTTTAAGTACACTGAGCATATCTTCATAGGACTGAGCCTGAGAAAATAATGTAGATTTTGCCGCATTGGAAATATTTGTAGAGTATTGTCTCATTGTGGTATTGAAATTATTGGAGGCCTGAAGAGTAAGAGGCTCTACCGAACTGCGGAGAGTGCCCTCGGTTGAATTATTGATAGATTTTATCGAAACAATACTCAGTACGATCGTAATAAACAAAGATACGGCAAGCATTGTAAGCATAAGCTTAGTTCGTATTGTTTTCATTATCATTCCCCCGATAGTTAAATTAATTATTTGCATTCATAAAGATATACTTACTAAAAAAGTATATCACATTTTCACAATTTTTGCAAGGGTATAAGGTATGTTTTTTGAAATTTTTTATATATTTGAAGCATATAATACTAAAGAATATAAATAATTGCGCAGGAGGTAGACTATGTTTATTACGTTTAAATTAAAAAAAATGATCATTGTTGTGCTGGCAGCTTTGATATGCGGTGTTGCACTTACTCTGTATTCCATAAAGCCTTCTGCGGAGAAATCCGAGCAGCAGGGAATTTTTGTACCTATAATTATGTATCACAGTATTCTGAAGGACGAGGATATGCGTGGAGAATATGTGGTTTCTCCCGCACAGGTAGAGCGGGATATGCAATATCTTCAGGAAAACGGCTATACGGCGGTATTTGTAAATGATTTGATAAGATATGTAAATTATGGAGGAGAACTGCCCGAAAAGCCTGTGGTACTTACTTTCGACGACGGTTCATACAATAATATGACATATCTTCTGCCGCTTCTGGAGAAATATGATTTTAAAGCAAGCTTGTCTGTAGTAGGTTCATATACGGTCAAGGCTTCCGAAAGCGGAGAAGAACCCAATCCTGCATATTCATATCTTAGTTTTGATGATATAAACTCTATGCGTGAAAGCGGCTATGTGGAGTTTTGTAATCACACCTATGATATGCATAGTCTGGGGCAGCGTACAGGTATACGCAGAATGGAAGGCGAGAGCTACGAGGAATATCGCAGTATTTTTATTAAGGATGTATTCAAGGTTCAGGATCTTCTGGACGAAAACTGCGGGTTTAAACCCAATGTATTTACATATCCCTACGGTGCGTCGGGGGAGAGCGCAAGGCGTCTTGTAAAAAACAGCGGCTTTGAGGCAAGTATGGGAGTAGAGGAAAAGCCCAATTACATCATAAAAGACGATCCCGACTGCCTTTTCGACTTAAACCGCTATAACCGCTCGGGACTTGTCAGCACAGAGGAATTTATGGAACGCGCTCTTAAAGAATAATTTAAGAAAAAAATAAGTTGACCTTTTTCGGGAAATAGGATATAATAAAAACAAATCAGTATATTTTTAAAATGAGAGGAATTTCAAAATGCTAAAGAAAATAATTTCCGCTGTTTCAGCGTGGACAATAATAACGGCATACAGTGCGTTAGTTGCGGTTGCGTATGGCGAAGCCGGATTTTCAATACCGGGCGGCGCTGTGAAAACAGGTGAGAATTTTACGGTCTCTGTTACATTCTCGGCGGATGACAATATCGGCAGCGTGCAGTCTCAGCTTACATACGACGACAATCTGATAGAATTTGTGTCAAGCGACAACGCCTCGGGAGGAGGCGGAACTCTTTCGGTTAACGGTTTTCCTGTCAGCGAGGACGACGAGGTGACGTTCAGCTTTACCTTTGTTGGAATTTCAGAGGGTACGGCAAGACTTGATATTGCAAACTGCGCTATTTATTCCTATGACGGAAGCTTGCTTGGATCTCCTACAGCTTATGCCAATATTACTGTCTCTGACGGGGCAGCTTCAACTACCGCAGATAATGCAGTTACATCCGCACAAGAGAAAATTTCCGAAAAAGATACAGAGAAAACAACCGCGGCTTCAGATAAAATCTCCTCAGAAACAGAAATTCAGACTGAAAAGCCGCAGACAGGAATACCCGACAAGGGTGTGCTTACCGCGCTTACAATAGACAGCGGCACTCTTACTCCCGATTTTGCTTACAATGTGTATGACTACACCGTTTATGTTGACTATTCGGTTGACAATGTTGAAATTGAGGGAACCACCGCAAGCGTGTCCGACTATATATGGTATACGGGCACGAGCGAATGTCAGGTAGGAAGTAATGTGCGAACTATCACAGTAACCGATGTTGACGGAAACTCGACCACATATACTGTTACGATAATCCGAGCCGAAGAGGCTGAAGCTGTTTCTGAGTCCGAAAAACACGATGATTCCGACAGTTCAAGTGTTAATAAAAAAACTTCTTCTTCATCAGTCTCGACAGACGCCATGGAAAAATACCGAAATATACTTAATCCGGCGCTTGGAATAGCGCTTGCGGTCCTTATAATTGCTCTTGTTGTGGTTGTCATTTGGATAAGAGGACAAATCAGAAAAAAATAAAATATACCTCCGCAGAGTTTTCTGCGGAGGTGTTTTCATATTACTGTTCTGAACTGATTTCTTCGTATAAACTGCTGTCAGTTTCATATTTAACAGGCTCTGTATCAAGACCGGGATCGTTTGTTTCCTCACATCGAGTTGTGATGTCCTCCACTATACGGCTGAAAACCTCAAAGCTTGTATTGTAATTATCCTGAGACTCTTCAAGATCAATACTCATTGAAGCGGCGGGAAAGCGTATGGACATATGAACGTCGTTGGGCATATATTCATATTTAAGCTCCTCCGCCATAACCTTGGAATTAAAGCTGAACCCCAATTCATCCACATACTCGTTTCCCGGGAAAACCTCTTGAAGCGTAGCGTCCATAAGAGCTTTGTATTCTTCATCCGTATTACTGTCGGTAATGACTATCATAGCGTCGCCTGCCTGTATCTGAGTAACAAATTTTGATGTATTGGCGTCAAGTGTCTGATAGTCAAGTCTGTCGCTTATGGGAATACAAAGTACTGTAACATGGACATATCCGTTGCCGTCAATATCGTCTGTGTATTTTTCAAAAAATTCTTCAAGCTCGTCCTGACGCTGAGCAAGACCGTTGTCCGCGATCATCATAATGGTCAGATCGGCACGTTCTCGTGTGATTTCGCTGTAGGTTATAAAAGCGACTGCTGCGGCAATAAAAGTGATAAACAGAATTATAAACTTGTTATGATACCAAAAGTTAGAAAGCCAAGCAGTACCCGTAAGCTTTACAGACTCGGTGTGTTCTTCCTTAATGGTAGCATTTTCCTCATCTATAACGCCGTTTTTAAGCTGTAGAAGCTCTAGCCTGTCCTGAGCGATTTTTCTGTCGCGTTCTTTTTGAGCCTGACGTTCAGCCTGATCTTTTTGCTTCTGACGGGCAAGCTCCTCTTCCTCAAGCTTTCTTCTGCGTTCCTGCTCCTGTTCAGCTAGCTTTTTTTCATATTCGTAGTCGTCCTCGTCAACAAGATTTGGATTATCGATGTTCATTTTGTTTTTTTCGGACATAATAATAGTGCCTTTCTGAAAATTTATGATATAATAATTATAATACACATTTGTTAACTCCGTATTAACAAAAGATAAGGCGTTTTTTTATACAAAATGACTATATACATTTTGAGATTTTTTGTTTATAATATTAATATAGTACTAAACCGTAAAGGAGAGAGCATTTATGCTGGAACGTATAGAACAGAGAAAAACCAAGAAATCAGAGGCGGCTCAGGAGCTTTCAGTTCTGCGAGCAGAGCTTAATGCTCTTGAGAATAAGGTCAAGGATAAAAAGCTTCCCGTTATTATAACCTTTGACGGTTGGTCAGCGGCAGGTAAGGGTTCGCAGATAGCAAAGCTTATAAAAAATCTTGATCCGCGTTTTTATAAGGTAGTGTCCACACGAGCTCCCGGTACGGCTGAGCGCAGAAAACCATGGCTTTACCGTCATTGGAGGGTTCTGCCGAAAAAAGGAGAGTTTCTCATACTTGACAGAAGCTGGTACAGAGATACTGCCAACGCATATCTGTACGGAGAAATATCCAAGCATGAGTACAGGAGCAGATTAAGGGATATAAACATATTTGAAAAACAGCTTACTGATGACGGATATCTTATTGTGAAATTTTTTCTGCATATTACTGAAAAGGAACAGCGCAGACGTATTGAAAAGCTGTCATCATCGGAAATAACAAGGTGGCGAGTAGACAGTCACGATCTTCTGAATATGGAGGAATACGAGAGATTTTTCAGGCACTATGATAAAATGCTGACCGCTACCAATACTGAATTTGCACCGTGGCATATCATAGGCGCCAACGATAAGATCACAGCGGAGTTTTCACAGCTTGTTACAGTAACTAACTCAATAAAGGGAGCTTGTTCCGCTGTGGAAAAAGGTGAGCTTTTCAGAGACAGACCCGAATTTCCTGTGGCAGAATATAAGCCTCATAAATTTAAAACAGTTAAGACGAGAAAGCTTTCTGAAATTAACACGGACAAATCACTGACCGAAGATGAATATGTTATAAAGCTGAAAAAATATCAGGATAAGCTCTTCAAACTGCAGAACCTTTGCTATCAGCGTAAGATACCCGTTATTATAGCTTATGAGGGCTGGGACGCTGGAGGAAAGGGCGGCAATATCAAGCGTGTGGCGGCGGCTCTCGATCCAAGAGGATACGAGGTCAAACCCATTGCCTCTCCCGAGCCGTCCGAGCTTGCAAGACATTATCTGTGGCGTTTCTGGACAAGGCTTGAAAATGACGGACATTTTACGATATTTGACAGAACATGGTACGGCAGAGTTATGGTTGAGCCTATCGAGAAGATCACACCGAAATATCGTGCGGATATGGCATATCAGGAGATCAACGAATTTGAAAGTATGCTCAATGAATGGGGCGCAGTCATCATAAAGTTCTGGATAAATATAGATAAGGACGAGCAGTACCGACGCTTTAAGGAGCGTGAGAACACACCCTCTAAACGCTGGAAAATCACCGATGAGGACTGGCGCAACCGTGAAAAATGGGATGAATACGAGACCGCAGTCGACGAAATGGTTAAAAGAACCTCTACGGAGTTTGCACCTTGGACTATAATAGAGGGAAACGATAAGAAATACGCAAGAATAAAGGCTCTTAAGACCATTTGTAAACGGCTGGAGGAACGTCTGAAAAATGACTAGTTTATAAAAAATCCGCTGTACTCGAAAGTACAGCGGATATTTTTTGTAATTATTTTGAGATAAGCGCAAGTGTGTCTCTTGCAATAAGCAGTTCCTCGTTTGTTGGAATAACAAATACCTTTGTTGCAGCGTCGTCTGAGGATATCTCCTTGCAGATACCTCTGCAAAGGTTCTTTTCAGCGTCTATCTTGATGCCGAGGAAATCAAGATTTGAACAAGCGGCAGCTCTTACTTCGGGGGCATTCTCTCCGATACCTCCTGTGAAAATAACAGCGTCAACACCATTCATTGCTGCGGCATAGGAACCGATGAATTTCTTTATCTGATATGTGAATATCTCGCTTACGATAAGAGCTCTCTCATTACCGTCCTGAGCGGCAGCCTGAATGTCTCTGTTATCTGAGCCGATACCCGAAAGTCCGAGAAATCCTGATTTTTTGTTCATGTACTCGGTCATCTGATCGGGAGTAAAGCCCATTTTCTTTTCCACATAGTCAACTGCCGACGGGTCGACAGAACCGCAGCGTGTGCCCATTACAAGACCGTCCAGCGGAGTAAATCCCATTGACGTGTCTACTGATTTTCCACCGTTTATAGCTGTAATTGACGATCCGTTTCCTAAGTGGCAGGATACGATCTTAAGCTCCTCAACAGGCTTGTCCATAAGCTTTGCAAGCTCACTTGAAACGAATCTGTGTGAAGTTCCGTGGAAGCCGTACTTTCTTACATGGAGATCCGTATAGCATTCGTAAGGCAGACCATACAGGAAAGCCTTTCTGGGCATTGTGGAGTGGAAAGCAGTGTCAAATACGACCGCCTGAGGTGTTCCCTCGGGAATTACAGCCTTGCAGGCTCTGAGTGCAAGAGCATGGGGGTGATTATGTACAGGAGCAAGCTCTGCAAGATCGTCTATTTTGTCAATGACCTCGTCGGTAACAAGACAGGTCTCCTTGAAAACCTCTGCGCCCTGAACTATTCTGTGTCCTACGGCAGAGATCTCAGCCATGGAGTCGATAACCTTTGTTTCTCCGGAGGTAAGAACCTCAACAAGCTTTTCAAAAGCTTCTGTATGCGTAGGGAAGCTGCAGTCCTGCTCAAGCTGTCTTCCGTCGCCTGTTTTTGCACTGACATGACCGTCAACGCCTATTCTGTCACAGTTTCCCTTTGCAATAACAGATTCGTCAGCCATATCAAGGAGCTGATATTTAAGTGAGGACGAACCTGCATTAACTACTAAGATTTTCATAATGAAAAATCCCCTCTCGATTAAATTTATTGATACGGACTTGACTTTAAGCCCCTAATATCATATACTATAAGTATAGCAATTTTTTGTATGAATTTCAAGAGTATAGTTCATAAATATACATATTGCACAATTTTTTATTGGAATTTTAGTGATTTAGCAAATATTTAGTTCTGGAGGATAAAAATGCTTATAGCAGGAGTAATTGCCGAATACAATCCTTTTCACAATGGACATAAGTATCAGCTTGAAATGACCCGTGCCGCAGGGGCTACGCATATTGTGTCGGTTATGAGCGGCTCGGCTGTCCAGCGTGGGGACATTGCGGTGTTTTCTAAATTTGACCGCGCCTCTGTTGCTGTGAGAAACGGAGTGGATCTGGTAATTGAATTGCCCTGTCCGTATTCCTGCTCAAACGGAGAGATTTTCGCAAGATCTGCTGTTGAGCTTTTAGCGGCTCTGGGAGCAGTGGATATGCTGTCATTCGGGTGCGAGTGCGGAGATATTTCTCTGCTTGAACGCGGGGCGGAGATTTCCGAAAGTCTTAAAAATTCACAGTCTGTACGTGATTACCTGTCATCGGGACTCACTTATCCTCAGGCATTGACAAAGGCGGCGGGGGAGCAGGATACAGCGCTTTACGGACTTTTCAGCAAGCCAAACAATACTTTGGCTGTTGAGTATATAAAGTCTGCCCAAAGGCTTGATCCTAATATGAGATTTCTGGCTGTGAGACGAAATTCCGTGGGACACGACTGCGGTACGGCTCAGGGGGAGTTTGCCTCTGCCTCATATATCAGAAGTCTTATATGTTCCGACGAGGACTACGGAACTTTCGTACCCGAAGGCTATGACGGACGAGTTTACAGTATAGGTAATCTAGACAAAATTATGATATACAAAATAATGACAGCAGATTATGATGAACTTTTAAGTCTTCCGGATATGAACAATAAGCTTGCTAACAGATTTATTTCTATCAGAGAATCGGGAGTATCTTCTGCAGCTGAGTTTGCGGAGAATTTTAAAAGCAGAAATATTACTTTTGCAAGGGTGCGCAGAATGCTTGTTCATCTTACACTCGGGGTACGCGGTCAGGACATTTTCCCTGTCCCCTACGGACGTATACTCGCATTTAACGACCGTGGAAGAGAAATACTTGCAAAAGCGAAGAACAGAAAGCTTTTGTTTGATACCTCATTGAAAAAGCTGGAGCAGTCCTCTCCGCAGGCACAGCGTATTTCTCAGCTTGAAAGAAACGCAGTAAGGCTTCAGGAGCTTGCTACGGAGCTGAAGCCTGAATTTTCCAACGAATATAAGCGTAAGATAACACTGTCTCAGGGCTAGTTAATAGAATATTTATAAATATACCTATTGGCAAAAGCTATAAAATATGATATAATGAATAGGTTAAAATAATCTGATATGAAAGGCTGGTATATATTATGAGAGCTGTTGTTACGGTTATCGGCAAGGACGCAGTAGGCATTCTTGCTAAGGTTAGTACAAAGTGCGCTGAATATAATGCAAATGTTGAGGAGGTAACGCAGTCTGTATTGCAGGAGCTTTTCGCAATGATAATGGTTGTGGATATCTCCAAGCTCAATAAGGATTTTGCGGCTCTTTCCGACGCTCTTTCAGAACTGGGAGACACAATGGGCGTAAAGATCCACACGATGCACGAGGATATTTTCAACTGTATGCACCACATTTAACGAGAGGATTTCTGACAGATGATTAATACTTATGACGTTCTTGAAACTATCCGTATGATACAGGACGAATGTCTTGATATACGTACAATAACAATGGGCATTTCACTGCTGGATTGTATTGACAGCAATATAGATAAGGCTTGTGAAAATGTATATAATAAGATCACAACAAAGGCGGCTAAACTTGTTGAGGTAGGAGAGCAGATAGAAAAGGAGCTAGGAATTCCCATAATCAACAAACGAATTTCGGTTACCCCTATTGCTATTGTTTCCGCTGCATGCAAGTGTTCTCCGGTAAAATTTGCATATGCTATGGACGCCGCCGCAAAGGCAGTCGGCGTTAACCTTATCGGCGGATATACAGCCCTGGTACAGAAAGGCTTTTCCGCAGGAGACGTTGAACTTATAAATTCCATTCCTCAGGCTCTTGCAGAGACGGAAAGAGTTTGCTCATCGGTAAATATCGGTTCCACAAAGACTGGTATCAATCTTGATGCCGTTAAGCTTATGGGCGGAATTATCAAAGAGTGCGCTGAAAAGACAGTGGACTCCGCATGTTTTGGTGCTGCTAAGCTTGTGGTGTTCTGCAATGCAGTTGACGATAATCCGTTTATGGCGGGAGCTTTCCACGGTGTAGGCGAGCCTGACTGTATGATAAACGTAGGCGTTTCGGGTCCGGGAGTTGTGAGAGCGGCTCTTGCTAAGTATCCTGACGCTGATATTACGAAAATTTCCGACGTGATAAAGGAAATTTCATTTAAGATCACAAGAGTGGGACAGCTGGTTGGTACTATAGCCTCAGAGAGACTGGGCGTACCTTTCGGTATAGTAGATCTTTCTCTTGCTCCTACTCCTGCGGTTGGCGATTCGGTAGCGCATATACTTGAGGAAATTGGCCTTGAAAAATGCGGTACTCACGGTACTACTGCAACGCTGGCGCTGCTCAACGACGCAGTTAAAAAGGGAGGCGTAATGGCTTGTTCGAGAATTGGCGGACTTTCAGGAGCATTTATACCAGTATCAGAGGATGCGGGTATGATAGACGCAGCTAAGAGCGGTGCGCTTTGCATTGAAAAGCTTGAAGCTATGACTGCCGTATGCTCGGTAGGTCTTGATATGATAGTTGTACCCGGCGACACCTCTGCGGATACTCTTGCGGCTATTATTGCGGACGAAGCGGCGATAGGTATGGTAAACTGTAAGACTACTGCGGTCAGAATAATTCCTGCAATCGGAAAAAAAGTCGGTGAGGAGCTTGACTGGGGAGGACTTTTCGGCTGCGGTCCGGTTATGCCTTTGAAAAAGGAGTCGGCAAGCAAGTTCATTAACAGGGGCGGACAAATTCCTGCGCCTTTGCATTCACTTAAAAACTAAAATTGGCAGGGAAGAGGTTGTCATCTCTTCCTGCTTTCATTTACGGAGACTTTGACTATGAATCTGAATATGTATGCGGATTTTACCTTTAAGATACCGTTTGAGGACAGGCTTATGCTTATAAAAGACAGCGGATTTGACGGCGTAATGCTGGGATTTTCCGAGGGACTTATGTACACGCAGTACGAGACTGCGGACAGGTTCGGTCTGGAAATTGAAAACGTTCACTCGCCGTTTGACAGAATGAACGCATTGTGGGAGCTATGTCCCGTCAGTGAATATGTTCTCAACAGAACCTTGGAATGTATCAATGTGTGCTCCGAAAACGGAGTAAAGAAAGTTATCGTTCATCCTACTGACGGACTGGTGCCGCCGAAATCGGGTAAATTCGGATTGAACAATTTTGATAAGCTTATAAACGAGGCGGTCAAAAAAAATGTCAGTCTGCTTTTCGAGAATATTCAGCTGCCGCAGTTTCTGGATATTATTTTTGATAATTTCGGTGATTGTAAAAATGTAGGATTTTGCTATGACGTAGGACATGAAAACTGCTTTTCTAAGGGTACAGACTGTCTTACTAAATTTTCTGATAGACTTCAAGCTCTTCACATTCACGATAATGACGGTAATTCAGACGGACATTTAATTCCATATGACGGAAATATTGATTATGATAACTTTCTGAAAAAGCTTTCCGCCGCAAATTACGGCGGCGCTATCTCGCTGGAGGTCTATATGGGCAAGTCCGACAAATATGCGGACTGTACATGCAAGAGCTTTGTATCAAGGGCGGCAAGAGCAGGACGTTATCTTGCTGAAAAATACAGTATTTTGAGGTAGAAATATGAGCAGATTTCTTATAGATTTGCATACGCACAGCAGTTTTTCTCCCGACGCAAAGGACAGTATGGAGGATATGTGCAAAAGAGCGCAGGAACTGGGGCTGTCCGCGTATGCTGTTACAGACCATTGCGACTGCAATTTTTGGCATTCCGTAGAGCATTATTTTGACGATCCGAGCGAGGCGAAAGATCCCATAATGTACGGCGCAGGGGAGTACGCTGTCAAAAGCATTAAAAAGCAGACTCAACTGCGTTATATTCTTTCGGGCAAGCTGAATTTCCTTGTCGGTATAGAACTGGGACAGCCCTTGCAGTACCTTGAAAAAGCCGAGGAGATAGCCGCCTGCAAGGAACTCGATTTTATAATCGGTTCACATCATCAGAACAAGGGCGCAGAGGACTTTTATTTTTTAGAGTACAATAAAATGGACTTTAAAACCATTTATGCCCTCCTCGACAACTACTTTGCACAAATGCTTGAAATGTGCCGCTGGGGAAAATTCGACGTACTGGGACATCTTACCTATCCGCTGAGATATATATGCGGCGACTACGGTATTGAAGTCGATCTGTCTCGCTGGGACGAACAGATAAGGGTAATTTTCAGAACGCTGATATCAAAAGGAAAGGGTATTGAGATAAACACCTCGGGACTTCGACAGAAGTACGGCAGGGCATTCCCCGAGCTTGAATATGTAAAGCTGTTTCGTAATATGGGCGGAGAAATAATTACAATAGGTTCGGACGCTCACTGTGCCTCTGACATAGGAAAAGGTATATCCGAAGGTATAGACCTTGCGGAAAGCGCAGGCTTTAAGTACGTTTCATTTTTTAAGGAGCGAAAAGCTAATTTCATCAAAATATAGGAATACGGCTGCAGTGAGATTTTCTGCGTGTATTCTTTGCACAAAAAAGCAGGACAAAAGACAGTCGCTCATAAATAAGTATAGCCCGAAAGCAACTTAAAAAATTGCTTTCGGGCTTAGTTTTTGTTATTTGTTTACTTACGTAAATCAGAAGTTAATAATTTCTACCTGCAATACCTCGTTATCGCTCTATTATTTTTTCCATTCCACTACCCATTTTGTTTCCCGACATTGTTTGGAAACCGAGGCCGCGATAAAAATTCTCCGTTCCCGTAGAAGTCCTCAGGTCTACACAGACCTTCCAATTCTCTTTCAAAGTACTTCTTATAAAGTTCTCTGAGAAGCGATAAAGAAAAGTTCCTATCACCTTCCCTTGATATTCCCTGCGCACAATAAACTCTTTCATAAACCAGTGCATCCCATAGTCGCCAAGCCAGTTTATCGTTGCAACAGCTCTTCCTTTATGGCGCACAACAAATGATTTTGTACTGTTATGGATAGCAAGGTCAATCTGCTCCCGTTCAGGACAACTCCAACCAGCCGAAGCAAATAATTCTGCAAATTCCTCTGCTTTTATATCCTGACTGACCGTATAATAATCAATATCAAGCACCCGCAAAATATTTTGTTCCCTGACCTTCCTTTCTTCCAGACATTGAATATATCCCTCATAACCGGAAAGCCCGTTCTGTTTTCCGTACCCTTGTGAGGTATGGTAATCAATGACGGCATTCAGCCAGTCATTTCCACGCTCATCAAGCACACGGTCAATTGCTTCTTTGATATACGGCTGATCGATATATATTATGACAGGATTCAATGGCTTGATGATTTCTGCTATTTCTGAAATATAGTTCTGAGAACCTAAATAATCCATGCCAAACCGCATCATCGTTTCACACATCGGATTCTGTAAAAAAATACAGTTGAAAACATATATCCTATCTTTTTTGCAGCCATCCGTAAATAAACGCCACTTTTCAAGTATCTTCGTCCTCTCTGTTTCAAAATCAGGGAAATCATAATCGGCATAATCAGCCGGGTGTTCCTGGACACCCTCATCAGCACAAATAACCTTTTTTCCTTTTTTATTCAGTTCATCAGCAATCATCGCTGCTGTTGTACTCTTTCCGCTGCCCGGAAGTCCTTCCACTATAATTAGATTTGTTTTCATATATTCCTCCTGTATTGTGTATCTTTCCAATTACAAATTCCGATTTATCTTAGAAAATTTTACATTATAAAAATTGTTTTGTCAATACAAAAGCCACAGCACTTTTGATAATGAATCAAAAATGCTATGGCTTAAACATTTTTATCAGTGTACAAACGTCATGCCTTGAATTTATACCGATTACTTGATCATTGATGCGATCTCGTCAGCGAAATTATCTTCTTTTTTCTCGATACCCTCGCCGCGCTCATAACGGATAACCTCCGCAACGCTGATAGAGCCGCCGAGCTTCTTAGCCTCTGCGTCAACATAGCCCTGTACAGAAAGCTTGTCGTCCTTAACAAAAGCCTGCTCCAAGAGACAGTTTTCCTTATAGTACTTGCCAACCTTGCCCTCAACGATCTTGATTCTAACCTGCTCAGGCTTGTTAGCCATCTTAGGATCCTCAGCCATCTGAGCGAGCATGATCTCCTTCTCCTTAGCAAGAACCTCGTCAGGAACCTGCTCACGGTTGAGATATGCAGGGTTAAGAGCCGCAGACTGCATTGCAACGTCCTTACCGATAGCTGCAATTGAGTCGCCTGAAAGGTCAGTATCAAGCTTTACAAGAACGCCGATGCTGCCGCCGTTGTGAACGTATGATGCAAGAGTACCCTCAAGTCTTGTGAAACGACGGATAACGATGTTTTCTCTGATCTTCATACCTGCAAGCTCAGTGAGAACAGCGTCAACTGTCGAATTTCCGCCGCTGATAGTTGCTGCCTTGAGAGCGTCTACATCAGCAGGATTTGTTTCTATGATCGTATCTGCTACTGCTGCAACGAATGCCTTGAAATCGTCTGTGTTTGCAGCGAAGTCAGTTTCTGTGTTGACCTCGAGAAGTACGCCTGTGCTGCCCTTTACAACTGCCGCAACAATACCCTCGGCAGCAGCTCTGCCGCTCTTCTTAGCCTGAGTAGCAAGTCCCTTTTCTCTGAGCAGTTCAACAGCCTTGTCCATATCGCCGTCAGCCTCGACAAGCGCCTTCTTGCAGTCCATCATACCTACGCCTGTGGCTGTCATAAGCTCCTTAATTTCCTGTACGGATACCTTACCCATTTTATATTCCTCCAATTCGATATTATTAAGATAAGGCAGACAAATTATGTGAAATTGTCTGCCTTGAAAAAGTCTTATTACTCAGCAGCCTCGTCGGTCTCTTCAACCTTTTCAGCCTCTTCAGCGGAAGCCTCAGCGTCCTCGCCCTGTCTGCCTTCAATGATAGCGTTAGCCATGCAGCCTGCGATAAGCTTTACTGCTCTGATAGCGTCATCATTGCCGG